>JAHEII010000095.1 GCA_024639485.1 Alphaproteobacteria bacterium
TCTGGTTGCGGTGTTACGGTCAACCGGTACCGCCGCGCTGGTTGTTACGCATAATATGGAACTGGCTAAATCGCTGGATAGGGTATTGACGATTCGCAAAGGTGAGTTGGTCGAATAGGATAAAAAATCATCCTGTGGCTGTATGTTTCCGAAGCAAAAATATTGCGTGCTTGCACCGGTGAAGTGGTCTGGGTGATACTGCGGCCATGTCCTTGCCTTTTATCCATTTACGCGTGCATTCATCCTATTCACTGGCTGAAGGAATGTTGCCGATCAAGCCGCTGATTGAAAAAGCGGCCAAGATGGGGCAACCCGCGCTAGCGTTAACCGATAGCTTTAACAGCTATGGTGCGCTTGAGTTTTCCGAAGCAGCATTGCAATCCGGTATTCAGCCGATTATTGGCGCACAGGTCATGATCAGGGATGATACGGCGGATGAACCATCAGGCGAGATTGTCCTGCTTGTCCAGAACGAAGACGGCTGGATGAACTTATCGGTGATGATGTCGCGGGCATTGCTTTCTGGTGAACATGATCCGTTTATTCCGCTGGCTGATTTACAGCAACATGCAGCTGGCCTGATTGCGCTGACTGGCGGGGCAAAACACGGGTTTGTTGCGTCACCTCTGGCAGAAAATAGAGCTGATCTGGCCAAGCGGCGGCTGGCCAGTTTGATGACGGTTTTCCCCAATAGGCTTTATGTTGAAATTCAACGCCACCACACAGAACGCGAAACAGCGATAGAACCGCAATTGCTGGATATGGCATATGACAATAACATCCCGATTGTTGCCACTAATGATTGCTATTTCGGGGGCAAGGGTGACGCCGATGCCCATAATGTGTTGCTTTGCATTTCCGAAAGCAAAACGCTGTTTCATGATGACCGGCGGCATGAAACCGATGAGCATTATTTTAAATCCGAGCGTGAGATGAAAGCGTTATTTTCTGATCTGCCGGAAGCCATAGATAACACCGCCCATATTGCTCGCCGTTGTGCTTTTGCCGTCAAGAAAAAGAAACCGTTATTGCCGCCCTTTGCCACCCCTGATGGCAGTGATGAGAAAGACTGGCTTCGTAAATTGTCACATAAAGGATGTGAAAACCGTCTGGAACAGATCAGAACAAATACAGGGCATGCCGCTTATGCCGCGATTGATCCGGCGACCATGACAGAAACCTATACCGCCCGCTTAAATCTGGAACTGGATATTATTACCCAGATGGGCTTTGCCGGATATTTTCTGATTGTCGCGGATTTCATCAACTGGGCAAAAGAGCAGAATATTCCGGTTGGCCCCGGCCGTGGGTCTGGTGCCGGATCACTGGTTGGATATGCGTTGGGGATTACCGACCTTGATCCCATCCGCTGGGGGTTATTGTTTGAACGATTCCTTAATCCGGAACGGATTTCCATGCCGGATTTTGATATTGATTTCTGCCGTGACCGCCGCGAAGAAGTCATTAGCTATGTTCAACAAAAATACGGCGATGACAGGGTTGCACAGATTATCACATTCGGAAGCCTGCAGGCGCGTGCCGCGTTGCGTGACGCTGGCCGCGTGCTGGGTATGCCATATGGACAAGTCGACCGAATTGCCAAGCTGGTGCCAAGTAATCCGGCCAAGCCAGTCAAATTATCCGAAGCATTGAAAACCGAGCGGGATTTGAAAGCCGCCGTTGAAGGTGATCAGGATGTTCAGAATCTGGTCAATATCTCAAAACAGATAGAAGGCTTATTGCGGCATTGGTCAACTCACGCGGCAGGGTTGGTAATCGGTGACCGGCCGCTGGCGGAATTGGTGCCATTAACCCGTGATCCGGCATCCGAATTGCCGGTAACGCAGTTCAATATGAAATCTGTCGAAGACGCAGGGCTGGTCAAGTTTGATTTTCTGGGATTGAAAACGCTGACAGTTCTGCAACAGGCTATTGATCTGATTAAACGCAAGGGCATTGATCTGGCGTTAAATGATATTCCGCTGGAATGCGAAGAAACCTTTGCCATGCTTGGCGAAGGTGAGGCAGTGGGGTTATTCCAGCTGGAATCAAGCGGCATGCGCGAAGTGCTAAAAGGACTAAAACCTGACCGTTTTGAAGATATTATTGCTGTTGTGGCGTTATACCGGCCGGGGCCGATGGAAAATATCCCCAAATATATTGCCCGAAAACATGGCCGCGAAGATGTTGAGTATATGCACCCATTGCTGGAATCAGTGCTAGAAGAAACATACGGCATCATGATCTATCAGGAACAGGTGCAACGCGCGGCGCAAGTGCTGTCCGGATATAGTCTGGGCAAGGCAGATATTTTGCGGCGGGCGATGGGTAAGAAAATCGAAGCAGAAATGATTGCCCAGCGCGGAGAGTTTGTGTCCGGTGCGGCCACAAATGACATCAATGAAACACTGGCAGGACAGATTTTTGATCAGATCAGCGCCTTTGCCGGATATGGATTTAACAAATCCCACGCCGCCGCCTATGCGCTTATCGCGTGGCAAACGGCATGGCTAAAACGCCATTACACGGCTGAATTTCTGGCCGCGCTGATGACCATGGATATCGGCAATACTGATAAACTGGCGATATTCCGTCAGGATTGCCATCATTATGATCTGACCATGCTAGCCCCGTGCGTGAATCATTCGGAAGCCATATTTACGGTAGAAACACTGGCCGATGGCCAAGGGATACGTTACGGGCTTGGTGCTATTCGCAATGTTGGCTTTGACTTGATGAAATCGCTAGTGGATGAACGGATACAGCATGGACGTTTTACGTCACTAGAAGATTTTGCCAGTAGGGGCGCGGTTAATTTGAACCGCCGGATGCTGGAAAATCTGATCAAGGCTGGCGCGCTTGATGATTTTGGGCATACCAGATCAACCATGTTCGATGCGATTGACCGTATTCTGTCCTTTGCGCAAATGGCCAGAAAAGAAGCGGAAACAGCACAGGATAATCTGTTTAATTCAGTCGAAGGCGTGACGCTTGATATCCCGCTTGAACATAAGCCGGAATGGGCATCCAAAGAAAAGCTGACATTTGAAATGGAAGCGCTGGGGCTTTATCTGAGCGCCCATCCGCTTGATGAATATATGGATCAGCTAAAGCCGCTGAATATTACCTTTGCCAGCCAGATTAATGAAAAACTGAGTGATACAAACGAATCTGTTACGTTGCATTTTGCCGGACTGCTTTATGCAAAACAGATCAGAACATCACAGAATAATAATCGCTTTGCTTTTATGCAGATGACTGATCCGACCGGCATGATTGATATTACCCTGTTCAGCGATGTGCTGGCCAATGCCGAGGAATATCTGATTGAAAATGAGCCGATTTACATAAAAGCTGATGCCAGACGAGAAGATGACCGGCTCAAATTGCTAGCCAGAGAAGTCCTGCCGCTTGAAGATGCAATCCATACAAAAACCATGGCGATGGTGGTGCATGTGATGGATGCGGCGGCGTTTTCCGGCATAGCAACTGGTCTGTCGCGGGATGGCGAAGGGCGGCAAAAATTGCTCTTGAAACTGCACGTTCAGACACATCAGGTGATTTTAAAATTGCCCGGATCATATAAGCTCAGTCAGGGGTTCCGCCAGCATGTTAAATCCCTTGATGGCGTTGTTTCGGTGGAGAATATTTTTCTCTGATACCGGCTATTGATGGCAGGCTGTTAATTTTGGGAAAAACACTTGCCAAACAAACGGCAAAGCGGTAGATAGTAGCCACCAGTAATTGACTGGAATTCACACATGAAGGTGGCAATGCCCTGCAAAATCACGGTATTGCCTTCCGGTGGAACAGGTTTGATTGATATCTGGAATATGATATCTGGCCTTTCCCTCACCCTTCATGGAGGCTAAACCGGAAAAGGAGCATTATTATGCCAGCCCCTAGTTTTACTATGCGCCAGCTACTTGAAGCTGGAGTTCATTTTGGACACCACACCCGCCGTTGGAACCCGAAGATGAAGCCGTTCATTTTTGGTGATCGCAACAACATTCACATTCTGAATTTGCAACAGACCGTGCCAATGCTTTATCAGGCACTGGAAGCCATAAGCCAGGTCGCATCAAATGGTGGCCGTGTTCTGTTTGTTGGCACGAAGCCATCCGCATCAGAAGTCGTTGCCGAAGCCGCTAAATCATGCGGCCAGTATTATGTTAATCACCGCTGGCTTGGTGGCATGCTGACCAACTGGTCAACCGTGTCACAATCCATTCGCCGTCTGCGTGAAATGGATGAACGTCTGAGCGGCGAAGAAGTCAATTCCCTGACCAAGAAAGAAACCCTTACCTTAACGCGCGAGCGTGACAAGCTGGAAAAAACACTTGGCGGAATCAAGGAAATGGGCGGGCTTCCTGATTTGCTGTTCATTATTGACACAAATAAAGAAGACATTGCTGTCAAAGAAGCCAATGTTCTGAACATTCCTGTTGTTGCTATTGTTGATAGTAATGCTAATCCGGATGGCGTGGATTACGTTATTCCGGGGAATGATGATGCTTTACGCGCTATCAGCCTTTATTGTGATCTGGTTGCCGGGTCTGTCATCGAAGGACTGAAAACGGAAATGATCCGTTCAGGTACGGATGTTGGCGAAGACGTAGCACCTGTCGAAGAAACAATGGTAAGCGCTGAACCTGCTACATCTGCCGAACCGGTTGCTGAAACCGTATCGGAAGCCGTACCAGCAGAGCAGCCTGCCGCTAGCGAAGAAGCCGCCAAGTAAGGCCGCGCGCTTGATTATTGATCCCTGCCATGTATGGCAGGGCTTCTAACAACATGTATTTACAATATAACCTTATGCTGAGGATTGAATAATGGCGATTACTTCTCAAATGGTAAAAGAGCTCCGCACATCTACCGGTGCTGGAATGATGGATTGCAAAAAAGCCCTTGATGAAACAAGTGGTGATATGGAAGCGGCTATTGACTGGTTGCGGAAAAAAGGTCTGGCCGCCGCCGCCAAAAAAGCTAGCCGTGTGGCAAGCGAAGGTCTGGTTGCTGTGAAAACCGATGGCAATGTTGGTGCTGTTATTGAGGTAAACTCCGAAACAGATTTTGTTTCCCGCAATGATGAGTTTCAGGGCTTTGTTCAAACGCTTGCCAATATTGGTACAAGCTGTGATAGCGTCGACGCGCTGATGGATATGCCTTACACAGGAGCAAGCCATTCTGTTGCTGATGAGCTAACAACCAAAATTGCCAAAATTGGTGAGAATATGTCCGTCCGCCGGATGGCAAAACTATCAGTCGCTAACGGCGTTGTGGTATCATATATCCATAATGCTGTTGCTGATGGCATGGGCAAAATTGGTGTTCTGGTCGGGCTGGAATCAGATGCTGATGCCAGTGTGCTGGAACAGCTTGGCCGTCAGATTGCCATGCATATTGCCGCCACCGCGCCAGCTAGTCTGAGCGAAGCTGATCTTGATCCGGAATATGTTGCGCGTGAGCGTAAGCTTCTGGTTGATCAGGCGATACAGTCTGGCAAGCCTGCTGATATTGCTGAAAAAATGGTAGAAGGCCGCATGAAGAAATTCATGAAAGAAGTGGTTCTTCTTGAACAGGTTTTTGTCATTGATGGGGAAACCGTTGTTAGTCAAGTAATTGAAAACGCTGCCAAAGATGCTGGAACGCCTATCACAATGACATCATTCGTCCGCTTCAATCTGGGCGAAGGCATTGAAAAAGAAGAAACCGACTTTGCCGCTGAAGTTGCCGCACAGCTAGGAAACTAAGATAAGTACTGGCATTGATGCGGTAAAATGCGTTAATCTGATGCATGAGGGTTCGGTGAGCTCTCATGCATGATCATAGGAATTGCTATGCCGGATACAGCTCCATCTCATAAATATCAACGCGTCTTATTAAAAATATCAGGCGAATCCCTTATGGGGGAGAGAAGCTACGGCATTGATCCGGTGATGGTCACCCGTGTCGCCGAAGAAATCAAACATGTTATTGAACAAGGCGTTGAGATTTGCCTCGTCATTGGTGGCGGCAATATCTTTCGCGGTATTTCTGGTGCGGCATCCGGCATGGAACGGGCAACCGGTGACTATATGGGCATGCTGGCCACCGTGATGAATGCGCTGGCCATGCAAAACGCTCTCGAAGATTTATCGGTTAATACCCGCGTGTTATCCGCGTTACCTATCAGCGCAGTTTGTGAGCCATATATTCGCCGCCGCGCCAAACGCCATATTGAAAAAGGACGTGTTGTTATTTTTGCCGCCGGGACTGGTAATCCGTTTTTCACCACAGATACCGCCGCCGCGCTTCGGGCAACGGAAATGAATTGCGATTTGATTCTCAAAGGCACGCGAGTGGATGGGGTATATTCGGCTGATCCGGAAAAAGACCCGGATGCCATACATCACCCACAATTGACATATAAAGATGTGTTGTCACGGGATTTAGCGGTAATGGATGCCTCTGCCATATCACTGGCACGCGAAAACTCTATTCCCATGATTGTATTTTCAATCGAAAAGCAAGGCAGTTTTGATCGTGTCTTGCGGCATGAGGATAAATTTACCCTTATCACCGATCAGCAAGGAGGCTAGAGTCATGAGCTTTGATATGGATGATACCCAGCGGCGTATGCAGGGTGCAGTGTCAGCACTGGAAACTGAATTTCAGGGGTTAAGAACTGGCCGTGCTTCAACTGGCATGCTTGAACCGATTTCTGTTGAGGCATATGGCTCACGCATGCCGATTAATCAGGTGGGCAATATCTCGGTTCCGGAACCCCGGCTTCTTACCGTTCAGGTATGGGATGCGTCCATGACACCGGCGGTCGAAAAAGCGATCAGAGAATCCGATCTTGGTCTAAACCCACAAGCCGAAGGGACATTGATCCGTATTCCGGTGCCTGATCTGTCATCCGAACGGCGCGAAGAATTGGCTAAAGTTGCTGGAAAATATGCCGAAGCCGCCCGTGTTTCCGTGCGGAACGTGCGCCGTGATACTATTGAACAGGTGCGCAAAGGCGAAAAAGATGGTGACTATGGTGAAGACGAACGCCACGGACTAGAAGCCAAAGTCCAAAAACTGACGGATGATCATGTCAGCAAAATTGATCAGATGCTTGCAACCAAAGAAAAAGATATCAAAACGGTGTAGTATTTCTTAATGACCTCTGCTCTTCCACATCATCTGGCTATTATCATGGATGGCAATCGCCGTTGGGCAAAACAGCGTGGAATGCCAATTCGCGCCGGCCATATGCAGGGGTCGGCTACGGTTGAACATATTGTTGAGCATGCCCATCAGCGCGGCATTACATGGCTAACGCTATTTGCTTTTTCCACCGAAAACTGGTCACGTCCCGCGCATGAAGTCAAAGATATTCTGGGCGTATTCCGGTATTTTCTGGATCGTAAGGGCAAGGCATTAATTGATAAAAATGTCCGTTTGCGAACCATTGGTGATTTAGCAGGATTTCCGTTAAATATTCAGAAAAAAATTGCTGAACTGGTCGAACGTTCTGCAACAAATACTGGCATCAATTTAACGGTTGCGCTTAATTATGGTGGCCAGTCTGATCTGATGCTTGCGGCGAAAGCTATCGCGGCGAATATCGCGGCTGGCCGGATAGATGCGGCGGATATTGATGAAAATGCGATCAAGCAACATCTTTACACAGCGGAATTACCAGCGATTGATTTATTGATTAGAACAAGCAACGAAAAGCGTCTGTCTAATTTCATGTTATGGGATATGGCTTATGCCGAATTGATGTTCATGCCTGTGTTATGGCCAGATTTTGGGGCTGGTGATCTGGATCAGGCTTTAGAAGACTATGCTATGCGTGAGCGGCGTTTTGGTTGCGATGGTATGCAGGTTGACAATAAAAACAGATATATCAGCTAACAGATAACCGGGCGCGTGGGGCTAGTCGTTAGGCTAGACTAGTAGCGTGGTGCGCGGGCTGTTTGGCTAAGCGGAAAGCATAGGGATGTTCCAAAAAGAAACAGCCATCAGATTAATAACAGCCCTCATCCTGTTACCACTTCTTGCAGTGATATGGTTTGGCGGCATGGCGGCGTTGTTGCTGGCACTTGGTTTTGTGCTTTTCATGACTTTTGAACTGACTTTTTCTGCCAGAGCTGGCCGGTTAGATATCATCGGAATGCTGATTGTTGTTACCATTTCCATGCCGGCGGGATTAGCGCTATGGGCTGGTCATTATGATACTGATCCTGCTGGTATTTATATGGCTGGTACACTCATGGCTTTAGCGATTTTCTTTGTCGGGCTGTTTTCGTTTCGCCATATATCCGGCGTGATAATGATGCTGTTGCTAGCCGGACTTGGTTTATCATTAGTCGCCATGTTGCGACTGGATCATGGCGGTATCTGGCTTGTCCTTGCGCTGGTCACGGTAGCGGTGGTTGATACCATGGGCTTTCTGGTTGGCCGGAAGCTGGGCGGTGCTAAATTATGGCCGGCTATCAGTCCGGCTAAAACATGGAGCGGTGCTATTGGTGGCGTGCTATTCAGCCCTGTTCCCATTCTGGTTTATGCGGTGATATCTGGTCAGGAGCCGGGTTTTGCTCTCTTTGGCGTGATATTGGCTATTCTGGCCATTGCCGGGGATTTGATGGAATCATGGTATAAACGCTGTCACGATTTAAAGGATATTGGCCGGATTCTGCCCGGTCATGGCGGCATGCTTGATCGATTTGATGGCTCATTGCTCGCTATCCCCATGTTATATCTGTTGCTGGTCAATGGATGGCTGGGATGACAAAATCCATGCCGAAAACGGTGAATATATTAGGGGCAACAGGTTCAATAGGCGCGTCTGTTCTTGATCTGATTGGTCGCTATCCGGATCAATATGCGGTGCATATTCTGGCCGCGCATTCCAATATTGATGCGCTGGCAACACTGGCCAGACAGCATCATCCGGTGCATGTTGTTCTGACTGGCAATCATGGCTATGATCAGCTGAAAGCCCAGCTAGCTGATATGGATTGCCATATCCATCATGGCATGGATGCGTTGCTTGATCTGCTTGCCGAAGACTGTGATCTGACGGTTAATGGCATTAGCGGCGTGGCTGGATTATTGCCTAGCTTGAAAGTGCTGGAACATGGCGGAACATGTGCCATAGCAAATAAAGAATCGCTGGTAGCCGCTGGTGCTATCGTGATGGAAACCTGCCGCAAATATGGCGGCACGATTCTGCCGACGGATTCTGAACATAACGCCATTTTTCAAGTCTGGTCACATTCCCATCAGCAAGCGATTAATAGCATCACGCTGACGGCATCTGGCGGGCCATTTCTACATGCCAGTCAACATGATTTAGATCATGCAACCGCTGATCAGGCGTTGCGGCATCCGAATTGGGATATGGGCAGAAAGATCAGCATTGATTCTGCCACCATGATGAATAAAGGGCTGGAAGTGATTGAAGCCTGTGTGCTTTTTGATCTGCCCGAAGACAGGGTAAAGGTTGTCATTCATCCGCAATCCATTATTCATGGATTGGTAAATTACGCTGATGGAAGCATGTTGGCGCAACTTGGCCCTGCTGATATGCGGGTTCCCTTATCATATGTGCTGGCATGGCCGGATCGTTTGCCATGGGCAACTGATCATATTGATCTTGCCGCTATTGGACAGTTTGATTTTCTGGCTGTTGATCATGACCGGTTTCCGGCGGTAAAGTTGTCACGGCAAGCTTGGCGGGCTGGTGGTTTGGCACCAGCTATTCTTAACGCTGCAAATGAAGTGGCGGTAGCGGCATTTCTTGACCACCGGATCGGATTTACGGATATTGTGGCGGCTATTGATCATGCCTTATCGTATGCGCCTTCGGCATCTGCTATTCATCTGGATGATATTCTTGCTATCGATATGGAAACAAAGACACGCATCGCCGCATGGCTAGAGGAAAGACGATAACATATGCTAGATATTCTCATTTTTCTGTTCGGATTTTTATTTGTTCTGACCGTTATCGTGTTTATCCATGAATATGGACATTTCTGGGCGGCGCGGCGTTCGGGTGTTTATGTTGAGGTGTTTTCTATTGGTTTCGGGCAAGAGCTGTTTGGATGGAATGATAAACATGGGACACGCTGGCGGTTTTCCGCTATTCCGCTAGGTGGTTATGTTCGTATGCGCGGGGATAAAGACCCGTCTGGAATACCGGATGCGGCCGCCGTGAACGAAGAAGGCAGTTTCATGTCAGCGTCGCTAGCCAGCCGTGCGTTCATTGTTTCCATGGGGCCGATTGCCAATTTTATTCTGGGTATTTCCATCTTTGCCGTTGTTTTCATGCTGATGGGAAAAGCGTTCACCCCGCCAGTGATTGATGAACTGATAGAAGGAAGCGCCGCGGATCAGGCCGGATTGCAAATCGGCGACCGTATCCTCACCGTCAATGGATATGCTGTTGATGATTTTAATGATCTGCGTATGTATGTGGCCGAAAGCCCGGGGCGCGAATTGATGTTTACGGTTGATCGGGATGGTAGGGTGAGTGATATACCGGTTACGCCAGCGCGCATTATTGATGAATGTCGCGGTGCCGAATATGGTCAGCTTGGTGTTGTCAGCCGTAGTGGTGAGGTAAGGCAACTTGGTTTTGGCGCATCCATTATGGCGGCAGTAGAAGAAAGCTATACCCTGTCACTGGCCATGTTGCGCGGCTTGGGGCGACTGATCACCGGACAGGCCAATAAAGGTGAAATGGGCGGCCCTGTCAAGATTGCAGAAATCACAGGTGAGGCGGCACAGAATGCGCTTGATGAACGGGGATTTATTCAATTTCTGATCTTGATTGCGGCGCTATCTATTAATCTGGGTTTTGTTAATCTGATGCCGGTTCCGGCGCTGGATGGCGGGCATCTGGTGTTTTTCGGGCTGGAAGCGGTGATGCGGAAACCGCTTTCACCAAAATATCAGGAATGGATCATGCGTCTGGGCATAGCTTTTCTGTTGACGCTTATTGTGATGTTCACCTTTTTTGATGTGATGAGTTGGGTTACATCGCCGTGCTAATCTGATTTATGTTATTGGTGTATGGATGGTTAATCCTTTGTAAACGTCAGTAATTGTCTTATAATATGCCTGAAAAGGTGGAGAGTTTAATGAAACCCGTTTTGAGCAGATTACTAATACTTTATACTGTAAGCATGATGTTTTTGGCAAATATCGCCATAGCACAAGCACAGGAAGTAACCATTTCCGATATCGTGATTGAGGGAGCAAAACGGGTAAGCCCTTCGACGGTTCAATCCTATATGCCTGTTCAAATAGGGGATGATATCTCACCAGGAGAGCTTAACGGAATTATCACTTCACTTTTTGCTACTGATTTATTCCATGATGTTCAGCTACGTCTTGATGGCGATCGTCTGATTGTGACTGTTGATGAAAACCCGATTATTAACCGCGTTAATATCGAAGGCAATGACGTGCTTAAAGACGAACAACTGCTTGAGATTCTGAACATCAGACCAAGACGTGTTTTCACGCGTAGCATTGCGCTGGAAGGCAAGGCGATATTGATGGAAGTCTATCGCCAGAGCGGACGTTATGCGGCCAAGATTGAGCCAAAGATTATTGAGCTTCCGGATAAACGTGTTGATCTGATTTTTGAGGTTAACGAAGGCCCTCTGATTAAGATCAGCAAGGTCAAGTTTATTGGTAATGAGCAATATAGCGACCGGGCTTTGCGTAATATTATCGCATCACGCGAAAAGAAATGGTACATTTTTCTATCTTCGAATGATAAATATGATCCGGCACGACTTGCACTAGATGAGCAGAAATTGCGTCAGTTCTATCTGCAGAACGGGTATGCTAATTTTTCCATTTTAAGGTCTTCAGGCGAATTATTGCCAGATCGCAGCGGTTTTGTTCTTACTTTTCATGTTGATGAAGGACAGCAATATACGGTGTCGGATATTGTTGTTAACTCCAAAATTGAGAGCGTGAATAATGATATTCTGATAGCAGAAGCATCGCTGAATGTCGGGGATGTTTACGATGTTCGTTATATGGATGACACGCTGACACGCATCACTGATAAGCTGGGTGAGTTTGGTTTTGCTTTTGTGAATGTTGAACCGGATTTTGAGTTAGACGAAGAAAATGCGACCATGGCATTAACTATTAATATTGACCGTGCTGAACGCAATTTTGTTGAAGAAATCCGCATTGTTGCCAATGACAGAACGCTGGATCGTGTGATCAGGCGCCGGTTTGAGCTTGTTGAAGGTGACAGTTTTAACCAGCTGAAGCTGACAAATTCTATTCGGAATATTCGTAACCTTGGATATTTTTCTAACGTGACCAGTCGTGTCTTGCCGGGGTCAACATCTGATCAGTCTATTATTGAAGTGGCTGTAGAAGAACAGGCAACAGGCAATTTCTCTCTGGGTTTTGGTTATTCATCGGTTGATGACGGGTCTGTTCAGGTTGGTATTGAGGAAAGCAATTTTCTGGGGTCTGGTCGCGGTGTGCGGGCAAATATTGCCGTATCGGGAAGCAAATCGAATTTCCGACTAGGGATTACAGAACCGTATTTATGGGAAAGAAATCTTCGCGGAAGTCTGGATATTTTTCGTGACGAAGAAACCTATTCGGATGTAACG
>JAHEII010000098.1 GCA_024639485.1 Alphaproteobacteria bacterium
CATTTGACAGCGGCGGGCTGGATATCAAACCGTCTTCGGGAATGGAAATCATGAAAAAGGATATGGGCGGTGCCGCGCATGTTCTGGGGTTAGCCAAAGCAATTATGGCGATGGGGCTGGATATTCGCCTGCGTGTGCTTATTCCAGCCGCAGAAAATGCTATTTCAGCCCTTGCCATGCGGCCGCTTGATATTATCGACACTGCCGCCGGAATACCGGTTGAGGTTGGTAATACCGATGCCGAAGGCCGGCTTGTTCTTGCCGATGCTCTGCATCTGGCCACCCAGCAGGACAATGATCTGTTAGTGGATTTTGCTACCCTGACCGGTGCCGCCAGAGTAGCGTTGGGAACAGAATTACCGGCCATGTTCACCAATCAGGATAAATTAGCGCAAGCGATGAGCCTGCATGCCCAGAAAACCAATGATCCGGTCTGGCGTCTGCCACTTCACGCGCCTTATGGCAAACAGCTGGATCAAGGCCATGCCGCGTTTTCCAGCACCGGTGCATCACGATATGGCGGCGCTATCACCGCCGCGTTATTTCTGGAACGGTTTCTTGCCACACCGCAACCATGGATGCATTTCGATGTCATGGCATGGAATCTGGGCGCTCGCCCCGGCCGACCCAAAGGTGGTGAAGCAATGGCTATGCGCGCCGTGTTCAGCCTGATCAGCGATATGGCCAATACCTAGCCGCTGGCGCATTTAATAGCCGCGGCTGATATCAACCGGATTGACCGGCGGCTTACCATCACGAATGGCCATGATTGACGCAATGACCTGTTTTGCCGCTGTAATCGGGCTTGTCTGTGCAGATACATGTGGCCAGACTGTGACTTTATCATGCACCCATAGCGGATGCTCCGCTGGCAAGGGTTCTGTGCGGAACACATCCAGACAGGCACCACTTAAATGACCTTGATCAAGGGCGGCAATCAGATCATCTTCGACAACCTGTAACCCACGTCCGCAATTAATAAAATAAGCACCGGATTTCATGTTCTGGAACGCCGCCGCATCATAGATATCTCTCGTATCATCGGTTAGCGGCAATACAGATACAACATAATCCGCCTGACGAAGACAATGTGCAAAACCATCTGTCCCTGTCAGGCTGGTAACACCGGAAATTGTCTTTTCGGTGCGCGACCAGCCCAGCACATTAAACCCTAGATTGGCTACTTTTTCGGCGACATGGCCACCAATAGCGCCAATTCCCATGACCGATACGGTATAATCAGCCGGAATACGCGGCTCAAAACAGACCCAGTCTTTGCGGGTGGCGGCTTCGGCATAGGCCGCTTCGTCCCGATGCTGTTTCAAAATCGCCAGCATCACCCATTCAGCCATGGATTGTGACATGAACGGATCAATCAAACGGCCAACCGTTATATCACGCGGTAATGATGGATCATCCAGCAGATGATCAACACCCTGTGCCAGCGATAGCACACCTTTCAGATGTGGCAAGGCGGCAATCGCCCCATATGGCGGCGACCATGTGATCATGACTTCAGCTGTCTGGGCGGCCGGATCATCCAGCCCCACAAGCCGGATGCGCGGATCAAGACGGTTCAGCCATTCCTGCCATTTTGACATGGGCGCATCAGAGCTATGATAAATAATATGAATATCGGTTTGATCAGGCATGGATTATCCTTCTAGTTTGACAGATAAGACACGGCCGCCGCATGTAATTCTGGCGATGCGGCCGCAATAATACTACCATCAAAATCATCCAGATGAATAGGGGTTCCATCCCAACGACTCACCACTCCGCCAGCGGCAGTAACAACCGCAACGGCAGCCATGATATCATAAGCTTGCAAATTGGCTTCAACAACCAGATCACACCAACCACTTGCCAGATACGCATAATTCGCACAATCACCGCCATAATTAACCACACGGCAAGCGGCGGCCAGACGTTCAAATTTTGGCCTTCCTTCATCACCAAGCAAAGTCGAGCTGGTCGTTGCTATCCGTGCTGAGGCCAGATCACGCACCGAGGACGTTTGACATAAAGATGTATTGCAATAACAGGACTTACCCATCTGGCCTAGCCAGCGGTTTTCCAGCATAGGCAGATCAATAACCCCGATTTGCGGCTGGCCATGTTCAAGAATACCAATCAATGTGCCGAATAATGGATTGCCGCAACTGAAGGAACGCGTGCCATCAATCGGATCAATCACCCATGTATATGGCGCATCCCCGATATGATTACTCTGCTCTTCGCCAATAATACTATGATCCGGATAACGATACCGGATAGCCGCCCGCAATATCTGTTCCACTTGCTGATCAGCCATAGTGACCGGCGAGTTATCCTGCTTTTTAATGATATCGGGATTTTGCCGGAAATACTGATGTATGACCGGTCGGGTCAGGTCTGTCAGAGCCGCCGCAAATTTAGCCAGTTCGTCTAGCATATCGGCGGCCCTTTCTATTAAACATCAATATAAATGACAGTTCGCTAATCCCTAGCCGTCAAATATTATGGCAACGGTGCCGGATCGTCAGCAAGTGTCCGTAGCCATGCGATGATATTCGCCCGATCTTGCGGTTTTTTCAGTCCGGCGTAATTCATCTTTGTTCCGCTTACCCATGTTTTAGGTTTGTAAAGGAACCCGTTTAGCTGTTCATAATCCCATTCGCCGCCAAAATCGGTCAGAGCAGAGGAATATTTGAACCCGTCCACGCCGGCAACACTGCGATTGACGATATTGTACAGATTTGGCCCAACTTTATTTGACCCACCAGCATCAAAGCTGTGACACGCGGTGCATTTTTTGGATAAGGACTGTCCGGCGTCAATATCTGCGCTAGCCAGCATAGCAAAAATAGGCTCAGGCCCTGTATCTTCGACTACGGCAGGCGCGCTTTGACCGTCACCGGCCTCAGCTACTTCAAACGGATAGGCGTTTTCTTCCAGTTCCTGATGCGGCAACAGCAATTCGCCAGCTTTGATCCCAGCCATCAGAAGCAGACCACCACAAATGACACCAGCCGCGATTTTATTAAAATTCAGATTATCCATGATACGTTTCCTTACTTTCCCCCTTAGCATGGTGCTTGTTCAAGACCCATGACCAATCGGAACGCCCTAAATTCCAGCAGGCATTATTATAAGCATGTGAACAGCATTGATCTAGTCATAATATGATTGGCATGATAAAGACAGGTGAATTGATAACAAGAGTATGCTCATGCGACAGAATGTCTCTGATACCATCATCGTTATTCCTGCCCGAATGGCCGCTACCCGCTTACCGGGAAAACCATTGCGGCAGATTGGTGATGCCCCCATGATCGTTCAGGTATGGCGACGGGCGATTGAGGCAGATATCGGCCGTGTTATCGTGGCCTGTGATGGGGCAGAAATTGCCAGCATTATCACGAAAGAAGGTGGCGAGGCGGTGATCACTGATCCGGATTTACCATCCGGCTCTGATAGAGTAGCGGCGGCATTAGCACAAATTGATCCTGATAAAAACTATGGTCATGTGATTAATCTGCAAGGCGATTTGCCGGAAATGAACCCCCATATGTTATCAGCACTAAACACGGCGCTGAACACTGGTCATTTTGATATCATTACTCCGGTCGCACCAATAACCGCCGAAGAACAGCCGTTAGAGCAAGTCGTCAAGGCCGTGGTATCATGGCCGGATGGCGATATAACACAAACAGGCTGGGCATTATATTTTAGCCGTGCGCCTATCCCGCATGGCGGCATCACGGATGCAGATATTTCGGTCACAACCCCGACCAAACTAGCGGTGATGTGGCATCATGTGGGGGTTTATGGCTGGCAACGCGCGGCGCTGGAACGGTTTATTACATTGCCGCCATCAGCTCTTGAACGCACGGAAAAGCTGGAACAGCTCCGCGCTATCGAAGCCGGCATGCGAATTGGTGCCATTGCGGTTGACATGGCCATTACCGGAATTGATACTGAATCCGATCTGCAAGCCGCTGCTAAACGGCTGAAGACTTGAGCAAAAACTGATTTGAACTGGGCTATATATTCATGACCTCAACCTCATCACATGCTGATAATGTTATCGCCTATCAGGGTGTCCCCGGCGCGTATTCGCAACTTGCTTGTCGAACACGGTTTCCGGATATGGATACCCTGCCTTTAGCGTCTTTTGAGGATATGTTGCAGGCCGTTGTTGATGGTGATGCACGTTATGCCATGGTTCCGGTTGAAAACTCACTTGCTGGCCGTGTTGCGGATATTCATCATTTGCTGCCATCATCGGGATTAAGCATTATTGGTGAACATTTTCAGCCAGTCCATCATCACCTGCTTGGCGTTAAAGGCACCACACTGGATCAACTCACATCCGTAAAAAGCCATGCCCAAGGGTTGGCGCAATGCCGTAATGGTCTGCGCAAATTGGGGCTGATTCCGGAAATGCATCCGGATACGGCTGGCGCGGCATCTGACGTAGCGGCGATGGGTGATGCCAGCGTTGGCGCGATTGCATCCTCGCTGGCGGCTGAGATTTATGGGCTGGATATCCTAAAGGCCGGCATGGAAGATGCGTCCACAAATACAACCCGCATGCTGATTATGGCAAAGAATCCCGAATATCCTGCGAATCAGTCCGATGCCGCGATCACAACGCTGATTTTCCGACTGCGTTCTGTGCCAGCCGCGCTCTATAAAGCCCTGGGCGGCTTTGCTACCAATGGGATCAATCTGACCAAGCTGGAAAGCTATATGCTGGATGGTCATTTTACTGCTGTGCAGTTCTATATTGATGCCGAAACCCATGTAGAAAGCCCTGCTTTTGCGCTGGCGCTTGAAGAATTGGAATTTTTCTGCCCACAGGATGCGGTGACTGTTCTGGGATGCTATCCGGCAGATGCGGCGCGTTATGATACTGGCGGCAATACACGATAGAGCTGTTCTTTTTTCATCAAAGCATGGCTCAACACGTCGCTAGGGCTTGCGCTTTTTGTCATAATATCCCATACAATAAACAGGAAGGCTGGGTGGACGATCACCTTGTTTAACCGGTCAGGTCCGAGAGGAAGCAGCCAAAGCATGTTTCGGTCGGGTCATTCAGTCTTCCGCTATTTACATGCGTCCTAAATTGATGATGCGATTGATTTAGTCATTAATCAGGCAGAGCAAAACATGCCATCAGATCAGCCAAATACAGGAACGGCACCGGATCAATCCGCAACACCCTATCGTGTGCTAGCCCGAAAATACCGCCCCTCTACGGTGGATGAACTTATCGGTCAGGAAAGTCTGGTGCAAACGCTAAGTAATGCGTTAGCTATGGGACGGCTTGCCCATGCGTTTATTCTTACCGGATTGCGCGGCATTGGCAAAACCACCACTGCACGTATCATTGCCAAAGGGTTGAATTGCATTGGCGCGGATGGCAATGGTCAACCGACTTTAACGCCTTGCGGTGTATGCACACATTGTACTGATATCGCGTCCTCACGGCATGTTGATGTGATGGAAATGGATGCCGCCAGCAATACTGGCGTTGATGATGTTCGCGATATTATTGATGGGGTACATTATGCACCTCTATCTGCGCGATATAAAATTTACATTATCGATGAGGTGCATATGTTATCACGCAATGCGTTTAACGCGTTGCTGAAAACACTGGAAGAACCGCCGGAATCCGTCAAGTTTGTATTCGCCACAACAGAAATCCGCAAAGTTCCAGTAACGGTGTTATCACGTTGTCAGCGGTTTGATCTGCGGCGGGTGGAAACAGACCGGATGGCCGATCATTTGAAAATGATTGCCGATAAAGAAGCGATACATATCGAAGACGCCGCGCTGAAACGGCTAGCACGTGCCGCCGAAGGATCGGTCAGAGACGCGCTATCCTTGCTGGATCAAGCGGCAGCACTTACCAGCAACCAGATAGAAGACAACGCGGTTGCCGCCATGCTGGGGCAAGCTGGCCGCATGGATGCTATCCAGATTGTCAAAGCCGCGCTGATGGGGCAGGCAGATCAGGCGATGGCAGGGTTGGATAACGCCATAAAAAGCGGGGCTGAGGCGATTATGATCATAGCAGATATGCTGGATTATATTCATATGGCAAGCCGTATCGCCGCCGGCGGTTCGATCACTGATCTACCCGAATCTGAACAAGCTGAACTGGATCATATGGCTAAGGATATCACACTATCGCGACTGGCGCGGGCATGGCAGATCATGTTGAAAGGTCATGGTGAGGTTAATCTTGCTCCTGACCCCCACGCCGCCGCTGATATGGTTTTGATACGGCTGGCACATGTTGCCAATATGCCCACCCCCGGTGATCTGGTCAAAAAGCTCAAAGATGTGACACCGGATATGCTGGCTTCGTCAACACCGGCATCTTCCGCGCCTACATCTTCCGCGCCTGTTTCATCAACATCTGTTTCATCCACGCTGGCTGAACAATGGCCTGATCAAGATATGCCGCCGCCCATGGCGGATATGCCCGATCATATGGCCGATCATATGGCGCCAGCACCATCAGCGCCTTCTTCTCCGCAACTGGCTTCTCCGCAACCAGTACCGGAAAATATGATCCAGATGGCACAAATATTCGAAGACCACGGGGAATTGAAACTGGCTAGTTATCTGCGCACCCGTATCAGACCTGTTCTGCTAGAAGCCGGACGATTTGAGTTTTCGGCAGACCGCCCTCTTGATGAAAACGTCCCCGGCCAGATAGGTTATTTTCT
The DNA here is from genome assembly GCA_024639485.1 of Alphaproteobacteria bacterium. GTDB lineage: Bacteria > Pseudomonadota > Alphaproteobacteria > Puniceispirillales > UBA1172 > UBA12202. Next base: position 6,726 of record JAHEII010000098.1, read on the forward strand.
GACAGAATGGACAGGCATGCGCTGGATGGTGTCCGTCGCCACACAATCAGGTAGCGATACACTGGACGAAATCGAACATGCCCAGAAACAGGCTATCCGTGATAGCCTGGCCGCTGATCCCATTGTTAAATCAGCAATGGACACGTTCCCCGATTCGACCATCCACAGCATAACACCGCTGACCGGAATGGTGACATTAACCGATGATCCGGCTGACCTATCCGATGCCGAAAGTTCTGATGACGATGAGAAAAAGGCAGACCATGCGTAACTTTACTTCCATGTTGAAAAAAGCCAAAGAAGCACAAGAAAAACTGGCCACTGTCAAAGCTGAACTGGCTGAGATTACCTGTACCGGTGAAGCGGCAGGCGGTATCGTCAAGGCCGCTGTATCCGGCGATAGCCGTATCCAGTCCCTGACGATCAGCTCGGATGCCGCCAGTGCAAACACCCCTGATGATATCAATATGCTCGAAGACCTGATCATTGTTGCTATTCGGGATGCACAGGACAAAGCCGAACAGGAAAAGGCGAAACGCATGCAGGGCGTAACCGGTGATCTGCCGCTACCGCCCGGTTTAGATTTACCGTTCTGACGTAACGGGCTAGCATGATGTCACCAAACCCCATAGAACAGCTGATCAAACGATTATCCCGATTGCCCGGATTAGGCCCCCGATCTGCACGCCGCGCGGCCTTACATCTGATCAATCATCGTGATGGCCAGATGCTACCACTAGCCGAAGACATGCTTACGGTTGCCCATGCCATCCGCCGTTGCACCGAATGCGGAAATCTGGATATGACCAGTCGTTGCGGGATTTGTCAGGACAATAGCAGAGATCAAAAACGGCTTTGCATCGTTGAGGATGTGGCCGATTTATGGGCGATGGAACGCGCCGCTGTATTTGGTGGCCGCTATCATGTTCTGGGTGGTGTGCTTAGCGCTATTGATGGCGTAGGCCCTGATACCCTGCGGCTGGATTATCTGGTTGAACGCACCAAAACAGAACAGATAGAAGAAGTCATTCTGGCGCTTTCCGCCACCGTTGACGGTCAGGCGACCGCGCATTATATCGCTGATAAAATGACAGGATTAAACGCCCGCATCACCCGACTTGCCCATGGCGTACCGGTTGGCGGTGAGCTGGATTATCTGGATGATGGCACGCTGGCACAGGCGATGAAAGCCCGCCAGCAATTCTAGCCAGCCACCAGAACAGCCACCAGAACAGCCAATAATTTACTCATTATTATCTAACCGTGGTGGTATTGGCGGCGCAATAATGGCATCACCCTGAGCGCTTTGCTCACTCTGACTTGCGGTGTCATCGGTTTCGATCTGTTCGATTTTTTCGCTCACCCGACTAATTGCCCGTGTTGATTTGGTAATATCATCGATATCCTGTTGCGCCAGATTAAAATGGCGATCCAGTTTTCCAACACGATCATTAAGCCGGCCGATATCCTTCAGCAACCGGCCAACCTGTTCTTGAATAAACGCCGCCTGTTGCCGCATTCTGACATCACGCAACACCGCCCGAACCGTATTAAGAATAGCCATCAGAGTTGTTGGTGAAACAACGTAAACCCGTTCCTTGAAACTGGTATCCAGCGCTTTCGTTAAATGGTTATGCAATTCCGCATAAATGGATTCGGACGGCACAAACATCAACGCGCTATCGGCCGTATGCCCACGGATAATATATCGCTCAGAGATATCTTTGACATGCTTGATAAAGGCCGCTTCCAGACCTTTTCGCGCTTGTGCTTTAGCGGTTTCATCCTCGGCTTGTCCCAGCGCGTACCATGATTCCAGCGGAAATTTAGCATCAATGACAATTGGCCCCGGCGGGTTCGGCAATTGCAACAAACAATCCGCGCGTTTATTATTTGGCAAGCTATGTTGAAACGAATAGGCGCTACTGGGCAACATCTGGGTGATCAGATTTTCAAGTTGAATCTCTCCATAAGCCCCACGTGCCTGATTATTAGCCAGCACATTTTCCAGTCTGGTTGTCTGACTGGATAGTTCTTTCAGCTGTTCCTGCGCCCGATCAATGACGGCCAGTCTTTCGTTCAGATTACCAAGCTTGAGGCTGGTCGTTTCGGCTTGCTGGCGCAAGGTTTCGTTCAATGTCTGCTGATGATTTTGCAGATTGCTCATCATGCTATTCTGCATGGATGTGGTGGTCTGGGTGATGGCATCAAGCTGGCCTTTCAGCTCAGCCAGTCCGGATTGATCCGCGTTTTGTGCGGACGGGTTTCCGCGCTGAAGCATAATGAACACACCAATACCCGCACCAAAACCAAGCCCAATGACAAGTATGAGAATTGTATTCATATCCATTATTTATCTCTGGCTTCGTATGTTGTATCATGCGTTATCAGCCACCATATGGATGCTGACACCCATTTGACCTTGACCTAGCATGGCGGTTCTTCTACCCCATTGGCAAGAAGATTTATTTATCTGGAGTAAGATTAATGCCTATCAGACCGCTTACGTTTCTGCCAGCCTCTGTTTTACGGAAAACGGCTGAACCGGTCAAAACCGTTGATGATGATATCCGTCAGCTGATGGATGACATGCTGGAAACCATGCGCCATGAACAGGGGCTAGGGCTGGCCGCACCACAAATTGGCCAATCCCTGCGCGTTATTGTGATGGATTGTAGTGACGAAGACGACCCCGACCCCATGATCTGGAAAATGGCAAATCCGGAAATTATATCCGCATCCGAAGACACGGCCAGCATGGAAGAAGGCTGTCTGTCTATCCCCGGGTATCGTGGTGAGGTGACGCGGCCAGCATCTGTTGAGGTATCATATCTTGATGAAACCGGCGCAGAAAAAACCATGCAAGCCGATGGTTTGCTGGCGGCATGTGTTCAGCATGAAATTGATCACCTGAATGGAAAATTATTCATTGATTATCTGTCGCGCGCCAAACGTGATCTGATTATTCGCAAAGTGACAAAGGACGCGCGCATTGATCGTGACGGATAAAACAGCTTTATCACCGCGACTGGTCTTTATGGGAACACCTGATTTTGCTGTTCCGTCTTTACGCCTGCTAGCCGAACAATATGATGTTGTGGCAGTATATAGCCAGCCGCCACGCCCGAAAGGACGCGGCATGCGGTTGACCCCGCAACCAGTTCATCAGGTAGCAGAAGAATATAACATCCCCGTATACACACCTGATCGTTTTGATCAGACAGCGATTGATGAACTGGCTGGTCTGTCGCCTGATCTGCTCGTTGTTGTTGCTTATGGATTGATCCTGCCGGTAACTGTGTTAGCCATACCCCGTTTTGGGGCAATTAATGGCCATGCGTCTTTGCTACCGCGATGGCGTGGCGCGGCACCTATTCACCGCGCCATTGCCGCCGGTGATACCGAAACCGGCATTTGTGTCATGATGATAGAAAAAGGACTGGATACCGGCGCCGTCATTCTGGAACACCGGATAGCCATTGCCGCCGAGGATACCACCGGCATCATGCATGATAAACTGGCCGATCTAACCGCAACCACGTTAGCAGAAGCCATACCATTACTGGTTAATGGCACGGCTATCGCCACGCCGCAAGATCATGCTAATGCCAGTTATGCCCATAAAATCACCGATGCTGAGGCAGAGCTGAGATTTACCAGTAGCACAGCTGAATTGCTCAACAAGATCAGGGCTTTTTCACCATGGCCGGCAACATGGCTAACCGTTATGCAGGGCGATAAAATGCTCCGTATCAATGTGCTTGAGGCTATTGCGGCTAAGCCACATCCGGGTAATAAACCCGCTGGCACTATTCTGGGCAAAGGCGCGCAAGGCGGGATCATGATAGCGACAGCCGATGGCGCCATAGAATTGACCCGGCTAAAACCCGCTGGTAAGGCCAGCATGTCTGGCCGTGATTATTTGAACGGCAACCCGATGCCTGACCATATCATCCCATCAGCCACAAAAGAGTAACTCCATGCCGCGTTTTTTCATCACCATAGAATATGATGGCGGCGATTTTGTCGGCTGGCAAAGACAGGATAATGGCGACAGTATTCAAGGACAACTGGAACACGCGGCTAGCGCCATTCTGGGGCATCGCCAAGATATCCCTATTCAAGGCGCTGGCCGAACCGATACAGGCGTTCATGCGCTGGGACAGGTCGCGCATTGTGATCTGCCAGATGGATTTACCGAACGGCAATTGCCGCTAGCGCTTAATGCACATTTACCGCCATCTATCCGCGTGATAAAGGCAAATATCATGGCCGATGATGCCCATGCCCGATTTGATGCTACCATGCGGCGCTATCGTTACCGGATACATACACGCCGGATACCGTCACCGTTATTATCCGGACGGGTATGGCATTTTGGCCAGAATTTGAACGTGGCCGCCATGCATGACGCGGCGCAATTGCTGATCGGGAAACATGATTTTACCAGCTTTCGTGCCACCCATTGCCAAGCCAGTAGCCCGATCCGGACGATGGATCAGATTAACATCACCGAACATAACGATGAGGTACATATCGCTGTATCCGCCCGATCATTTCTGCATCATCAGGTGCGAAATATCACAGGCTCGCTTGTGCTTATCGGGCAGGGGAAATGGACTAATGCGGATTTGGCAAACGCATTGGAACAACGCCAGCGATCCGCCGCCGGACAAACCGCGCCAGCCGAAGGGCTTTATCTGACAGAAGTCATTTATCCATATCTGACCCCTGTCAGCACTGGCTAAATGCCAGATATTAGATGCCACATATTAGATATTAGGTGCTTGCGATATGGCCATCATGACATAAGCCATCAGATGCACAACGATTAACAAGGCCAGCATAAGCAATCCTGTCCAGCCACTAGCCCGCAAGCTTTGGGCGGCACCGCGCCAGAATGCCCATAACATCCAGAATGTAATCGGTGTCAGTATCAGCAACAGATTCTGCGCTGGCATCCCTGCAAAAAACAGGACAATCACCAGCACCAGCAATTCTCTGAAATTATTTATCCATGTCATGGTAACAATAAAAGCCGGAAAACGTTGCTGAAGCCCCAGCCATGTTAGCGCATAATAACTGATGACCGGATACAGCAGGGCGATAACCAGCGTAATCACCATAAAAGAAAGCAAGCCTGCCAGACTGCCCCATATACCAAGCAATGGTATACCAATGATCAACGAGATCAGCCAACTAGCCCAGAGCGCATCCCATACCGCCGCCGCGTCCTGCGGATGATCCGCCGGATCACCTGCGCGAATTTGACCGGCGGCAACACGAAAGCCATAAGCAAGGCCAGCAAGTATTGCGCTAAATCCGGGGGGTGGAGGCAACATTATCTAGGCGCTCACATCAAAATATGCGCTGAGTATCTGCTCATAGATTCTGGTCAGTTTCGTTAAATCAGACAAAGCAACAGCTTCGTCTATTTTATGCATGGTCTTACCGACCAGCCCGAATTCAACCACATCCGTATAAGGCGCAAAAAACCGCGCATCAGACGTTCCACCAGAAGTCGACAATGCCGGTATTCTGCCTGTCATCATGTGAACCGCATCAGAAACCAGATCCGTAAAATGGCCTTTGGGTGTAACAAACGGTTCTGCCGATAGCCGGAATTCTGCCTGATATTCCCCACCAACGCTGTCAAAATGTGCCCGCAACATCTGTTCCAGCTTTTCCGCAGATTGCACCGTCCCGAAGCGAATATTGAATGTCGCATGAGTAGTGGCAGGAATCACATTATTTGCCGGATTACCAGTATCAATACTGGTAATGGCAACCGTTGACGGATCAAAGGTATCATTGCCTTTATCCAGAACACCGCTTTCTAGTGGTGCCAGCATTTTCAGCAACCGGTGAATAGGATTATCCGCC
>JAHEII010000099.1 GCA_024639485.1 Alphaproteobacteria bacterium
GATGACGATGTTGTGGATGATAACGATGGTGAATTGATCAATATTGTCAAACCGGATGACGAAGATGAAAATCTTGACGGTGATCCTGCGATTGGCGAAGATTTCCTCGATCCCGAAGAAGACGAAGAAAAGTAAAAAATAACTTGCCAATACCAACGCTATGATTGTAGGTATAGGCATTGTTATGGGTATAGGTATGGGGCTATAGCTCAGCTGGGAGAGCGCTACAATGGCATTGTAGAGGTCAGCGGTTCGATCCCGCTTAGCTCCACCAACCCGTTTTATAATCGGTTTTACGGATTACCATATCTTTTATATGGTCGATTTATATAGGCTGGTTTCACATTCATGACTGATAAAACACCATTCCCTGCATCCGGAATATTGCCGTATAAAACGCCTGTTATTGCGTTGGGCGGCAGCCCTGTTGATGCGGCTATGATATCACCATTGCTAGGCCGTTTTCCGCTAATTGCAGCTGATAGCGGGGCTGATACGGCTAGGGCGATGGGGGTGATGCCTGACCATATCATTGGTGATTTTGATTCTATTTCTGATACGGCGCAATTTCCCCCTGACCGTCTTATCCACATATCAGAGCAACATAGCACCGATCTTGAAAAAACATTATCCTGTCTATCGGTGCCGATCTGTCTGGGTTTCGGATTTCTGGGGCGGCGATTTGATCATTCGCTTGCCGCGATGCATGCGATTGCCCGCAGTGAGGCGCCGGTTATCCTCATTGGCCAGCATGATGCGCTGATCTATTGTCCGGCTGATTTTGCCGCGCCTTTACCTTCCGGCCAGCGGTTTTCTGTCTGGCCGTTGAGCCAGCATGCTTTCAAAGCCTCCAAAGGGCTGGAATGGCCGCTGGATGGGTTATCTATGGAAACCGGTCAATTGATTGGAACATCAAACCGTATCCACTCGCGGTCTGATCATGAATTGACACCGGTTCATATCGCATCCGCTGGTGGTAAGGGATATTTTGTTATGATTGCCAGCCGTTACTGGATGTATCTGGCGGCGGCAATGACAAATGATAACAGCTGGTGTGAATGGCGTTGATGATTAGCTCGTCAATTGACCATAAGTCAGTTGCCGCAAATATTCTGTCATTTCATTGCGATTATTAAACTGGCTTAACACCGAATTGGCAACCGGTTTTCTAACCGTTACTTTTACCTGTTGTCCCATCAGACGGCATATTTCCCTGAACATCAGCGAATAGCCCAGTGTCTGGCTAAATTTGCGTGCCAGCATGTAGCTCATGCTGTTCTGGCCACTGAAAAATACAGGCAGGATGGTGGTATCTTCGATCTGTGCCAGTTTGGCAACAAAGGTTTTCCATTGCGCATCTTGCGCTTTGCCAAGGATACGCGGTGCCAGCGAAATCGCGCCTGATGGGAATAAAACCAGTGCGCCATTATTTTTTAGCTGGGACATAGCATCTTGCCGGGTCTGCATATTTGTTGCCAGCGCTTCGGCGGTCTCTGCAAAATTGATTGGCAGAATCTGATGCATCACCGCTGGTGCCTGACGCAATACCTCATGCGTGATCATTTGATAATCTGACCGTATCTTGGATAGCTCAGAACATAAAACCAGCCCATCAACAACCCCGAACGGATGATTGGCAATAACCAGCAAACGCCCTTTGGGTGGGATATATGCCCCCGGATCAAAATTCAGATCAACATTAAGATTCAACCGGCCAACCGCATCTTGCCAGAACAGGTGATCCGGGCGATTATCATCAACATAATCAAGATAGATTTTCTTTATGCGTGGCTGGCCAGTGACACGTTCAAGGCCACGGATAATTCGTCTGGATATAGCTCCCCCCTCACCATTAGCAAAAGAGAAAATAGGAACAGGCGATGATGTGTCAGAAACGTTCATAAACGAAATATACTCAAAAAAACTACACTTCGTTATACCTTGTTTTCATAGGTGATGACAAGAATGTTCCATTTGATAATTTTATTCAGAACTTACCCGTAATTATGATATGTAGCGGTTATATTGATTAATTATGATAATAAAGAGTGGGATATGATAACGGAAATTTCATCTAAAGAAGCATGGATCATGTTGCGCGAAGATCGGTCAGCTATTCTGGTTGACGTGCGAAGTCATGCCGAATGGATGCTAGTTGGTGTGCCGGTTCTGGACAGTTTGGGAAAGAAAATCATATGTATTGAATGGCAGGATTCTAACGGTAATCGCAATCCGGCATTTCTGGATGAATTGCAATCACATATTCAGCCAGATCAATCGCTGCTTATGATGTGCCGATCCGGAAAGCGGTCAATGATGGCGGCATTGGCAATCACCGAAGCCATGGGGCAGGATAGCCTTACCGTGATAAATATTTCAGATGGTTTTGAAGGTGATTTGAACAATCAGAAGCAACGAAAATCCGTAAATGGCTGGTGCTATTCCGGATTGCCATGGATACAGGGATAGATCATTTCATCAGCGACAGGCTTGCCAAGATCAATTTTCCTGTCAATATAGGGACATTATTCAGTTGTTGGATACATTAGGTGTGTGTGGTGGAATTAGATCATCTTGAAATGATGAACGCCCTTACGGCGGAGCAGAATTGTTTTCTGAGCTATGTTGGCACGATGTCCGAAGACGCGCTTGAGCTATTTGGCCAGAAACTGCGGGGGCATATGCGCCGGTTTTCGCTTACGCCAAAACAAACCCGTCAGGCATTTTCGCTTTATGTAGAAATGATGCAGAACATGATCAGATATGGTGATGCTGGTGATCACCGCGCTGATCCCGATGGCCATAAGCCTAGCTATGGGTTGCTGGCCATTAGTCATGATGATGATGATGCGATTAGCATCATGGGCGGGAATTATATTTCCCCCCAGCGGGCGCAAATGATCAATAAACGGCTTGATGCGCTATCCTCATCAACACAGTTGGAATTGCGCCAGTTATTCATGAAAACCATCCGCCAGCCGCTTGAGATGAATAGCAAAGGCGCAAGCCTGGGGTTGATTGAAATGATGCGGCGATCCTCATCACCACCACAATACCGGTTCGATCCAGCCAAAAATGGAACTGTATTTTTCATGATAAAAGCAACAGCGTGAAAGTGAGCCGGTTGATGAAGGATTTTTTCATTAGAGAAGCTACGGTCAGAACGCCGCGCGTTGAGCTTGATCCTAATAACCAGACATTTCTGATTGCGGGCGAATCATATCCCGAAGATATTAACCGTTTTTATGATCCGGTTATGGATGCATTGCAGCATTATTTCAATGAAACTGGTCGTGGATTGCGCTGTTCGATCAGCTTGCATTATTTTAATTCCAGTTCGGCAAGACAGTTGATGGAAATGCTGGATCAGCTAAATGGGCTGGCAAAACAAGGCCGTCAGATAAATGTTGAATGGTGCTGTGTTGCCGATGATGATATCATGATGGAGTTTGCAGAAGACATGGCATCAGAAGTCACGGCCTTGCAATTTCAGATCAAAGTGATTGATAGTCCGGATATGTAATTCAGGCTGATATGACCATCTGCCCCCAATAGATATTATGATCCAGATATTATGATCTGGGTTGAAACAGAATTAGCATGATATCATCCCGCCGGATTTCTTTTCCCTGCCATGCCCTTAATTGGCGCATGATATATTTGGCCATGCTGGCAGGGGAAGTTGTTTCTGCGCTATTCAGGGTATTTATAAACCGCTGATAACCAAAACCAATAGACTTACCGGTGCCCGGTTGGGACAATATTCCATCGGTTGTTAGCGCGAATATCTGTTCTCTGGATATGTCAAAATAGATATTATCCAGATCAGGCAAATCCGCGCTTTCATATCCAAGTGATATCTTATTGCCTTTATACCGGACAGCTGGCGCATCAGGGGTGACGGAGTAAATATCCATATGAGCACCAGCAAAATTGAGCCTTTGTGCATTATCAGAAAGAATAACAACACTGGCATCAAGACCGTTTTGATTGCGATTTAACTGGCTCTGATTAAGCAGGCGATAGACACTATCATGAAGCATATGCAGGATTTCTGCGGCGGTAAGGTCGGGCTTTCCCATATCAGCAGACGCATTCTGGCTTGAGCTTATCTGTTCAAGTGCTGAATGTGCAATAATGGTCATGAACGCTCCGGGAACACCATGGCCAGTGCAATCCATAGCCACCAGAACTTGCTGATTACCAATCTGGCCAAACCAGTGAAAATCACCGCCTACGACATCTTTGGGTTGCCAGATAACCGCCACCTGACCCAGATGTTTTTCTAGCAAATGCTTTGGCGGTAACAAATTACGTTGAAGCCGGCTGGCATAATCGATGGATTCGGAAATCGCCGTGCCAGCCTGCCGTAGCTCCTGGGTGCGCGCATCAACCAGCTGTTCCAGTCCTTTGTTTGTTGCCAGAATCTGCTCATATAACTGTCTGTTTTCTCTGGATTTACGGAAAAAGGCAAGCGCAAGGAAAATCACAAAAACGGTAAGAATAACCAGCAGGATAATCAGAATATAAGTGACAGAAAATATACTAGGTTGATTAATGCTCATGCTACTAATACTTGCCCTTAAACTAGTCTGATCTGGGTAACTTATCCGATTGGGGCGCAACCTATCCTATCACAGGATAGATAGATATTATACAGGTGGTGCTAGAAATCAGTGATCAAAAAAAACGGCCTGACAAGCAGACCGGTTTTATTCTCAGATGCATTTAGTTGAGGCTAGATAAGATGCACCGGATGAGAATTATCATTTACAGGGGTTAGTTTATCCGATGGTTCATCCGAGTGGCATAGCCCCAATTCGGAAAACGCATCGTCATTGTTCAATACTTCTGCTTCGCCGCTATTTTCTATGATTTCGAGCAATTTGTCTTCGGCAGAAAGAGAACTGTCATGCATGATAGTAACAGCAACAAGCGCGGCAATGGTGCTGGTTTTTGTGTGGGATTTATCGTCTTTCAGATGGCGGAAAGGAATGATTTTTCCTTCTTTCTGAAGGGGTTCAACGACACGCGGCATTGATGATCTCCTTTGATGAATATGACGTATATATGCGGCTAGCCGAAGCCTGATCACTAGTATCAGTTCTAAAAATACGATGTGAAAAACAGTTGGGAGAAACACAATTGGAAAATTGATGGAAAATTTTTGACAAACTAGCCCAAGCATCTGTTCCGATGCCTACCAGATATGGCGCAGAATTTCGATCTGGATACAACATAATGGGTATTTACACATGAAATGCGAATCGGTGTCAATGCAATTTTTCCCGATTCGCAAAATAATCAAAAAACCCTTGATCTGCGGGGTAATAAAAAAGCCAGCCGGTTAAGGCTGGCTTGATTCATGGTTACAAATCAGATGTTAATTCAGATATTTATTCAGCTGGCCGTTAGCTACCAACGCGGCGGACATTAATGGTGCCGCTAGGCTGGTTATTGACATTTTTGACCGTGTTGCTTGGCTGGCTATAAATCAGCGTTTCTACACCAAATGTATCAACAACGCTGGCCTTTGCTCTGATCTGAAAGCCAACATGTGATTGGTTCAGCGCAATCTGATTATAATTTGAGCCGTCAATGGCGCGCCAGATACGGCCATCACTTGATGCTTCCCAGCTGACTGACAGGCTGGCGATGCCGTCTTCGTCTGATACGCCGGATGTTGTGACAGATAATGCTGAACCTTCTAGTGCATTGCCAACAATCATGACCTCACCTTCGACCGGATCATCAACATTAGCGACGGTTTCGGATGGGTTGGAAATCAGAATTTCACGCGTGCCTTGATTATCCATGTAGGTAATAACAGAACGATATGAAAATCCGACATGTGATTGCGTCAACCGTAACACTTCGCTAGTTGCGTTCGGGAAAGTTTGCCAGTTTGTTTTGGTTGATGACCGTTGCCAGATGACTTCGTAAGACCCGATGCCGTCTTCGTCAGAAATCGTGCTGGTATCAACAACAAGTGCGTCTTCTTCAAACGGATTGCCAAGCAGAATTGGTGCGCCTGTGGGCTTATCGTTGACATTCCTTACTTCGGTTGAACTTGGGCTAATCAATGTTTCCAGATTACCCTGTCCATCAACATAAGTAATAACAACACGCAAACGATGCCCGACATGTAACTGCCGTGGAGTGAAGGATTGCTGGGTTGCACCGGTCAGGTTCATCCAGCCACCGTCTTTGGACAGCATTTGCCACTGAACAGAGACTTCGCCCATTCCATCATCATCCATGATAGCGGTCGCATCAACAATAAGCGGATCATCTTCGATAGCAACAAAACCCTCGTCATCATTGGAGCCGTCATTATTCGCCGCGCCCGAAGATTGGGATGTTGCGCTAGTTTCTGGAATAGCATTGCCAGAAGACGACCCTGTGTTCAATGGTGAATTGCTATCATTGGAGGTGTTAATGGACGCATCAAGCGCATTCGCCTCAGCCTCAATAGAACCATTTTCATCTGCACCCGGAAGACCACCAGCGAAAGCTGATGTGGCCATTACGCAGGATACAGCTGTAATGATAAGGTGCATTTTGCCGATCATGTCAGAACCCTAATTCAACTATAAACAATTAATCATGTATTAAAAATTAAACTTAATCCGTAACAACATAACTTATATCAAGAAAAAAGCATACTTTTTTTGATGCTGTTAGTCATTTATAAAAGTTTTATTGATCTTATGGGCAACAGTCTATTGAATTTTTTCATAATTCAGGCCAGTTTTATATACATGAAAGTCAAAGACGTTACCATTACACACCATAGCACGGCCAAGGCCGCAGCAGACAGGATAGCCGCGATAAAAGCGGTCACGGCCGATATGTCAGAGCAGGATAATCCGGATTGCCGGATTATGATTTATAAGGCGCGTGAAGCCGAGCATACACTAGTAGAAGTCTGGTCTTATCCTGATCTGGCGGCTAAATCCCGTTGTCTGGACAAATGGCAACATACCAGCGCGTGCCCGCCTGAACATTCTCAAATGGATGCCGCGCGTCTTGAACTAGCCGATGATATCGTCTGGCATGACTGATTATCCGTTTTCTGCTGTCCATTTATCCAGTATCTGTCTGGCCTTCGCGTTATCCGGATGCAGATGCTCATCATGATTTGGTTTTTTGGCTGTTAATTCGACAACATAGCCATTCGGGTCTCTGAAATAGATCGAATCAATAAAGCCATGATCAGAAATGCCACGGGTTTCTATCCCTTCGGCTTTGCCTCTGGCTAGCATATCCCGCAAATGTTCGGGGGTGACTTCTAATGCCAGATGCAGATCATAATCATGATGTTCGGTAAAATGGAATGGTCGCTCAGGTGCCTCAAAAAAAGCAATGAATGATCCATCATCCATCCGATAGAAACTATGCAGGACTTTTGTTTCGCGTCCTGTTTTTGTTTCTTCTATTTCTAATGCGCCAGCAAGCGAAAGCCCAAGAAAACCTTCGTAAAACTGTCTGGTTTCCTCGCTATTTTTACAGCGATAAGCTTTGTGGTGTAGCCCTTTAATCATTATCTTCTCCTACATTAACTTACACTAATTGATTTAGGCGGTATTCCACAAAATGAAAGCCCTGTTATGTGGTCAGTAATGTTATAAGCAAAATTTTGTTAGTGGCTTTGACTGGCTTGTTCCTTGTCACGCAAGCGGGATAGCCGTTCGCGGTGCATCAGATACACACCTGAGCCAATAATAATAGTGACGCCGATCAGCGTTTGTCTGTCTGGCAAGTCTGAAAAGATCAGATATCCCAGTATCGTTGCGCTAATGATTTCCAGATACTGAAAAGGCGCCAGCAGGCTGGTATCCGCATATCGCACGGCACTAACCAGAAAGATATGCCCGACTGTTGCAAACACGCCAAGCCCGAATACCATCCAGATGCTATTAATGGATGGCAGGGCGGGTGTCAGCACATCAATATCAAAAACATGCCCGTAATATAACGCAACCGCCATGACAATAAATGCCATCAGGCCAGCGCTGAACTGCATGGGATAAGTTCCAACACGGCCGCTAATCTGGCGCGTTAGCACCACATAAAAAGCAAAGCATACAGCAGCGCAAAGTGGCCATAACGCTGACCAGCCAAAAATCTCGAAACTGGGCCGAATGATGATAATTGCCCCGATAAAACCGACAAAGATAGCCATGATGCGGCGGTATCTTATGGTTTCACCCAGTAAAAGCGCGGATAGTATTGTGAGTATCATGGGCTCAACAAAGAAAATGGAAATGCTTTCGGCCAATGGCATATATTTCAATGCCGAAAAGAAAAATAATGTTGCCAGTGCGACAAGTGCGCCGCGCATAAACTGGATCACCGGGCTGATCCGCAGGGACGCCAGCAATTCTTTGCGATACATCACCACCGGCAATAGAAATCCGGCTTGAAACAGAAACCGGTAAAACACAATTTGACCAGCTGATAACTCTTTGCTTAGCAATTTGGCAAACGCATCAAGACCCGGCAGTAATAACATGGCAATGACCATAAATAATACGGCTTTGCCATGCTGGTGATGCTGATCATGATTGAGGTTTGTCATGGGGAAAGACTGCTTTAATTGCTATGCGGACAGAGTATCATATCCGGTTTGAATAAACTGGCAATTATTATCCTGCTATTTATAAAGAATCCCCGACATCACATGATATGGTACTTGTCATAACTGCTATATTATAGTTTATATATATTGTTCAATCTCATTCAGGATAAGAGGAGGCTATCATGGCTGATCCGCATTTGCTCGTCCATCACAAGGGCGATAATGTTGGTGTTGTAGTGGTTGAGGATTTGACCGCTGGCACTGAGATGTTATGTGTTGTGACAGAAGATAACAGTGATTTTCATCTGACGGTAAATCATGATGTGCCGATTGGGCATAAAGTTGGCCTGCAGGATTTTGCCGCAGGCGACACGGTGATCAAATATGGTCAGGATATAGGCAAGATAGTATCGCCCGCGGGTAAGGGCGATCATGTTCATGTTCAGAATCTAAAAACCAAACGCTGGTAGGGAGAGTATAATGAATGCACTGAATAACAGTTTTATGGGTTATGTGCGTGAGAACGGCCGTGTAGGTGTTCGTAATCATGTTGCTATCCTACCGGTTGATGACATATCGAATGCGGCTTGCGAAGCGGTAGCCAATAATATCAAAGGCACGATGGCGTTACCGCATGCTTATGGTCGGTTGCAGTTTGGCGAAGACCTTGAGTTGCATTTCCGGACGATGATCGGGACGGGCAGTAATCCGAATATTGCGGCTTGTGTGGTGATCGGGATTGAGCCGGGCTGGACGGCGCGCATTGTTGATGGCATTGCCAAAACGGGCAAGCCTGTTGTGGGTTTTTCCATTGAGCAGAATGGAGATATCAACACGATTGCGGCGGCGTCGCGTGCGGCCAAGGAATTTGTCCATATGACCAGCGAATATCAGCGCGAAGAATGTGATGTTAGCACTTTATGGGTATCAACCAAATGCGGGGAATCCGATACGACCACGGGTCTGTCATCCTGTCCGACGGTTGGTAACATGTATGATAAGCTATTACCGAAAGGCATTTATGGTGTTTTCGGGGAGACGTCGGAGATCACCGGTGCGGAGCATTTATGCGAAGCGCGTGCGGCAAATCCGGAAGCGGCGAAGAAGTTCATGCATATCTGGCAAGCCTATACCGATGATGTGATTGAGCAATTCAAGACATCTGATCTGTCGGAATCCCAGCCGACGAAAGGCAATATTGAGGGTGGTTTGACAACGATTGAGGAAAAGGCTCTTGGCAATCTGGAAAAGATTGGCCGTACCAGCACCTATATTGATGCGCTTGGGCCGGCAGAAGAACCCGCCAAAGGAGCAGGGCTGTATTTTATGGATACATCCTCGGCGGCGGCAGAATGTATTACGTTGATGGCGGCGGCGGGGTATGTTGTGCATACATTCCCGACCGGTCAGGGCAATGTTGTGGGCAACCCGATTGTACCGGTGATCAAGATTACCGGTAATCCCAGAACGGTTCGTACCATGAGCGAGCATGTTGATCTGGATGTATCCGGTGTTCTGCGGCGAGAGATGACGATTGATCAGGCTGGTGATGCGCTGATTGAAATGATCCGGCGAACAGCAAATGGCCGCGCCACCGCTGCCGAAGCGCTGGGGCATAAAGAGTTCGTCATGACCAAGCTCTACCGAAGCGCATAAAGCAAACAGACACGGCATCCATATGACAGCGGATATTATCATCACGGAGTTTCTGGACAAAGACGCCGAACGGTTTCTTACCAATAAAACATCCGTATTCCGTGATGATCAACTGGCATTTGATCCGGACAGATTGTGTTCTGTTGTTAGCGCGGCGCGGGCATTAATTATTCGTAATCGCACCATTATTGATACGAAATTGCTGGATGCGGCACCGCATCTGGCGGTGATTGGCCGGCTTGGGGTCGGGCTTGATAATATTGATATGGCGGCTTGCCAGAAACGGCAAATCACGGTTATTCCGGCGATTGGTGCCAATAGCGATAGCGTTGCCGAATATGTCATAACAGCGATGCTGGTGATGATGCGGCCAGTATGGAATGCTACCACAGCAATGATTGATGGCACGTTTCCGCGCCAGCTAATGGGGCAGGGATGTGAGATTGGCGGCAAGGTTCTGGCCGTCATTGGCTATGGCGGCATTGGCCGTAATGTGGCACGGCGGGCAAGCGCAATGGGGATGCAGGTCATGGCCTATGATCCGGCGTTTCAACCACAAGCAGGCCTTGATGTAATAGCGGCTTCATTGCCTGAATGTCTGGCGGCGGCTGATGCGATTAGCTTGCATATGCCGCTTACCGATGACACCCGACATATGATTAATGCCGAAACGATCAGCCAGATGAAAACAGGCGCGGTGCTGATTAATACAGCGCGTGGCGGTATGATTGATCATGTGGCTTTGGCGAATAGCTTGCGATCCGGTGATCTGGGCGGTGCCGCGATTGATGTCTTCACCGATGAGCCGCCTGCTCAGGATGCGCTGGCCATTTTTCGCGGGCTGGACAATATCTGGTTAACGCCACATATAGCAGGTGTCACACAAGAAGCCACCAAACGCGTGTCATGGATGACAGTCGAAGCCGTAGCCAAGCATCTTTGCCTTGAGTAATCCAGAACACCATAAAATCTTATTATTACTGGAACATATAAGCTGGGACATAAAATATGACAGATCAGGTTTTATCTATTGCTGACTTAACTAGCCGGGTCAAAGCCGCGTTTATCGCTAGTCGGGTGGCACCGGATATCGCGGATTGTGTTGCTGATGCGCTGATCAGGGCAGAATGTGATGGGAAATCAGGGCATGGTCTGTCACGGATTGGCAGTTATGCGGCACAAGCCCGATCAGGTAAGGTGGATGGCTTTGCCAGATATACGGTCACTCATCCGAAACTGGCAACAATGGCGGTTGATGTGGCTGGCGGTTTTGCCTATCCGGCGCTGGCCGCGGTTAATCGTGATTTGCCAGCATTGGCCAGAACCCACGGGCTGGCGATGGCAGGATTGCATCACTCACATCATTGTGGTGTTGCTGGTCATCATGTTGAGGCGGCGGCAGATCAGGGCATGATTGCGTTGCTATTTGCCAATACACCATCAGCGATGGCGCCATGGGGTGGGCGAACGGCATTGCTGGGCACAAACCCGATTGCCTTTGCCGCACCCGTGGCCAATGCCGCGCCGATAGTCATTGATCTGGCCACGTCCTCTGTTGCCCGTGGCGGCATTATGAAAGCGGCGGCAAATGATCAACCTATCCCCGAAGGCTGGGCGTTGGATGCTGACGGCAAACCGACCACGGATGCGACCGCTGCGCTCAAGGGAACCATGACACCAATGGCAGAAGCCAAAGGCGCGGCATTAGCGTTGATGATTGAAATACTGGCGGCGGCGTTAACAGGCGCCAATTTTGCTTACGAAGCGTCCTCATTTCTGGATGCTGAGGGCGCGCCACCACATGCCGGACAATTGATGATCATGATAGATGCTGAGGCATTTTCACCGCAAACCACAACACGCATCGCGGCTATGGCTGGACTTATCAACGATGATGGTGCGCGATTACCCGGTGCCGGACGCATAGCCAAACGGCAACAGGTAGAACGTAATGGCTTGACGGTATCGCAACAGATATTGGATACTCTGGATAGACTGATTGCAACGCCTGTATAATGTCCGGATACTGGCATAATAATGAATTGAAGGAGAAGTTATGTCACATTGGAAAATGGATTGTGATGCTGACGGATATGTTTGGCTGACCATTGATGTCGCTGATAAATCCGTGAATGTATTGACCCATGCCGTGCTTGAAGAACTGGATCAGATTATCGGCGATCTGGTTAAACAGGATAATATAAAAGGACTGGCTTTGCTGTCGGGTAAGCCGGGTGGATTTGTCTATGGTGCCGATGTGCGGCAATTTGAATTGCTCAAAGATACCGGAGCCGTGGCAGATCATATCGGTTCTGTTCATTATACCATGAACCGGCTGGCCGCCGCACCTTATCC
>JAHEII010000111.1 GCA_024639485.1 Alphaproteobacteria bacterium
TTGCCGTGATTGCGGATTTGATCTGGCTGGTGGGCTGGTTGAGGTAGTCCCAACCGCGCATTACATGATGGGCGGGATAACATTCAATGCCGATGCCAGCACCGCTATTGATGGATTATTTGCCGCTGGTGAGGATTGTGGTGGCGTTCACGGTGCTAACCGGTTAGGCGGCAATGGCGTTGCCAATTCCACCGTATTTGGCGGCATTGCTGGTGATAGCATGGCCGCGTATCTGAAACAGCGGAAAACGTGGCGTGATGCTGATCCGGCAGAGCTGGAACAGGCGATTGCGGATGCCGAGTACCCGTTTACAAAATCAGGTGGTGATCTGTTTGCGCTTCGTCATGCGCTGGCCGAAACCATGTGGAATGATGTCGGCGTCATGCGGGATAAAACCGGATTGGATCGCGGCTTGGCAACGTTGAAAACCTATGCCGGTGACATTATGGAAATGGGCATAAGCGGACAGGATAAAGCATTTAATATGAGCTGGCATGAATGGCTCAATCTGAAATCGCTGATCCGCATTTCTGAGGCTATAGCTATGGCGGCCAACGCAAGAGAAAACTCACGCGGGGCGCATTACCGCGAAGATTTTCCGGATACAGGCAATCTGGATGAATCGGCAAATACGGTCATCCGCGCCACCGATAAGGGGCTGGAATTGACGCTGGAGCCAGTGGAGTTCAGCATGGTTAAGCCGGGGCAAAGCTTGATAGATGATGTGGCTGGAATCCCACCAGATCAATCCGCGTCACAGCAAAAGGAGCTGATATCATGACAATAACCGCAAAACATATCGAAACAGCGGCTTATGAGATTATGAAAAAAGCGGCGATTGATATTCCCGATGATTACCTGACCGGAATAGAAGCTATGGCCGATACAGAAAGCGGTGATTTATCCGCATTTGTTCTGTCTGCCATGCTGGATAATTATCGCGCCGCCACCGAAGACCGGCGGCCAATGTGTGCGGATACCGGATTGCCGCGATATTATGTCAAGGTTGGTGATAAGGCGCGCATGGATAGCATGGTAGCACTGGAAGCCGCGCTCAGAAAAGCCACCGCTGATGCAACGCATGATGTACCGTTGCGGCCAAACCGTGTGCACCCATTATGGCGAACAGAACATAATAATAATCTGGGCATTAATTCGCCCGAAGTCGAATGGAGCTTTGAGCCGGATGCAGACTGGATTGATATCACCACGGTTCATAAGGGCGGGTTGTTCGGAACAGACTACCGGATGCTGTTTCCGGGTGATGGTATTGATGGCATTAAGCGGTTTTTGCTGGATACACTGATTGCCTTTGGTAAACGCGGACTAGCCTGTCAGCCGGCTATTGTTGGTGTTGGTATTGGCGGTTCAAAAGACACCTGTATGCAACTGGGTAAACAGGCGGCCTGTTTACGGGTTGTTGGCGATCGCAACCCTGATCCGGAAATTGCAAAATTAGAGCATGAGTTTAAAGAGCTGGGTAATTCCATTGGTATGGGCGCTATGGGATTTGTAGGTTCATCCATGGTGGTTGATTGCCATATTGAGGTAGGATACACCCATACAGGCGGCATGCCGGTGAGTGTACATACTTTTTGTCTGTCGTCACGCCGTGCTACGGCACGAATACATGGCGATGGCACGATTACATACCGGACAGACCCCAAATGGTTCACGCCATATATGCGGCGGGAGGGCATATCATGACCACAGCACCAACACGCAAGACCCATCATCTGACCATACCGGTAAAAGCATCAGATATAGCCATGCTGAAACCGGGGGATATCGTTTATCTGGAAGGCGTTGTCTATACCGCCAGAGAAGGCGTTTATGATCGAGTGCTGGAAAAACAACAGCCTTTACCAGCTTTTGATCAATCAGGGACTGATCTGTCTGCAATCAGTAATGTCAATTTTCACTGCTCACCGGCGGCGGCACCATCTGAAGATGGCAATTATAAAATCGGCGGCGTGACAGCAACAGCGTCTTTCCGGTTTTCAAAATGGATGGAACGCTGGCTTGATCTGACCGATACTAAAATCGTCATTGGTAAAGGCGGCATGCCGAAAGAAGACTATACCAATATTCTGGCACCCAGAGGCGCGGTTTATCTGACCACGGTTGGATATGGTACTGGTGCATTATTAGGGCGCGGCGTGACCAGCGTAAAAAATGTATTCTGGCTAGATGATCTGGGCATTGCACAGGCGATGTGGATGTTCAACGTCAAGGCATTTGGCCCGTTCATTGTTGATAGCGATATCGCCGGCAATTCGTTATTTGCTGAACATAATGCGGCTATCGCAGAAAATATCAGCGCGCTATATGATGGATTGAAGCCGCCGGCTTTAAGTCGATATGGTGAAACCGATAATCGCAAAGATGAGGTTATGTAAATACTGTCATGCCAGATATTAAAACATTAGAAATCTATCGGGATATTGCCGATTTGGGAAGCTTTCAGGCGGCGGCCAGAAATATGGGATTATCGCTATCGGCGATTAGTCTGCAGATGAAACGGCTAGAAGAATTTGCACAGCTCAATCTGTTTGATCGCAGTAAAAAACCGCCACGCCTTACGCGTGATGGGCTGATCTATCTGGATAAGATTGATGCGGTGCTTAAGCAATGGCAAGAGCTGGAACCCGCTGATATGTTGCATCCGAGCCAGAAGCATCTGACGATTGGAACAGTTCATTCGGTGCTGAGTTCTTTTTTACCATTAGCATTAAAATCCTTTCGTCAGGACATGCCGAATCTGGATATTGTGGTGCGGCTGGATGAGAGCTTTGTGCTGGAAGCGGAATTACAGTCCGGAGCGATTGATGTCGCCATTATTAGCAAACCCAGCAAAAACATGGCAGACATTATCTATCATCATCTGAAAGAAGAAAATCTGGTGCTGATTGCAGGCCCGCAAGTGACCGGCGATAATATTAAAAATATTTTCCGGGATAATCCGTATGTGCGGTTCAACCGGTCTGCCCGGATTTCGCTCAAAATTGACGACTGGTTTGAAAAACGGGGAATTATCGTTACGTCGGGGATGGAAATTGACACGCTTGAGGGCGTGATTGCGCTAGTCCATGCAGGATTGGGCATATCCATTGTTCCGCTGGTATCAGCGCGATTATTCCCGCCTGATATGCGGATTATTCCGCTCAAAGATGCAAGCAAGCGTGAGGTCGTGCTGGCGGTTCCGCGTATTAACCGGAACAATCACAGTATTCATGATCTACTGGAATGTTGCAAAAAAGCCATTGACGAAGAAACGCAGTAGTGATGTTGTTAGGGCATCAGGCTCATAACGTGATATTCAAAAAGGAAAGAGGGTTCCGTGGCTAAAAAATACAATCGACTTCTTCTTACTGGTGCCGCTGGTGCATTAGGAACAGAATTGCGGCTAAGTCTTCATAAATACGCTGACCATATCCGCTTGAGCGATCAGGTAGATATTGATAATTGCGCCGAACATGAAGAGTTTGTTAAGGCTGATCTGGCTGATATGGATGCCATGATTGCGCTGACCAAAGATGTTGACGTGGTGGTGCATATGGGTGGTCAGGCACGCGAAGGCGCATGGGAAACGGTTTTGAATTCCAATATTATCGGTGTTTATAATCTGTATGAAGGATGCCGTAAGAATGATGTCAAGCGCGTCATCTGGGCCAGTTCTGTCCATGCGGTCGGGTTTTATCCACGCACGGAAATTGTTGATTCCAAATCTACCGTCAGACCGGATAGCAATTATGGTGTATCCAAAGTCTATGGTGAGGCCATGGCGCAATATTACTGGGATAAATATGGCCTTGAGAGCATTTCTGTCCGGATTTATTCCTGTTTCCCCGAACCACTTGATCGCCGTATGTTGACCACATGGCTGAGCTATAATGATTTGCGGCTTCTGATTGACCGTTGTCTATGGGCGCCATCGGTGCGGCATACGATTATTCATGGAGTATCCAATAATACATCTGTTCTGATTGATAATCATAACGCCAGACATATCGGTTTTCATCCGCAAGACACGTCTGAGATTTATCGCGAAAAACTGGAGGCAAATACGCCAGAACCTGATCCCAAGAGTGATGTTGTTGCCCGTCATGGTGGCCAGTTCACCATCGACCAGCATTTTGATGACTGATAAAAACGAAACAATAATTAAGGAAATCTCATGAAACTCTATGCTATGCACGGTGCCGGTTCCATCATTGCTGAGATAATGATGGAAGATATGGGTTTAGGCTGTGATATTGTCTATCCCGATGACGCATACCGGCAATCGCCGGCGTTTCGGGCGATATCGCCCTATGGCCGTATTCCGGTACTGGTAACGGATAATGGCACGCCAGTATTTGAAAGTCTGGCTATCGTTTTAATGTTGCTGGAACATGATACGGATCACCGGTTGGCACCTGCGCGTGATGCGGCGGATTATGCCCATTTTCTATCATGGTTGAGCTATCTGGCGACAACGCTTTATCCGGCGGTGTTGCGGTTTCATTATCCTGATCGTTATGGGGATGTGGATACTGTTAGAACGGCGGCACTGGCCGAAATGCGGCTAGTCTATGATCATATAGAAGCCTTGCCAGATGATTTTCTGGTCGGCGCCAAGATGACGGTTGCCGATGATTATTTATATATGCTGTTAACTTGGGATGAACATCTGGCAGAAAGCCTGTCCGGTCGCCCGAAACTGCAAGCCATCCACGATAACGTGGCTGCCCGCCCATCTGTTGCCAAAGTCATGGCCAGACAAGACGATTAGGGCAGGTGTAACTCTCTCTATTAGGATTTCAGAAAGATGGGGCGGCTATTCCGGTCATCAGGATGTTGATGACAGATACGCCATCATGGGCTAGTGCGCCGCGTATGGCTGGTTCTATCTGATCGGCGGTTTCAACCAGAATACCGTTTACGCCAAAGCCCTCAGCTATCAGATCATAGCGGGTATCGGCATCCAGATCACAGGAATGGATGCGGTCTTCGCCATAGCGGTTTTTCTGTATTTCTACCTCAGCCCCCCAGCGATAATCATTGCCGATAATAAATATCACCGGCACATTTGCGCGGCGGGCGGTTTCTATTTCTGCCAGATGAAAACCGGCGCTTCCGTCACCCATAAACGCCACCACATGCCGGCCGGGATTAGCCACCGCCATGCCAATCGCTTGCGGCAAGCCGCCGCCAATACCGCCGGATGTACCATTGGTAAATATATGGGCGGCCAGCGCCAGTGGATCAGGTAATCCGGCTTGCGCCCATTGCCCGAATTCGCCGCCATCACAAACCATCAATGGCGGCTTTCTGGTATCAATACAATTGGCAAAGCCCTGCATAATCATAGCCGGTGTGATATTCGGTGAGGTCTTGGTCTTGGTTTTGGTCACTTGATCCGGCCGTTTCACCAACAGCTTATTCACAGATGTTTTCCATGCCGAAGACCGTTTCCGCAACGCCGATGCGGCCAAGGCCGCCACGGTTAGCATAGGGTCTGCAATACAGCCCCAGATCATGTTGCCTTGAAATACCTGATTGCATAAGGTGACGGTTTCGGATTGCGCGGCACAAGCCACGATTTTAGCATCCGGCATGATATCTGGCGTCCCGAACCCCAGCGTGAAATCAGGCGCTTTATCAAGCAGGATAATACCATCAGCGGCGCGAAGAATATCACCCAGCTTGCCTTGCATCGGATCATTCAATCCGCGGGGGCTAGTCAGCGCAATCACCGGGATATGATGCTTATCCATGATCTGTCTGATCGCATGATGGCCACGGTTTAACGCTAATGTGGCACCGGTCAAAATCAGTGGTTTCTGGAAATCATCCAAAGCCCGAAGAATAGCATTCAGATCAGGTGTCGCAATCGCAAAGCTGGTATCGTCTGCCATGTCATCCACGGAAAATAACGACGGCTGAGCCGGTTCTGCCAGCATGTCTTCGGGGATGGCCAGATGAACAGGCCCATGCCGTCCGGATCGGGCTAATCGCATGGCTTCGCTAATCGCATCACCAATGGCAGCGCTGTTTGTCAGCCGCCAGCTTTCTTTCACCAGTTCAGCAGAAATAGCCGTTTGATCCAGTTCTTGGAAAGGCTGTCTGCCATCCATTGCATGCGGGCTATCACCAGTGATAAGCACAACTGGGCTTTCAGAGGATTTCAAGCTAAACAAAGGGCCAAGAGCATTGGTAAAGCCGGGGCCAGCCGTACATAATGCTATGCCGGTGCGACCGCTTGAGCGGGCATAGCCATCAGCCATGAAAACAGCACCAGCTTCGTGTCGGGTATGGATGATCCGGATATCCTGATCGAGAGCCGCATCATAAATCG
Source organism: Alphaproteobacteria bacterium (assembly GCA_024639485.1). GTDB lineage: Bacteria > Pseudomonadota > Alphaproteobacteria > Puniceispirillales > UBA1172 > UBA12202. Next base: position 6,341 of record JAHEII010000111.1, read on the forward strand.
GCATGATCTGATTGCCAGAAAGCGAAAAGATAGTGTCTGTGCCGGCCTCAATAATGGTATTAATAATCTGGTCAGCAACGCGCATTTTAAATTACTACTTTATTTGGAATTGAAAAGATCCTGCACCATAAGAACTATATAAAGATTAATAAAGTAAAAAAGCATGCTATTTATAGAATAGGTAATGGTATCAGTTGCAAAAAGGTTAACAAAGGTAAGGCCATGATAAAGAAAATAGGCTGTATCGGGCTAGGCGTTATGGGGGCACCGATAGCTATGCATCTGATCCGGGCAGGATTTGATGTGCGCGGATATGCCCGACGTGCAGATTTTTTTGCAACCGAAGGCGCGGAATTAATTGCCGCCGGTCTAACCCCATCTGACACTCCGGCGACACTGGCCGCAGATGTTGATCTGATTATCACTAATGTGGTGACAGGCGATGATGTGTATGACGTTCTGATTGGGCATGAACACGCGGTTTGTCATGCGGCGGCGGCACATCATGGTTTGATTGTCATGGATCATAGCACCATAGCACCGGATAAAACGCGACAAATCGGGCAAGCCATGTATGATCACGGGATAGGCTGGGTTGATGCGCCGGTATCGGGCGGCGGCATTGGTGCTGTGGCTGGTAGTCTGGTATCCATGCTGGGCGGATATAGGCGCGATGTTGAGGCGGTTTTGCCGGTACTTTCTGCCTATACCAGCGGCCACCGGCATATTGGCGATATGGGCGCGGGACAAGTCGCAAAATTATGCAACCAGATTGCACAGGTTGTCACCATACAGGGCGTAGCAGAAGCCATGCAGTTTGCCGCTATTCATCACGCTGATCAGGATGCCGTGCTGGATGTCATGATGCAGGGCTTTGCCAGCAGTAAGATGCTGGAATTAATGGCGCCAAAAATGATCGCAGATGATTATGCACCGGGCATGGAATCCCGACTTCACGCCAAAGATTTACACGTTGCTGTTGCCGCCGCAAAACAGAATGGCCAAACGCTACCAGCCACCGAATGTGTGTTTGCGCTTCTTGAAGCTATTCAAGCAAAAGGCTGGAACAAAAAAGATACGTCTATTCTGTATCAACATTTAAAAAATAAATCATGAAAAACTTGCTTTACTAAAATTCTGCCCCATTTGATGGTTGTAGTAATGTGCATTAAATATTGAATTGTGCTTAACTCTGACCCCTATATGGGCAAAACGATAAGGTGAATAAGATGGCTAAAGGTAAAGTGAAATGGTTTAACACAACCAAAGGATATGGATTTATTGAGCCTGATGAAGGCGGATCAGATGCGTTTATCCATATCAGTTCTGTTCAAGATGCTGGACTTTCTGAATTAGTAGAAGGCCAAGCGGTTGAATATGATATGGAAGAAGCCAAAAATGGCAAATTATGCGCCATGAATATCAAGCTTGTGGATTAATATTCACTATTTGCTTTAAACCATTTATCGGCGCTGGGCTATATATAGCCCAGTAAATACCATAGCTAGAGAGATCAGATGGTATAACCCCATCTGTTCATCAAGAAGCTGTATTCCCAATAATGCTGAAAAGACAGGAACAAGGTTGGTAAACATACCGGCCTTGCCTGATCCTATTTTATCAACGCCCTGCATGAACCAGACCTGTGACAGAAAAGACGGCACAATAGCAACATAAAGCAAAACCAACCATCCGGTCATTGATGGAAAGATCAGCGTGTTTGTTAATGCCTCACCTATGGCGAATGGCAGTGATGCTATCAAGGCAAAAATCGACAAGATGCCCATCATGATAATGCTATTCACCGGCGGCCGTTTTGATAACCCCAATGTATAGCCAGCATAGCAGACACACCCGATCATCATGATCAGATCGCCATGATTAAATGTCAGTGTCAGAATGGTATCCAGCGATCCTTTGGCGATAACAATCACCGCCCCTGTCATGGCAATCAGCAATCCGATGAATTGCAGGCCAGTGACCGGAATACGAAAAATAACTAATCCCATCAACATGATAATGGCAGGAATACTGCTCTGCATAAGGCCAAGATTGATAGCGCTTGTGCTATGCGCGGCCAGATAGAACATGATATTAAAACCGCTTAATCCAAACCCCATCCCCAGTAACCATGGCCATTTATCTTTATAAGTGAATAAGGCTTCACGGATTGCACGCGGATAAATGGTGATCAGCATAATGCTTACCATCAACCAGCGGATACTGACCAGCATCATGGGCGATACCTCGCCAACCGCCACCCGCGCGGCAATAGTATTGCCGCCCCAGCCCAACGCCGCCAGTGCAAGCAGGATAGGGGCGCTGAATAATATGCGTTTTGTGGAGGCTAGCATATGGTCATGCTCCCATCTCAACCTGTAAGGCAAGCCCTAGCGCCAGTGTTTCAACCGCTGCAATAAAATCATTGTTCCAGTCGCCATGACAGATCAGAATATCGCTCATCAAACGCCAGCGTAATCCGGTTAAAATCGTTTCTATCGCTTTGCGTGTTCCTGTTCCATCTAGTCCGGCACGAATGTATATACCGACAGGCTTGCCGGCCGTCACATCAAGCAGGTCATGATAACAGCGGTCAAAAACATCTTTGGTCAGACCTGCCATGTATCCAATGTTTTCGGTTGTGGCAATTAAAATGCCACTTGCGGCTTGTATATCTGCGGCATTAACATCCACCGGTTTTTTGCGGATAATGGCAATATCACTATTCTTTTTCATGATAACCAACGCCGCATCAGACAAACGAAGCGTGTTTGGCGATGGCGAATGATCAATGAACAGAATATGTTTTTGTGAATGGTTCATGCGGTTAATATGACTAGTGCAATATGATAGGGATATTAGGACAATATTGGGATTAAACTACAAACAGAACAAGTTTTGCGGAATGTGCGACAGCAGTTATAATAATGTGATATAAATATACGATAGAATTTATTTGTAAACGCAAAAGCAGGGCTGATCAGGTGACATCCACAATAGCAGAAAAATTAAAATCCAGCGTTGATAGCGCACCTGCTGATGGTCAGGCTATGGCACGGCTATTGGCAGATGGTGATAGAGAATCCCGTCTCCGCTTTGCTATCGAAGACATGATGATAGATTTAACCCGCCAGAAAGTAACTGATGATCATCTGCATCTGTTATTGCAATATGCAGATGATAAGCGGGTTATGGAAAAATGCCACGCTATGCTTGATGGCAAAACCGTTAATCTGTCCGAACAACGCCCTGCGTTGCATGCACATTTGCGTGATCCGTCGCAACCAATGGCGCAAGCCAGTGTTGATGCTATGGCTGGACATATTGATCAATTGATGGAAATGGGGATTACCGATGTTGTTTCCATTGGTATTGGCGGGTCTGATCTGGGGCCTGCTATGGCGGTGGCGGCGTTATCACCATATCATCAGGGCCCGGATATTCACTGTGTCAGCAATCTGGACCCGGCACAGATCGGGGACTGTCTGGCCGGACTTAATCCGGCTACGACGGCGGTTCTGGTGATATCCAAATCATTTTCCACTATGGAAACCATGGCAAATATGCATATGGCAAAGCGCTGGTTTGCTGATCATGAGCAGAACGCATCTGATCGGATGCTGGCCATCACCGCCATGCCGGATAAAGCTATGGATGCCGGATTTGATAAGGATATGATCCTGCGCTTTGATGAGGCTATTGGCGGCCGGTATTCTATCTGGTCGGTGGTTGGTTTTGGGCTCATGCTGGCGATAGGCCCATCCGGATTTCGCGCCATGCTTGCCGGTGGTCACGCGGTTGATGAACATATTCTTTCTGTTCCAAATCATCAGAACGCACCGTTGAATATGGCATTAATGCGATACTGGAATACCACTATGCTGGGTCATACAACCGAATCCCTATGCCCGTATGATCAGCGGCTAGCGCGGTTTTCGGCATGGGTGCAACAGCTGGAAATGGAATCAAATGGCAAATCTGTCAATGCTATGGGCGATCCGGTTAATGGCCATACAGCCCCGATAGTATTTGGTGAACCGGGAAGCAATGCCCAGCATAGCTATTTTCAACATCTGCACCAAAGCCCGATTATTACACCGATTACGTTTATGGCACCGTTACGGCCATTGATGGCAGATGCTAATATGGCCGCTGATCTGGTGGCAGATCATCATGACGCGCTGGTGATACAAATGCTGGCACAGGCAGATACACTTGCTCTTGGAAGTCATGCTCAGGATGACAAGGACGCAACTTTTCTTGGCGGTAGACCATCATCGCTGATTACATGGCTTCAGGTATCGCCCTATACACTGGGGCGGTTATTTGCGCTTTTTGAATATGTGACCACCATGTCCGGATCATTATGGGGGCTTAACAGCTTTGATCAGCCGGGGGTAGAACTTGGCAAAAAACGGGCGAGAACCTACCAGGACATATATAACATGGATGGGGAAAGCAAGAATATGGGTACATCTTCGCGGCATATATTCAAGCAGTTACAGGACTTACGCTCAGGCCCGCAAATTAAGTCTTGATTTTGCCTACGACTAGGAACAAGGATACACAAATCAGCTTTTTTCCAATATATAAATTGGGCGCTAACTTAAATAATAATGGGGATAAAAATGAATAGAGAAGTCTTTATTACCTGTGCGGTTACAGGGGCGGGCGATACCACTGGCAAATCTGATCTGGTGCCGATAACACCAAAACAGATTGCTGATGATGCTATTGCTGCTGCCAAGGCTGGTGCCGCCATTGCGCATTGCCATGTTCGTAACCCGGAAACCGGCGCGCCATCGCGTGATGTGGCGCTATATCGTGAGGTGGTGGATCGTATCCGTTCAGCAGACGAAGATGTCGTGATCAATCTGACCGCTGGCATGGGCGGTGATATCATTATCGGTTCTGCCGAAAGCCCGCTTCCGCTAGCGGATGGCACAGACATGGTAGGCGCGACAGAAAGAGTGGAACATGTTACCAGCCTGTTGCCGGAGATTTGTACACTGGATTGCGGCACTATGAACTTTTCGCATGGTGATTACATCATGGCTAATACGCCATCCATGCTGCGTGCTATGGCCGGATTGATGCAGAAAGCAGGCGTTCGCCCTGAGATTGAGATTTTTGATACAGGGCATCTGGTTCTGGCTAAACAGCTGGTCAAGGAAGGTCTGATTGATGATCCGGTGATGGTACAGCTTTGTATGGGTATTCCTTATGGGGCGCCGGATGATCCGACAACATTAATGGCGCTGGTGAATAACCTGCCTTCAGACTGGATATATTCGGCGTTTGCTATTGGCCGTAACCAGCTTCCATTTGCGGCGATGGCACCCGCAGTCGGGGCTAATGTGCGTGTCGGGCTTGAGGATAATATCTATCTGGAATATGGCAAACTAGCCACAAATGCTCAACTTGTTGAGCGGGCAGCCACTATTCTTTCGGCAATGAATGTTAAGATTCTCACCCCTGAAGACGTGCGTAAAAAGCTGAAATTAATCAAACGCTAGAGAGTGAAATATGGCTGAATTTATTAAAAAAGCCGCTGTTATCGGCGGCGGGGTTATTGGTGGTGGCTGGGTCGCACGGCTGATGACGGCAGGCTATGATGTGTCTGTTTTTGATCCGCATCCACAAGCCGAAAAATATATCAATGATGTGATTAACCGAAACGAAGCGGCTATGTTGCGTCTATGGCCGGGGCAAACCACTGGTCAACGGGGAAAAGTCAGATATGCCAAAACCATTGGTGAGGCGGTGGACGGGGCGATGCTGGTGCAGGAATCTGTTCCTGAACGGCTGGATTTAAAACAGACCATCCATCAGGAAATTGGCGAAGCTATCACCAACACGGCGATTATCGGATCATCCACATCGGGGTTATTGCCCAGTGATATTCAGCGCATGATGCCCCATGCTGACCGAATGATGGTGGCGCATCCATATAATCCGGTATATTTGCTGCCGGTTGTTGAAATCGTGGGCGGCGCGAAAACATCTGCTGATGCTATTGATACGGCGATGCAATTATACACCGATATAGGCATGAAGCCGGTGCATAT
>JAHEII010000195.1 GCA_024639485.1 Alphaproteobacteria bacterium
GGTTATGGTTCTGGGTGAGTTTGCCACCGCATCTGCGCTTTCTGGCCGGAAAGTAAACTTGCTGGGTAATATCATCATCACTCAGGTTGGGTCACTGAAATGGGCATTTGCCGCGGTCGCTGGTGTTGTCCTGACCGTGGTGATGGCCACATTTGTTGCCATTATGTTGCGTATTGTTAACTTACGAAATCAGCTGTAGGGGAGACATTAATATGGATAAGGTTGTTTCATTACGCTGGTTTTTGGGAATATTTACCGCTGCATTTGTGCTGTTTCTTTACGGGCCCTTCATTGTCATGGGCATCCTGAGTTTTCAGCAGGGACCAGAAGGAGGGCCACAATTTCCGATTATTGAATGGTCAACATACTGGTACCAGCATGTTTTTGGGCTAGCCCCGCCATCGCGTATTGCGCCGTTGCCGATTGGTGAAGCGCTGATCCGTTCATTAACATTAGCTTTTGCTACTATGGTTGTTTCAACGGTTATGGGTGTTCTGACCGCACAGGCTTTTCGCCGGCCGTTCAGAGGCTCGGGCATTGTGTTTTATTCTGTTATCTTGGGCATGATTGTTCCGGGTGTTCTGCTTGGGCTTGGCATGGTTCTGCTCGCTAATCAGGTTGGTATTGATCGCAACTGGTGGTCTACGGCTTTCGTATTGCATGTCGTTTATACCTATCCCTTTGCCTTTCTGGTGATGCTTGCCATATTCAACCGTTTTGACGAATCTGTTGAGGAAGCATCATTAAGTCTGGGAGTAAGCCCTGCTAAAACATTCCGCAAAGTAACATTCCCGATTATTTTCCCCGGGGTTTTGTCGGCGATGCTGTTTGCGTTTACGCTAAGCTATGATGAGTTTCCAAGAACGTTGTTCACTGGCGGCTCTGACGTGACCATGCCAATTGCAATTTATGGAACATTCGCTGTTGAAATTCATCCAAACCTGTTTGCGTTTGGAGTGCTTAGCACCTTATTCTCATTTTCGCTGCTTGCTGTGTACGGGATATTGTTGACATTATCTATTCGTCGCCAGAATCAGCGTGCCTCTGGCCTTCAAGAGGATATTTCATAATGTCATCCTCGCAACATATCGCCATTGTGACGGGCGCCGGTTCAGGCATCGGTGCCGCTATTGCTGAGCGACTGGCTAAGGATGGCGCCCGGGTTATGATGAATGATATTAATGCGAGCAGTCTGGCATCAGTAAAAGATAAGCTGATAGCTTCGGGTATATCTGATGATCATATAGCCATTCAGCATGGTGATGTATCGGATGAAACCGATATGAAAACACTGTTTGATCATACAATGGATCAATTCGGTGATCTTTCACTGGTGGTAAATAATGCGGGTATTCTGCAACAGAAAGCGTTTGTTGAGATTAAATGTGATGACTGGGACAAGATGATAGCCGTGCATGTTCGCGGCTGTTTTCTGGGATGTCATTTTGCCATTCCTATCATGCTAAAACGCGGTGGCGGCGTCATTATTAATACAGCCTCGCAATTAGGCCAGATCGGTGCCGCTGATCTGGTACATTACGCCACGGCAAAAGCAGCCATTATCGGGCTGACAAAATCATTAGCACGGGAGTTCGGGCAATCTGGCCTCCGGATAAATGCAGTTGCGCCGGGGCCGATTAACACAGACCTAGTTCTGGGATTATCCAAAGACTGGCGTGATGCAAAAGCTTCGCAATTACCGCTAGGGCATTTTGGCGAACCTTCGGATGTGGCGGCAACAGTTGCGTTTCTGGCATCTGAGGATGCCAGAATATATGTTGGGCAAACGCTTGGGCCAAATTCTGGCGATGTTATGCTTTAGGAGATGAGATGATGAAAACAGTACTTATTACAGGGGCAGGAATTGGCATAGGCCGCGCGAGCGCATTAGCGTTTGGTGCCGCTGATTATCGTGTCATTGTTACGGATATTCTGTCAGAAGAAGGCGCATCAGTGGTTAAGGAAATCACGGATGCTGGTGGCACAGCAGAATTCCATCACCTTGATGTGACCTCAACAGAAAACGCTAATCAGACCGTTACCAGTATAGAAAATACATATGGGGCAATTGACACAATTGTCTGTAATGCGGGCATCGCACATAAAGTGCCATTAGAAGAAATGACGGATGAGAAATGGGATTTCACATTTGACGTTGATCTGAAAGGCATGTTTCGTGTTATTCGTCCGGCATTGGCACAAATGAAATCCGCCGGTTCGGGGTCTATTATCTGTCTCTCCTCATGCATGGGTGTCATGTATGGGTGGGATGAACATGTACATTATTCAGCAGCAAAAGCAGGTGTCGTTGGGTTAGTTCGGGGTCTTGCTAATGAACTAGCGCGCGACGGCATCAAGGTTAATGGTGTTGCGCCGGGTTATATCCGAACAGCACAGCTTTTGTCTGAAAAGCATTCACTTGGCGAAGAAGGTGCACAAAAAGCTGGTGCATTTATACCGATGGGTCGTATCGGTCAACCGGATGA
>JAHEII010000123.1 GCA_024639485.1 Alphaproteobacteria bacterium
GTTATTTTATTTTTAGCATCAGACAAAGCCAGATATCTGACGGGTCAGGTGATAAGTGTGGACGGTGGACTTGGGGTCGGCCGCTACTAACATATGACCAATCTTCTAGAAGGAGGAATATAATGACAATACAAACTAATCGTCGACAGTTTCTAGCTGGAACGGGTGTAGCACTTGGTAGTACAGTGCTTTCCAACTCGTCTCAGGTTTTTGCTGGTGGCCATCTGGCAGAACAGCAGTTAAGAACTGTTGGTCTGTCTGTTACTGTTCAAGAGCGTATCTTGAATGATTTCAAAGAAAAATCAGGTGTTGGGTCTGTAAGTGGTAAGGGCGACATTTTCCCTAACACACAGACAGAATTGCTGTCAGGTTCAAAAGCCTATGATTGTTGGGAAACTATTGGTGAGCGCCTTCCTGCTATGACGGTGACTAATACCATTAAGCCAATTCCAACATCAAAGCTCTCAAATTGGAATAGTATTCGTGATACGTTCACCAAAACGGATTCACGGATGGAAGCACGGGCGCAAATTTCTGGCCAAATCTGGTCAGATGCAAGTCAGTCTTCTTTGTGGATGGTTCCAACTGTTTATAATTTTGACTCAATTGGTTATCGACCCGACCTTGTTGAGGCAGAAGAAGCTAACACATGGACATCGCTTTTCGATAAAAAGTTTAAGGGCAAAACAGGACTTAATGTTGACCCTTTAATTGCTATTGGTCAGGCCATTCTAGCTATGAACTCACTTGGTATGCTGGATGTTCCTAATCCTGGTAATCCAAATAAAAGCGAAATTGATGAAGCAGCAAAATTCCTGATTTCAAAGAAAAAAGAAGGACAATTCCGTGCTCTTTGGGGTGATTTTGGTGAGCTTGTTGGTCTCTTAGCATCTGGAGAAATGGTACTTGCAGATGCATGGCAGCCAGCTGTTATGGCTGTTAAGGCTCAAGGAATTGAGTGTGCCTATGCTGAGCCAAAAGAAGGTCTCCGGGGATGGTCAATTGGTATTTCCATGGTTAATGGAACTCCAAATGAAGATGCTGTTATGGCTTATGCCGATTACTGGCTATCAGGCCCGCCAGCTATTGCTGTGTCTGAACAGGGTTACTATTCACCTACAACAACAATCAAGGATCACATGTCCAAAGAGAAGTATGACTTCTGGTATGAGGGCAAGCCTTGGGTAGGTGCACCAGACCGTGGTATTCAGGAAGGTGATCTTCGTGATGGTGGCTCATTAGCAGAGCGCGCGTCAAAGGTTAATTACTGGCATCAGTGGCCAGATGAGTATGATCATCTCATGATGAAGTGGGATGAATTCCTGAGCGCATAAACATCAACTCGGGTTCAGGGGAAATCATTCTCCTGAACCTGCTTTTAACTGGTATAAATGATGACTCAATTTGATTTAGAGCTAAAACAGATAACAAAAATATATCCCGGTGGCACATTGGCTGTTGAGGCTTTTGATCTACAGGTTGAGAAGGGTGAGTTTCTATCCTTTGTTGGCCCTTCCGGATGTGGAAAAACAACGACATTGCGCATGATTGCTGGACTGGAAGATATTACATCCGGCGAATTATTTATTCGCGGGGTTAACAACACACATGTTAAAGCCGAGCAAAGACCCACAGCTACTATTTTTCAGAATTATGCCATTTTCCCACATATGAGTGTGCGGCAGAATATTGAGTTTGGGCTTAAAGTCCGTAAGCTACCAAGTGCCGAGATTAAGAAGAAATCTTCGAATATTATTGATTTACTAGATTTGGGAAGCGTTGCCGATGCTAGAGAATCATCGCTTTCTGGCGGCCAGAAACAACGGGTTGCGCTGGCACGCGGATTAGTAACCGAACCTGAAATTCTACTGCTGGATGAGCCATTGGGCGCACTTGATGCTAATTTGCGCCGGGCGATTCAGGATGAGCTGAAATTACTACAAAGACAGCTCAATATTACTTTTGTTTTTGTCACTCACGCGCAATCAGAAGCGCTGGGAATGGGTGACAGGGTTGTTGTTATGAACGCTGGCCGGGTGGAACAGATCGGGGCTTCGGAAGACATTTATTTTAATCCACAAACCCCCTTTGTTGCCCAGTTTATTGGCAAAAATCTGTTGTTTAACGGCACCATCCAAAATGTAACCGGTAAGGCCGGTGTGATTGATACCCCGAACGGGCAATTCAAAGGCCGTATTGTGGGTAATTTAGCCAAAAATAAATCTGGAATAATGGTAGTGCCTTCCGAATATATCAGTTTCGGGAAAACATCCAAAAAAGAGATGAATAGCTTCACCGGCCATGTCGAACAGGCCAGTTTTATCAGTAATACAGTGATTATCTATCTAAGGTTGGCTAATGGCGAGCGCGTAAAGGTCGAAACGCATGTTGAAAAAGTTGCTGGTCAGGAGCTCAATCCGGGTAGTCAGATCAATGGTTACTGGCCTGTGAATAAATGCAGCATCATGTTGAACGAAAACAAAGGATAGAACGTGATGGCCAAAGATATCCTTTCCATGACCGCGCTTGAATTAAGCGATGATTTGCAGAAAAGAGCGTTGAAATCTGTTGATATTGCGGCCGCATGTCTGGATGCAGGCCGTAACCAGACAAGTCCTGTTTACATAAAGCTAACCGAACAACGTGCTATGGAAGAAGCAAAAGCCGCGGATGCAAGGCTTGATGCTGGTCAGCCATTATCTGAACTTGATGGTGTTCCGATAGCATGGAAAGATCTCTATGATATGGAAGGCGAAGTTACAACAGCGGCTTCTATTCTGTTTGAGGATGCCTCGCCAGCCACGGCTGATGCGCCGGTCGTTGCCAAGGCCAAGGCCGCTGGCATGGTCAGCATAGGCAAGCTTAATATGACAGAAATGGCCTATTCCGGTATCGGGTTTAACCCGCATTATGGCACGCCTAAAAATGCCTGTTCTGATGATATACATTATTCGCCCGGTGGGTCGTCTTCGGGGTCTGGAGCGGTTATTGGCCGTAACATGGTACCGATTGCCATTGGCTCAGACACGGGTGGGTCAGTTCGGGTGCCAGCATCATATAATGGCGTTGTCGGGCTAAAAACATCCGAAGGCCGGTACGATAAAAATGGTGTCATTCCGTTATCCCGAACATTTGATACCGTTGGCCCCTTGGCAAAAACGGTTGATGATTGCGCGGCGATAGACCGGATTTTCCGATCAGAGCATCATGTTCAGTCGCCGCCACTGGCGGAAAAGCCGCGCTTTTTTGCGCCACAAACTATTGTGATGGATGATCTGGATGAACAGGTCGCCGCTGATTATTCGCGCGCATGTGATCAGATCAGCGATGCCGGTTACAGCATTGAGCCTATTGATCTGGATTGCTTTGCCAATGCTTTTTCGGTGATGGCGGAATGCGGCACGCTTGTCGCCATGGATGCGTGGCTTGAATATCAGGATAAGCTGACAGATGATATTCGCGCACGAATGGATGAACGGGTGCTAGACCGGATGATGCGCGGGGCAGATATGTCCGCTCAAGATGTCGTCCGGTTGCACCATGTGCGCGTTGAAGGCGTGGCTGAGATTATTCAGAAAACCGGATCAGGATTTATGCTGATGCCGACAACGCCTATTCCGGCGCCCGAACTGGAACCGCTGATGGCGGATAAATCGCTTTTCCATAAGGTCAATCTGATGACCTTACGCAACACAACATTAGGGAATATTTTCAATTTACCCGGTGTTGCCATGCCAATGAATTCTGCACGGATGAATTCTGCACAGATGAAAGACCATAGACCAACTAGTCTGTTGGTTAGCACCCATGCAGGTCGAGATGATCAATTAATTGAAGTCGCAACAATATGCGAAGATATTTTAAATAGAGGAGAAAGCTGATGATTAGGGTTGGAGTTGACGTTGGGGGTACATTTACTGACATCATATTAGAAAACCATGATTCTAGTAAAAATGAAGTTACGGTGACAAAGGTTTCTAGTACGCCGCATGATCAATCCGAAGGGGTTGTTAAGGGTGTATTGCAGGTATGTGAACTGGCTGGCGTTAAACCGGGCGATATTGACATGCTTTACCATGGCACAACCGTTGCTACTAACATGGTCATTGAACGTGACGGTGCAGAAGTAGGAATGTTAACTACGCGCGGCTTCCGTGATATTCTTCACATGGCACGTCACAAACGCCCGCATAACTTCAGCCTTCAATATGAAGTGCCGTGGCAATCAAAGCCACTAGTCAAGCGGCGTAACCGTATTCCAATTACCGAAAGACTGATGCCGCCAACGGGTGAAGTCGATGTGCCAATGAATGAAGACGAAGTGCGTGCCGCTGCCGAATTATTCAAAAAGCGCGGGATAAATTCTATCATTGTCGGATTTCTGTTTTCATTCCTGAACAATGATCATGAAATGCGGGCAAAAGAAATCATCGCATCTGTTCATCCGGATGCCTATATCTACGCTTCATCAGAAGTAGTGAATGTGATCCGGGAATATGAACGGTTCAGCTCAACGGCAATGAATGCGTATATTGGGCCAAAAACCGCACGTTATTTGTCTAGTCTGGAAACCCGACTTAAAAAAGAAGGCATAAATAGTCAGGTCAGAATTATGCAGTCTAATGGTGGTATTTCAACTATTGAAAACTCCTCAGATCGTCCGATTGGATTATTGTTATCGGGGCCTGCTGGTGGCGTTATTGGCGCTCGCTCAACAGGCGAGCAAAGCCAGATTTCCAATATTATTACCATTGATATTGGCGGCACATCTGCGGATATTTCTGTTATCCAGGATGGTGAGTTACGCATCAAAAACCCGCGTGACACAGAGGTCGCAAGCCTGCCAGTGCTGGTACCAATGCTTGATATTGATGCCATTGGCGCGGGCGGTGGTTCTATTGCCTATGTTGATGATGGTGGTGCATTCCGCGTTGGGCCAAAATCAGCTGGAGCCGTTCCGGGGCCAGCCTGTTATGGAAATGGCGGTGAGCATCCAACAGTTACCGATGCACAAGTCGTGCTAGGAAGACTAGATCAGGAACAGTTTCTTGGGGGGGATATTATTATCCAGCCTGAGCTTGCTGAAAAAGCAATCAAGACACATATCGCCGATCCGCTAGGAATGTCGGTAACAGAAGCCGCGCTAGGTATATTGAAGATTATCAATAACAATATGGCGCTTGCTATCAATTCTAATTCTGTTGCCAAAGGCATTGATCCGCGTGGATTTACATTGATGGGTTTTGGCGGTGCCGGACCTTTGCATGCGGTTGCGCTGGCAGAAATGATTTCAGCTAAAAATATTGTGTCACCGTCACAACCGGGGATTACCGCTGCGCTTGGCTTGCTGGTATCAGACCTTAAATATGAATATACACGGTCTGTTCTTATTCCACTTAATCAGGCGACAGATGGTGATCTGGCACAAATTAATGAAATTGTAGAAGACCTGAAATCAGAAGCTAACAAGCAACTTGATCAGGATAATGTCCCCAAAGATAGCCGGCAATATGAATATATTATGGAATGTCGATATCTTGGGCAGGGGTTTGAGCTACGGGCAAAAATGCCAAGTGAGCCTCTGACAACCAAAAATGTGCAAAAGGTTATTGATAGTTTCTTTGATGTGCATAAGCAACAATATGGTCATGCCTTCAAAGATCAGATTACCGAGGCTATTACCGTTCGGGTGATTGCATCTGCCGATGTTGAGAAACTTCAGCTTAATAAGCTGGAAAAAGGCGGAAATAAGAATCCAGAATATGCGCATCTCTATAACAGAGATACTGTATTTGAAGATAACAAGCCGGTTTCAACACCGCGCTATGATCGGGGTAAACTTAAAGCCGGTGATACGCTTAGTGGCCCAGTTATCGTCACCCAGCACAATTCAACTACAATTATTCCGCCAGAATACACAGCCACTATTTTAGAAGTTGGCGATATTCTGATTGAAAAAAACTGATTTAGGGAATGGAGACTTAACATGACTAGAGAAATTGATCCAATTACCTTGCAAGTCATCGGTGGTGCCTTGCATTCCATTGCTGAACAGATGGGTAATGTCCTTTACCGTATGAGCTATTCATCCATTATCCGCGAAAGCCAGGATCTGGGTGCGGGGCTATTTGATGTTGATTTCAATACGCTTTGCGAATCTGATTCAACCCCGATGCATATCGGATCACTGCCGGGTTATTTGCGGGGGATTGCAGAAACTATTCCTCTGGAAGACTGGGTGCCGGGCGATTGTGTGGTGCATAACCATCCTTATAAAGGCGCTTCGCACTCACCGGATATCGCGGTGGTAATGCCGGTATTTTATAAAGGTGAGCTTGTTGGTTTTTCTGCTAATACAGCACACCATGTTGATATTGGTGCGGCGACGCCGGGGCTTATTATTGATGTTCCGGATATGTGGGCTGAAGGTATGCTGCTTGATGCGGTCAAGTTGTTTGAAGGCGGCAAGCGCGTTGAGTCCATGTGGAAATATATTCATGACAATACCAGAGTTCCCGGACTTGTCATGGGTGACCTGGAAGCCCAGATCGCGTCTGCTGAACTTGGCGTTCGCCGGTTTGAAGAACTGCTTGATAAATATGGCAAAGAAGATGTCATTGCATCATGTAACCAGTTAATGGACTACACAGAAAAGCTGATGCGTCGGGAAATTGCAAAAATTCCTGATGGCGAATATTTTGCCGAAGGTTTTCTGGATGATGACGGCCGTAACAGAGATAAAACGCTTCCTATTAAGGTATGTGTCCGGATTACTGGTGATGATGTCGAGGTTGATCTAACCGGTTCATCCGATCAGGTTCCAACAGCGTTTAACGTGCCTTATGATGGATCAACGATGGTGGCGGCATTTTTCGTTTTCCGCGCTATGTTGCTTGATACCTACACGCTAGAGGAATATGTCCCACAGAATGAAGGATCATTCCGGCCGATTAAGGTAACAGCACCAAAAGGATCAATCTTTAATCCGATTGCGCCGGCAGCTGCTGAAGCCCGTTTCTGTCAAATTCAGCGTATGGCCGATTTGGTGATTAAGGCGCTTAGCCCGGTTATTCCAGAAAAATCAACAGCTGGTAACGCGGCTACTCTATCTTTTGCTGCCTATTCAGGGGTGCGCCCAAGTGGTGATTACTGGGTATTTCTCGAAGTGAACGAAGCGGCAACCGGTGGTCGTCCAAACTCTGACGGTGTTGATACAGTTGAAGAGCTGATGCGGAATACAAGAAATAATCCGCTAGAAGATTTGGGCATGCATTTGCCCCTGATTTGTGACCGCTATGAAATCAGAAACGATGTGCCTCCGGGTGCTGGTAAATATCGTGGTGGTGCCGGTGTGGTAAAATCACAGCGTTATCTGACTCCGGGTTTCATGACACATGAATCTGATCGTCATCTGGATGCCCCATGGGGTGCATTTGGCGGCAAGTCTGGCTCAGTTGGAAAAATGGAAATCTACAATATCAAAGACCCATCAGATATTCGTCAGGAATATTCCAAGTTTTCTGGCTTAAGAACCGAAGAAGGTGACGTGGTATCATATTTTTCTCCTTCTGGTGGGGGATTTGGTAATCCGCTTGAGCGTGAGCCGGCGAAAGTGCTTGATGATGTTCTGGATGACATTATTTCGCTTGATATAGCCAGAGATGACTACGGTGTTGTGATGGCCGCAGTCGATGATGGTTATGGCTGGCAGGTTGATGAAAAAGCGACTGAACAGCTTCGGGCATCAATGTCATAATTTTATAAATGTATAGGGAGTATATATCATGAGTTATAGCGGAAAAAACATTGATCCCATTACCCTTTCTGTTGTGCGCGGGGTTCTGGAAACAACACAGCGCGAAATGACGCTGACGCTAGAAAAAACAGCTAGATCAAGCGTGTTTAATCTTGCTCATGATTATTCCACCGCTTTGTTTAATCATGAACCGGAAATGATTTTACAAGGTCAGGATATTCCTATTCATCTGGGCTCATTGATCCCGGCTATGAAAGCCGTTGATAAGTTTTTTGAAGGCCAGATTAGCGAAGGTGATCTGGTTCTGCATAATGATCCTGATTATGCGGGCTCCCATATTATTGATACCTGTATGTATTATCCTGTGTTCTATAAAGGTGAGCTGGTATTCTGGACAGTATGTAAAGGCCATCTGACAGATATTGGTGGCCCTGTTCCTGCTGGTTACAATCCGGCGGCAACAGAAATCTATGCCGAGGGTCTGCGGATACCGCCTATTAAAATCTGGGATAAAGGTGTTCCACGGGATGATATCCTCAACATGCTATTTACCAATATGCGAGCCAGACGGGATCAGGAAGGTGACTTTAATGCATTGATCGGTGCCTGTAAGGTTGGTGCACGCAATCTGATCGGGCTACTTGATAAATATGGCAAAGAGGTCGTTCAGGATTGTATTGATGAGCTGCTTGCTATGGCAGAAAATCATATGCGTTCCATGATCAAACAGGTTCCTGATGGCACATATAACGGGATGGCTATTCTTGAAGATGCAGGTCATGGATTTGGTGATATGGAAATCACCGCTGAGGTAACAATTAAGGATGATAACTGTCATATCAAGATTGATAGCCCACCACAAATCCCATATTTTATTAATTCTTATGAGGGTAATTCCTATTCAGGGGTTTATCTGGGCTTGATGATGTTTGCGCAATTGCCGCCACCATATAATGAAGGATTATATCGTTGTATTTCGGTTGATATGGGTGAAAAAGGCACGCTATGTAACGCAAAATCACCAGCACCACATGCGAATTGTACAACAACGCCAATGGAAACACTGACAGACGCTGTGCGTCTAGCCTTTGAAAAAGCGGCACCTGATAAAGTGTCTGCATCATGGGGGCATGCCAATGGATGTAACATTGCCGGATGGGATACCCGTCATGACGAAGAATACGTCACCATGGTTCTTGCTTCGATTATTTCTGGTGCCGGTGCCACGGCTGAACAGGATGGCTGGCACGCCGTGGGGCCTGAATGCTGTTTTGGGGCATTAACATCTGGTGATATCGAAATGCTTGAATATTCATATCCGATTATTATTCACCGGTATTCGCTAATGGAAGATTCAGGCGGTGCAGGTAAGTTCAGAGGTGGGTCAGGCACATGCTGGGAAGTAGAACCCCTGGACAAACCAATGACAATGATCACCTTTGGTGAAGGCCGGCGAATTCCGGCAATGGGTGCCGGTGGTGCTAAATCGGAATTCGTAGAAGCCAAAGTTGGCCGGCTGCGTATCACCCGTGATGGTACAGAAACCATCATCAAGGAAAATGTGATCGAGCAAATTTTACCGGGCCAGAAAGCCGCGAACATGAATCCCGGTGGTGGTGGATTTGGCAATCCATTTGAGCGGGATATTGATAGAATCCTGCAAGATATTAAAAATGGATTGGTCAGTAAAAAAGGGGCAGAGCTTGATTACGGTGTTGTGTTTTCAGACTTTGATAATCTTAAAGTTGATGCCGATGCCACACAAGCCTTACGTGCCAAGCACGTTTAAGAGGGGAACAGATTATGGCGCAAAAATACAGATTAGGCATTGATGCAGGCGGCACATTTACGGATTTTATCTTGTCTAAACCGGATGGTGACGTGCAAATCTTTAAGGTTCTATCAACGCCGCATGAACCGACCGAAGCTATTAAAAACGGTCTTGCTGAAATTGAGGCAAGAGCCGGTGTTACGGCTACAGAACTGGTCTCACAATCGGATTTATGTATTAATGGAACAACGGTTGGTCTGAACGCGCTGATTACTCATAACGGCGCAAAAACCGGACTGATCTGCACAAGAGGTCACGAAGATTCGATTGAGATAAGACTAGGCCATAAAGAAGATGGCTATCGCTATGATCCCCATTATCCGCCAGCGGTTATGTTAAGCCCGCGATACTTGCGTAAAGGTGTTGATGAGCGTGTTATTTCAACAGGTGAAGTCAGAATACCAATGAACGAAGATGATGTGCGCGCGGCGTGTGAGCTGTTCAAAAAAGAAGCAGTTGAATCCGTGGTTATTTCATTTGTCTGGTCGGTTCTGCATCCCGAACATGAACAGCGGGCGGCAGAAATTGTTCGTGAAATGCTACCTGATGTGCATCTGACAGTAGGCAGCAAGCTATATCCGCAGGTGCGCGAATATACCCGAACATCAACCGCGCTAGTTAATGCTTATTTGGCGCCAATTTTGCAAAAATATGTTGGTGCTATTGATGCTTATTTTCAATCACTTGGCGCTGATAAGCCTGTCCGGTTTTTTCAGTCAAATGGTGGTTTGGCATTAGGCTCGACAGTGGCAGAGCAAGCGGTTTATGCGATTAATTCGGGGCCAGCATCCGCGCCACAGGCGGCAACATTTATAGCCGAACCTTGGAAAGATGAGAATATTATCACCATTGATATGGGCGGTACCTCGTTTGATATCACGCTTGCCCATGAAGGTAAGGCCAATCTAAACAAAAACATTGATTTCTTACGCTACCGAATTGGTATTCCAATGATTCAGGTAGAAACGCTTGGTGCTGGCGGTGGCTCAATTGGCTGGATTGATCAAATGGGTCTGCTTCAAATGGGGCCACAATCCGCCGGATCAGAGCCGGGGCCAGCTTGTTATGGTAAAGGTGGAGAGTTGCCAACAACAACAGATGCTAATCTTGTTCTTGGTTATCTCAGCCCCAAAGGACTGGTTGGTGGCCGTCTGGAACTTGATCAGGATAAAGCCAGCAATGCCATCAAATCAAAAATTGCTGATCCATTGGATTTAACGCTGGAACGCGCCGCTTATGGGATGTTTACCATTGTTAATAATAACATGGTTAACGGTATCCGCAGAGTATCGGTTGAACGTGGTTATGATCCACGCGATTTTGTTCTGATGGGGGCAGGTGGTGCTACAGGTGCGCATATTACGGCGCTTGCTAATGAGATTGGTATCAACCGAATTCTGATATCAAAACTAGCATCAGGTTTATGTGCTTATGGCCAGATTATATCAGACGTCAAATATAACTTTATGGCACCAGCACCGTACCGGCTGGATAGTGAAAATGTGGCAAATAAACTGCAGGGGCTTTTTGATGGGCTGGAACATAAAGGCAATGATCAGCTAGCAAAAGATGGCTTTACGGAAAAAGATATCCATATCACACGAACACTTGATATGCGTTATACTGGACAGGTTCATGAATGTACGGTTGAGGTTGATGCCTTTGACATTACCGCAGAATCGCTGAAATCCCTCGAAGAGGCATTCCATGCCCGCCATGAGGAACTGTATATGTATTCGGAACGCCACAGCGCCATCGAAGTGGTGAATGTGGAAAGTACGATTATTGGTAAAATTGATCGTCCTGAGCGCATGAAACAAGCCAAAGGAAGTGGTGCTGACAGTGCTAAAACCGGAACGCGTCAAGTCGTGTTTAGTAGTGATGGTGCCAGAATCGAAACGCCAATTTATGATGGCTCAAAACTAGGTGCCGGTGATCACATCGAAGGCCCGGCTGTTCTGGAAGAAGAAACCACAACAATTGTTATTGATCCACAATGGAAACTGACATTATCGGATTCTGCAGTGTATGAATTGGTCAAGAAAAACTGATCAGTGTATGTTGCAGCTTAGACATATAGTCTGTTGCGCTTTACAATGATGCGGCTTGTCATTAGCTTAGCTGTATTAACATAATGCTTACAATAATATTGAAAGGAAATGATCATGTCATCAGCGACATATTCCACGTTATCCCAGCATGTTTTGCCGGGTGTTTTTGCCAATAACAGTGTTTTGCGAAAGGCCGTATTAGTGCTGGCTGGTAGCCTGTTTATTGCTGTCATGGCGCAATTATCCTTTCGCTTTCCGGCTAGCCCTATTCCTATCACCGGTCAGACATTTGCCGTGTTGATTGTCGGCATGGCGTTAGGTTCACGTCTGGGGGCATTGGCGGCGATAGCATATTGTCTGGAAGGCATGTATTTTCCGGTATTTGCAGAAATGCGGACATGGGCGCATCCATTTACGCTCTATACGGCGGGCTATCTGTTCGGTTTTGTTGGTGCGGCTTATGTTACTGGCTGGCTGGCGGAACGTGGCTGGGATCGCAATGATGTTGGTACCGGGCTTGCCATGCTGGCGGGAAATCTGGTGCTTTATGTGCCGGGCTTGATCTGGCTATATGTC
Organism: Alphaproteobacteria bacterium; assembly: GCA_024639485.1. GTDB lineage: Bacteria > Pseudomonadota > Alphaproteobacteria > Puniceispirillales > UBA1172 > UBA12202. Next base: position 12,215 of record JAHEII010000123.1, read on the forward strand.
ATGATGGCACCGGCATCATTCG
>JAHEII010000150.1 GCA_024639485.1 Alphaproteobacteria bacterium
TTCTTTATCCGGAATATGCAGAAAAGCATCTTTGCTAAAAACCATATCAAAATGCTGATCAGGAAAGGGTAATTTCCCGGGTGTTACCACCTCAAAACGGGCTTTATCAGTGAGATCATATTCACTGGTTAACTGGGTAGCGCGGGCAATGACTAGCGGTTCTATATCTATGCCTATGGCACTTGCCGCGCCATGTTGTTTGATCAGATGGAAAACCGCGCCGCCGCAACCACATCCGATATCAAGAATATTAAGCCCTGATAAATCTAATCCATCAACAACCAGATCAACTTCAGCGGTGCCGCCGGGTGATAAAAACCCTTTGCCCCATATCAATTCAAGAAAATCAATCTGTTTCTGGCCATATTCACCGTCATCAGTAATACTCAATTAAACCTCCATTGTGATTTACTTGACCCAGGCTGATCGCTTCTTTCTGTCACCATTCATCATATTGCTGATGGCTTCAGCCATGCCACGGCTAGCTTCCCGATTCTTTTTCAGCAAAACATCCAGCGGGATTACAATATCCCCATCCATTCTGATGCGGGGGGGATCATAATCAGGGAAATCTTTCAGCAAGACTTTAAGCGCTTCTACCAAACGGTCTTCTTGTGATTTTTCAACGGCATTATTATCTGTATCGGACATAATTACCCTCATATTTAACCATTAACATTATCCAATTTGTCATAATCGTATCAAATCGCATGCCAAATGACAAAACCGAATAAAAAAATCATGTTTCCATTATTGCCACAAGCTGTTCGGCAAATTTAGATGCTGCTACTGATAACACTCTATTTTCTAGCTGGATTAGCCGCAATAATATCGCTTGCATATCTGTGGGGTGTAGTGGAACACGGATCATGTCCTGTCTTGCTTTTTTGCCAATGACGGGCAAATCAAAACTAATGGAATTATCATGTAAGAGCATATGATTCCTAAACTCGATGCTGTCTGCTCTGGTAACAATATGTAATGATATGCCGCTTGCTATCTCGGTTTGCTGGATCATGCTTGATATCGCATCTGTCTTATGTGGCAAAATAACCGGATAATCTGCGCATTCATAAAACCGGAGCGCTGGCCGGTCAGATAATGGGTGATCTTTACGCATAACTGCATCCGGAATAATACTTGTTGTTGCCAGAGTTTTATAACCGGAACCCATAACAGGCCCCAATGTTAGCGCCAGATCAGCATTAAGCGTATCCAGATGCGTTTGCGCCGCTTCTCTCTCACATGTCAGCATGGAAAATGTGACATCCGGATAGAGTTTGCGATAACGTGCCAATTCATCAATTAAAAATCCGGTCTGGGCATGCTGGGTGCTGGCAATGGTTACATGACCGCGCCGCATGCCTTCCAGATCAGCGATTTGTGACCGGACACGATCCAGATCTGTTTGATGTTTCCTAATATGGTGAACAAATATTTCACCAGCGGTATTCAGCCGAACACCGCTTGATAACCGTTCGAATAATGGACAGGATAGCTCATCTTCGATAGCCAGAAGCCGCCGGTTAAGGGCTGATGGAGTAATGGCCAGCTTTTCTGCCGCTTTACGAATGGACTTTTCCTCAGCAATGATGGTTATAAAATGCATGGATTTCATAAACTGCATGATATCTTTCCCATAAGGATAGGTTGAATTCAATAGTGTTGCAAAAAATGCACCACCATCATGCAAATCTAGCACAATTAGGACACGGTTCAATATGCTATGACATATATATCATTTGAAACGGAGTGCTTATTATGTTCAAAACCCTTTTATCAATATTTGCATTGATCATAGCGCCATCGGTTGCGTATGCCGCCATTGATCCTGAAACAGCGTATATTCTCAACTCATTATCTTTCTTGATGCATGGATTTATTGTCATGTTGATGGCGGCAGGGTTCTGTATGCTCGAAGCTGGTTTAGTCCGGACAAAAAACACGGCAGTGCAATGCACAAAAAACATTGGTCTTTATGCAATAAGCGGGCTGATGTTCTGGCTGGTGGGATATAATCTGCTTTATATGGATGTTGACACATGGATAGGTAGTTTAGCTATCTGGTCACCATCGGAAGTCAATATTGATGATAAATATTCATCCGGGTCTGACTGGTTTTTCCAGATGGTATTTGTGGCGGCGGCGGCATCTATTGTATCTGGTGCTGTGGCTGAGCGCGTTAAATTAATTAGCTTTCTTATTTTCAGTGCCGTTCTGACCGGTTTTATCTATCCCATACAGGGCAGCTGGAGCTGGGGCGAAGGGTATCTGAAGCAAATCGGTTTCCTTGATTTTGCCGGTTCTACTATTGTTCATTCTGTTGGTGGTTGGGCAGCGTTAATGGGTGTACTTATTATTGGTGCGCGTCATGGCAAATATGGCAAAGATGGTCGGGTTAATCCTATGCCGGGGTCTAATCTGCCACTGGCTACATTAGGGACATTT
>JAHEII010000154.1 GCA_024639485.1 Alphaproteobacteria bacterium
ATGGGATATGGTATCTTATGATGATTCTGTGTTTATATGCTAAAATGGCTTCTAAAGCTCATATAGTTTGATTTAGTAACAGGTTGAGTGGCTATGCGTGAAAATATTCTGGCAATATTGATACTTCTGTTGCTGATATCCGGAGTCTATTTTCTGGCACCGCTTATTTATAATCAACTCGGACTAGAAGACCCTGATGAGATTGTTACCGTTACCGTTGAGCTGGAAAACAGATGCCTGTTTGATGATGAGGTGTTTGTTGTCAAAACGTTAAAAACTGGCCGCACATTCCGTTTTAGCAATGGCAAGGCTATCATCCGTGTTCCGCGTAAAACTCAGATCATGCTTGCGGTTAGCCGCGAATATCCGGATTTTGCATATAGTGATATCCCACAAAAAATTGATGATAAGATACCGATGAAAATGATCGCGGATTGCACCACTTCACCAAGGCTAAAATCCACCATGGATGCCCTGAAAAATCAATTTAACTAACTACTGATATGATAATGATCTGGGTTGATCTGGGATGATCTGGCTTTGGGTTATGGGCAAATTTGCTATACCGCGTCCGTTTTGATATAAAATATGCAGTTCGATGTATTCTAGTATGTGTTTGTCAACGATATAAGCTCATGGAATACTAGTCATGAAACTTCCTATATTTTCCATTGTTTTCAATAATTTTAGCAGATGTTTTACCATCCTGTTTCAGTCAATGAAGCATTTCTGGTTTTTAGTGATACCGGTTATGATCACAACGCATCTGGTCTGGAATGAAATTATCCATTTTTGTATGGGTTATCAAAACTTCACTGGCCGTTCATATGGCTATATGTTTAATCACATCCCCGGGCAGGGTTATAACAACATGCCTGACAGCATTTTTCATCATACAGGGCATTATATGTTTCCCGGACATATGATGCTGACCTTTTTATTAATGATTATGATGACTTTTCTGCTTATGTGGGTGGCTGTTGTCTGGATGAATAAAACGATATCACATTCAGAACCGGATATGCGCTTTGATAGCCGTTTTGTTTTGGCAATGCTGTTAAAGCTTGTGTTGGGCTTTATCATTATTGTGCCGGTTGCCATGATGTTTTGGGTTGGGGGCAGTCTTGATACTGGCGGTGCTCTTGGCGGAATTGTTAACATTCTTGCTGTTATTGCCATTATTGCATGGGTAATGTTCTGTTACCGGTTTATCGTGATATTTCCTGCCATAGCTATGGGAAATAAAATATTCCGTTTTAAGGCAGCTTTGGCTCTGACAAAAGGGAACACGGTACAAATTTTTGCCGGTCTTCTTTTTACTATTTGTATTTTCACACTGATGGCTATCGGGCTGGGTTTCATTATCCAGCAACTGCCTATCAATTTTGGTACTTATGTGTTGAGTCTGTTTTTGGTATCCGTGTTTCTAATCTATTATACTGTTCATATCTCTGAGTTTATTAGCCTGATTTACATGTGGCTGATCAACATGGAAATAGCCTGAACAGAATTGGATAGTGCGGCTTTATTCAACAAGGCGTAAGGTGGATAACCGGATGCTGGGTGAGTGTATGATCCCGTGGGTCATGGCTCACCATCAGCAAAGGCAGATGCAACCGGCTCATTTCATTTTTTACCAAATCAATGATCTGATCACGCATATCATTATCCAGACTAGAAAACGGCTCATCCATCAATAAGGCCTTTGGTTCGGCTAATATCGTCCGGAGCAAGGCCACACGCGCCGCTTGCCCGCCAGAAAGCGTATCTGGGTCACGATGTTCCCATCCAGCCATTCCAGCCCGTCTTAACGCGTCTGCGATACGGTCTTGTCTTTCGGCTTTCTGATAAGATTGCGGAATTCCAAAACCCAGATTTTCAGCAACAGTCAGATGCGGAAATAATAACGCCGATTGAAACAGAAACCCGATATGACGTTGTTCCGCAGGCGAGTGATCCAGACATTGATCATTTAACCATATGTGCCCATTGCTGATCATATGTTCGGTATTGAGGCCGGCAATCCAGCGCAGCAAACTGCTCTTTCCGGCACCACTAGGGGCATCAATCAGCATAATCTGACCTTTATCAACAGACAGATCAATCGGTTCAAATAGCCACTGATCATGATATCCAACTGCGGCATTAGTAATGGTGAGCATGTTTTATTCTTATTCCTATTTTGAAAAAATTAATTTATTTTCATAACGTTAAAACAAAATTAACATTTATCAGATATCATAGTATGACATGACATTATCTCTAAATGGAGAATTAAGTGACAATAACAAAACATAATACATCTTTATTTAGCCAGATATATATGATGGTATTTGGTTTGGCTATGGCGGCTTTTATCAGCGTTTTTAATCATGACACAGCAAGAGCAGGTGACTTTGATGACATCATTGCCAATGCTAAAGGCCAGACTG
>JAHEII010000013.1 GCA_024639485.1 Alphaproteobacteria bacterium
AAACTATAAAGCTATTTTTCTAAATACTTATCTAATTAAATCAATCAGCAACCTATCTGTTCCTTTGCCTTCATAAACTCATCTATATTTTTTTATGGATATTAATGGATAGTTTATTAAATAAAATTTCTGATCAAAAAAATGTATGAATACCTTTTTAGAAAAATCGTGAGTGCTGTATTTTATCAAATTAAGAACTTAAAGTTTTTTTACTCCCTTCTCTTTAATCTAATGATACTTGTGTAGAATGTAGCCCTATTGTAGCCCAAAAATACAAAAGGCCCAGCGAGCTTCTCGCTAAGCCTATGATTTTATGGTGCTGCTGAGAGGACTTGAACCTCCGACCTACTGATTACGAATCAGTTGCTCTACCGACTGAGCTACAGCAGCATGCTGGACAATTTATACCTGTTGAAATATTGGTTTGGCAAGCATGTGACGGAAAATTAAATCGGTTTTGCGGTAAAGTTTTGTTGATCGGTGTCGTTAATACTAATATGTCGATGTCAACTTTACATGCCATAGAAAATCAGATGGCGCGGTCAAATGCCCGGATATGGCAACAGCCGCGCAAATCCGCTAAATCATTTACGGATCATGCCCGTTTAGGGTTTCTTTATCTGGTGGAAAAAGAAAACTTTACCGCCCCGCATATGGCGTCATCGCATACAACCCTGCAATGGCTAGGCGGCAAGCAACGGCTTTAACCGCTTCTCAGTTATCATATATTGCTATTGCCATTTAATGCTGGCAAATGACTGGCATTGTGGGCAAATGGCATCCCATTCTGATAACTGGCTATAACAGCTCTGGCATCGCCATTCCGGTTGTCTGGGGGCGGTGGCCGCATAGCGCAACATCTGACCGCTATCTGGTTTATCCCCTGCAACATCGCCCTCATCATCAGCGGTTTGCTCGGCCAGATCAGCCAGCAATTGCCAGACACGGGCATCACGTTCCGTTTCAGGGATCAGATGCACTAACCGGTCTGCTTCTCCCCATAATTGCTGATCAAATGCTACTCGCGCGGTGGCTAGTACAGCTTCTTTTTGCTGACCGCCCTTATCGGTTAGCTTGATCAGCCGCGCCAGTTTTCGGGCAGAATTCCCTGACCAGTTCTGCATCAGAAGATCGGCTGTTGCCGGATGCGGTGCATGCAGAAAATGTTTTTCCAGCAACGCCGTGGCTTTACGCGTCTGTTGATTGGCCAGATAAAGATCAGATTGCGCCAGAATCGCTGGCAGAAAATCCGGATTAGCTTTGAGCGACCGGCTCAGTAATTGTTGTCTGGCTTTTTCACTTTGGGCTGTTTTGGCTTTTTCCAGCAGGATAATTGCCTCAGCGTCTTTGCTTTGAGCCGTTTGATCCGGTGATTGCCGGTGCCGTGCAATTTTTAATACCGCCTCGGCGTTATCCCAATGTTCAGCCTTTGCCTCAAGCACAAACAACGCGTTTGCAATGCTCGCTGATCGCGGTTTCAATGCCAGCGCGGCGCGACCAGCGGTTAGCGCTTCTTGTTCATCGCCTGCCTCAAGCGCAAGCCGCATATGCCCGATATGACCATAATATGCCGTGTCCGGATGTGTCGTCAGCGCATGAAAATATCGCCGTGCTGATTGCCGGTCACCGCTTAGACTGGATGCTTGCGCCATCAGCAAATCTGTCATCACGTCATGCCCCAGATAATGCACTGATTTTCGGGCATGTTTCATGGCCTCAATACCTTCGCCGGCCGCCGCCGCCGCCATGCCAAGCGCTAATGCCCGCCGCCCCTGTTTGCCGCGCCGTGATGAAAACCCACCGCTGATGCGATGCGGAATGTTAGCAACAAAACTCAGCAACCGGTCTAGCACCATGATCATCCAGATCAGGAAAAGCATACCGGCAACAAGCAGACTAGTATGGGTTTCTATCCGCCAGCCCAGCCAGTCAATGCGTGTTGTGCCTTCTTGTGCGGCCAGTACATGCGCAAGGCTGGCAATGATCAATATCCAGATAATTAATCCAATGATCCGCCGCATGCTATTGCTCCAGCTGATCTGCATAAAGCGTGGCGGCGGTGTTATCCAGAGCCTGACGCTGTATCATGGCTTCGCGCCATTCGGCCAGTGCTGGCTGAATATCACCCTGATCAGCTAATTCAGCGATTTTATCAATAGCTTCAATAGCCTGATCAGCGTCACGTTGTTGCCATGCGGCTGAAAGCGCATCTATGGCTTTCCATTCCGGTGTGATTGGCGTGATGGTAACCGCATCATTCAGCGGTGCCATAAGCCAAGACCACCAGCCCTGATCCGGTGTTTCTGTGGCGCCATCAACGGGCTGTTCATTCTGCTGTTGCGATAATATCTGTTCCAGATCGTTCCATAATGCCAATGCCGGTTTTGGCGGCGCGTCTGCCCATGGCTGTAACACGACCCATTCCGGATAATCGGTGATAGACTGATCCAGTAAATCGGCATAAGGCTGACCTGTTCTGGCGCGATCCAGAATGGTATCTGTTAATAATGACCCGGATGAACGCGGATCAGATGTTTTTATATCCGGTTCAATCGTTTCCGGTTGTATCGTTTCCGGTGGGGCAATCTGGCTTTCTGTCTTGTTTTCCAGCATATGCACCCGTTGTTCCAGTTCGGCTAATTGCTGTGCCATGATCATGATATCATCTGCCCCGATAGGCGGGCTGTCCGGCTGGACTGCTGATGGTTGATTTTCTAATCTTGCCAGTGCGGTTTCTATTGCCGCTATCCGGTTTTCTAGGGCTGTAATGTTCTGATTAGCTATATCCGCATTATCACCCGCGTTCAGATTATCCGTGATCCGGTTTAAATCATTTGTGATCATATCCATCTGTTCGGATAATTGTGCCAGCTGTTTGTCCTGGCCAATGTCTTGCTGTTTTCCGGCGGCATCCAGTGTTGCTATTTGCGTATTCACCGCCTGCACCGCTAGCCGGTTAATCCATGTTAGCCCCAAACCTGCCAATGCTGCCAGTAAAGCCAGAACAACACAAAAACCCGTCAGCCACCGGCCCATGCGGGATAATCCGGATTTGCGCGGCGAATGTATTGACGAAGCCTTTGGCGCGCCCATAGCCGCATCCGATGCCGTGTCAGTTACGGTATCATTTTCATGATCTTCAACATGTTCTGCTGTTCCTTCGATCACCGTTTCTTCCGGTGTCGGGATATCAGTAGATGGATTTTTCTTCCTTGCCATGCGTTATCATTTTCCTTTTTGTGATATCAATCCAGCGGCATATCGCTGGCGTTATTATGATCACCTGCCATACCAGCCAAAGCCAGCGATTCTGTCAGCATCATTGACCGTAATGGTGATGCCAGAATATGAATCTTATGCCAACCCTGCCCACAAAGTCCAGCCGCCCGCGGGCTAATCACCACTAATGTCATATTTTGCCGGTAAGCGCCCAGATCATGCTGATCTAGCAGATAGCTAAAATGACCGCCCGCCCGGCCAGAATGCACCAGAATGATCAATGGCCGCCCTGATGTGATGGCGGTGATGGTGGCCATATCCAGCGCATCAACATGTTTGGCTTCGTAAACAATGACACGCTCAACAGTTTTACCGGTGTGTTCTTCCAGCGCAGTTTTGATGTTAAAACCCGAATGAAACGCACTAGGCCAGCAAAAATGGTGATATTCCGATGACTGCACCAGATCAAGCAATGCATTGCCATCGCCGCCGGCAATATGAATATCCTGAAATCCGGCAAGACCAGCGGCTTTAGCAGTCGCGTCGCCTACCACAAAGCACGGTTTTGTGAGCAATCCGGCACGTTCGGCTTCAGCTTTGATCAAACTTGCAGCGTGGCGACTGGTTAAAATCAAAGCGTCAGCTGTCGCCGCTTTATCGGTAAGTGGGGGATGCGGTAAGGGAACAATATCAAGCACCGGTTGTGACAATGCCGCCAGCCCGCATGATTGCAGATATTGGCAATCAGCAAGCCCATCCTGTTCCGGCCTTGTGGTAATGGCCAATACTCCGGTTGGCGTTTTCACGCCATATCCTCAATCGTCATGAATGACCGGCCACCTGCGCGCTCAAGCAACCGGCTGGCCATGTCTTGTGCCGCATCAATGGCATCACCCACGGCAACCGTTACCGTATCGGCAAAATGTTTCTGGCCATCGGGGGAACAAATCTGTCCGCAAAACCGTATCTGATCATCAACTCGGGTAGCACTAGCGGCAATCGGGGATCGGCAAGACCCGTCAAGGCTGGCAAGAAAAGCGCGCTCTGCCATGACTTCGGATGCTGTCACCGCATCATTTATCCCATGAATGGCATCTAGCACTGCTTGCCGGCGGATCGTGTCTATCTCACCATCTGTTGATTTTGCCTGAACAATGATAGCCCCTTGCGCGGCTGAGGGTAACATGGCTTCCTCGGCTAATGGGTGAACATCATCGGTGATGCCAAGCCGGTTTAATCCGGCCATAGCCAGAATAATCGCATCATATTGCCCGTTCTTCAGCGCATTGAGGCGCGAGTTAACACTGCCGCGTAATAATTTCGGGGTGATATCTGGCCGCCGCGCCCGCAATAACGCCGCCCGTCTGGCCGATGCCGTGCCAATAACCGCGCCTTGCGGCAAGTCATCCAGACTGCCGTAAGCCCCAACCAGCGCATCACGTCTATCAGCGCGGGGTAAAATTGCCGCCAGTTCTGTCCCGGATGCAAGGATAGCTTCCATATCCTTGCCAGAATGAACCGCCGCATCGGCCTTGCCTTCCAGCATGACCTGTTCCAGATATTTAACAAATAGCCCTTTGCCGCCAATATCCGCAAGCGGTCTGTCCAGCACTTCATCACCTCTGGTAGAAAAAGTTGCAATACTGGCCGTAATCGGTGCCAGACGTGCTTTCACCTCTTCGGCCTGAATACAGGCAAGCGGCGATACCCGACTAGCCAGAACTAACGGGGCGTGATCACTGAACAGATGATTGTCTGAACTACTCATAGCATGATGTTTACGCGCAAATGAGGGGTATTGCCAAGTCCAAACCCTATAAAATCGGCTGACCTGATCTTTAAATTGCGCTAAAAGAAGATATGGAACAGCTTATTCTAGGTATTGAAACCAGTTGTGATGAAACCGCGGCGGCAATCATTAGCGATGATGGCCAGATTCTTGCGAATCAGATTTCATCACAAATCAGCGTACATCAACGCCATGGTGGGGTTGTTCCGGAAATTGCTGCTCGCGCCCATATCGACCGGATTGAGGGCGTGATTGCCGCAGCATTAGCAGAAGCCAACACAGATACAAGCCAGCTCAGCGCCATTGCCGCTACCGCTGGCCCCGGATTAATTGGCGGCGTATTGGTCGGAACTGTTGTTGCCAAGGCCATGTCTGCCGCGTTGTCTGTGCCATATTATGCGGTTAACCACCTCGAAGGCCATGCGCTTACCGCGCGGCTCACCAATCAGGTGTCTTTTCCTTATCTGTTGCTTCTGGTATCTGGCGGTCATACCCAGATTCTTGCTGTCGAAGCCCCCGCGAAATATAAACTTTACGGCGCAACGCTGGATGATGCCGCCGGTGAAGCGTTCGATAAATCCGCAAAAGCATTGGGGCTACCCATGCCGGGAGGGCCACATATAGAAATGCTGGCAAAAACCGGAGATGCCGCCGGATTTGATCTGCCGCGCCCGATGATCCGTAAACCGGGTTGTGATCTGTCTTTTTCCGGCCTTAAAACCGCGGTTATACAGGCATGGGATGCCGCCGGTAAGGATGCCGCCCGCAAACCTGATCTGGCCGCCGCCCTGCAACAGGCGGTATGTGATTGTCTATGCCAGCGAAGTCGTGCCGCTATGCAGGCATTCCAACATGATTATCAAGTGGCCAATCCTGATTTTGTTGTTGCTGGCGGGGTTGCCGCTAATCAGACGATCCGGAATGGACTTGAGCATATATCAGCGGAAAACGGCTTTTCTTTTCATGCACCACCTATCAATCTGTGTACGGATAACGCGGTTATGATTGCGTGGGTGGCCGCCGAATACCGGCATGCCGGACTAGCCGCGTCTTCGCGTGATTTTGCACCGCTTCCACGCTGGCCACTGGCTAGCCTGACCCCACATGAAACAACTAAAAAAATGGATCACGCATCATGAGCATATGTGCCGTCATAGGAGGAGGAGCATGGGGAAGCGCGCTGGCTTCTGTTCTCTCACAGCAAGGGCATAAGGTTAATATCCTTGTCCGCCGGCCAGATATGGCATCCGCATTAATGGATGGCGTATCACCGCGACTTGATCATCAGGCTATCACCCCGCCGCATCTGGCAACAACAGATGCCGCCACCGCGCTTGCCGGTGCCGATGCTGTTCTGGTTGTTGTCCCGGTAGCCGCTACAGTAGAAGCGCTGACCCAGATCAAAACATATGCCCCAGCCCATGCAGCGGTAGCTTTAACCGCAAAAGGGCTGGAAGCCAGCACAGGTGAGCTTCAGCCAGAATTGGCAAAAAACCATCTGGGGCGAGATATCGTTATGCTTTGCGGCCCCAGTTTTGCGGATGAAGTCGCCGCCGGAAAGCCATGCTGTCTGGTAGCTGCATCCCATCATCAGGGCATGGCACAAACGATAGCGCAATTGTTTTTATCCAGTCCGGTGCGCGTTTATACAGGCGATGATCCGATAGCGGTTGCTGTGGCTTCATCAGTAAAAAATGTCATTGCTATTGCCGCCGGCATTACTGCCGCCCTTGATCTGGGGGACAATGCCAGAGCCGCGCTGATTACCCGTGGGCTGGCCGAAACAAGCCGGTTGGCGCTTGCACTGGGCGGCCGGCAGGAAACTTTGTTCGGGCTGGCCGGTGCTGGTGATATGTTTCTGACCTGTACAGACAGCCATTCGCGCAACTATGCCTATGGGCTGGCGTTAGGGTCGGGCAAACCCCCATCAACACATCTGGCAGAAGGCGCAAAAACCGTTGCAAGCCTAATGGCGCGGGCATCATCGCTTGGCGTTGATACACCCATTATTGCGGCGATTGATAATGTCATCAATCATGGCGCGGAACTTACCACCGAAATTAAAGCATTGCTGGCACGTCCTGTTGATCAGGAATAGGCATAAAACAATCAGGAGACAGATATGAAAATGTGGCTTTTTAAATCAGAACCATCAACATGGTCTTGGCAGGATCAACTCGATGCCGGAGAAACCGGAACAGGCTGGGACGGTGTGCGGAATTATCAGGCATCAAATAATATGAAAGCCATGGAAATTGGTGATCTGGGGTTTTTCTATCATTCGGTGAATGAAAAGCGGATTGTTGGCATTGTTGAGGTCATCGCGCTTTATCACCCCGATCATACCGATGAAAGCGGACGGTTCGGCATGGTAGATGTGAAAGCGGTAAAAACCGTCAACAAGCCGGTTACACTGGCCGACATTAAAGCCAATCCGTTACTGGAAGATTTAGCACTAGTCCGGCAATCCCGTCTGTCGGTTGTACCCGTATCAACCGAACACTGGAACATATTACTGGGCATGACAGATACAGCGGTTTAAACCGCCCATCCGGTTATTTTTCAGACGATATATCATCATCCGCATCAGATATGCTGATGCGGCGTTCGCGTGATACAAAATACAGATTGCGCAAATAAATAAACAATCCAAGCCCCTGCCCACAGATAATCACCGGGTCTTGCCGCCATATGGCATAGAGCAACAGAACTGCCCCGCCGCCAATGGAAAAATACCAGAAAGCAATGGGGATAACGCTTTTCTGTTCCCGCTCAGACGTGATCCATTGAATAATAAAACGCATGGCGAACAGAAACTGCCCACCAAATCCTATCACAATCATAATTGTTTCCGGATGCTCAACCAGCGTTTCTGGCAAAAACGGAAATACCGTAATCAATAGCCACGCAAAACTAATCGCGGCCTGCTCTATTATATGCGAAAGCGATGCAATCATCTCAGCCATGGGGATTAATCCAGTTCCTGTGTTTCTAGCTGTTTCGGGCTTCGGCGCATTAACCACATCACGCCTCTGATATCGGCAATACCCACCAGCAACCGATCCAGATTACCATATTTGGACGACCCGACCTGTCGGGCGGCATGACCAACCGGAACCGCCAGCACCTCCGCGCCTTCGCGCTTGGCTAGAATGGGCATAAAACGGTGGATATGATTAAAATACGGCATCCGCAAGAATAACGCCCGATCAAACACCTTAATCCCGCATCCGCTATCCGGATGGCTATCCCCAAGCAACCATGCCCGCAACCGTTTAGCCCAGCGTGAGGCCATGCGCTTGCCCAGATTATCTTGTCTTTTCTGGCGCACACCTGCGGCCATGACCAGCATATATTGCTGTTTTGCCGATTTCCATGCCTGTTCCAGATCAACCAGATCAGCAGGCGGATTCTGGCCATCACCATCTAGCGTAGCAATACGATCCGCCCGCGCCGCAAAGATACCGGTTCTTAATGCCGCGCTCTGGCCTGAACGCTTATTGTGAGTAATCACCCGCAAATGTTTGCATTTAGCTTTTTCTGCTTTCAGCTCATCAAGCGTGTTATCGGTGCTAGCATCATTGACATAGATAATCTCAATAGACCGTTTCGCAAAAGCGGCATCAATAGCATGGATCAGCGGCTGGATATTTCCAGCCTCATTCATCACCGGCACAACAACACTAATTTCAGGATGATCAGTCATTTCATTTCCCAAAGGCAAAATAAACTATGTCCCCAAGCGTATACGTTAGCAGACCAGTAACGTCAATTACAGGTATCAATCACTGGCGGGTATAAATGACCAACCGCACCGGTTTGCCGCGTGAATAATTATACCCTTCAATCGCGCCATGTTGAATAATACTTATGTTTAAATCGCCCAGAATATCCAGAAATAACGGTGCTGATCTGTCCTCAATGATGGCAATATTGCCCTCCGCCTCAGCCAGAAAAACCGCCGCCTGATCTGGCGTAAACAGCAATACATCCTGCCCCAGCGCAAATACTAGCGATGGTTCATGATATCCGGCGATTGCAATCTGATGATCCAGCAGATTTTTGCTAGCCAGCTCAGCCTTGATCCGAGGGGCAAGATGCAAATCATCCATCCCCGGCAAAACTGCGCCAAAGGTCACGGCATGAAAACCAGCGGCACTGATCAGCATGGCGGCCAGATAAACCGGCCGCGATGCCCTACGCCGCCATAACCACCCCAGCACCGAACAGCCCGTTGCCAGCATAAAGGCCAGCGCACCCCATATAAGCGAGCCACCATAAAGACTGGCCGCAATGAAAATAACCATGCCCAGCACCACCCCAAGCACCAGCACCAGATATTCATAAATAATAATCAATACCGGTGGCGAAAACAGGGTTTTGATCAGATGCCAGCCAAAGGCGGCCGATGACTGATCAGAATAGGTGCGAATGCGTGGCGGCACCGGCGGCTTTGCTGGCAAACCAAAAAAAGCAATCAGCAAGGCAATGGCCGGCAAAACAGGCATGCTGTAATGCGGTAATTTTGTTGGCGTTAATTCAATCATCACCCAGAAAGGGATAATCCAAGCCAGCAAAAATCGAGTGGTCGGTGATTTGCGATGCGCCCAGATACCCGGAATAGCCCGCGCCAGAATCAAACTGCCCGGCCAGAATACAATCAACAGGAATATCAGATGCGTGCCAAATGGCATGCCATGTGATTCCTGTCCGGATTGCAGCTTATTGATAAAATCGCCTTTGATGGCAATATCCAGAAAAGCCCCGTTTGTGGCCGCCGTCACCAGCAATACCCACGGCAATACCAGTAGCGTAACCACCACAAGCCCCATTAATGGCCGCGTTGCCAGTACCCATTGCCAACGGCGTTCAAGCAGAATTACCCCCAGCATAGTCAATACCAGAACCGCCGGTGCAATCGGGCCTTTCACCAGTATCCCCAGCGCCAGTGACACCCATAGCATCAACGCATAACGGCCAGATACATATTTCCCCTGCCGGTCAAGCGTGGTGATCATCCAGAGCGCATATTGTTGCACCATGATAAGCAAACATAGCATAGCATCGGTTTTTGCCAGCCTCGCTTCAGCGGCAGTGATCAGGCTCAACCCCATAAACGCGGCGGCAAATGTCGCCTGCATAGGGGGCATCATCCGTCTGGCCATCATAAAGGTGATCAGCATAATGCCAAATCCGCCAATCACACTTGGCAGACGATATGATGCTGGCGCATCCTTACCAAACAGCCATGCTGACGCAGATTGCATCCAGTAGATACCAGCCGGTTTTTTTGCGCGCAATTCATCCTGAAACCGGATAGTAATCACATCACCTGTTTCCACCATTTGACGGCTTGCCTGCATATAGCGGGCTTCGTCACGATCCATGGGTGGCAAATGCGTCACCCCCGGGAGAACAGCAAGCATCATGACACCGGTTAAAATGAAAAAAGCTGGGTATTTTCGCCATAATTGGGGTATAGATGTAAATAAGGAAAACATGGGGGCACTATATCCCTATTTCTGTTACCTGAAAACACTAAGCTGAGTTGTTTCAACGAATAATCATACGAAGCCGTAAATAATCACATGGCAAAACAAAATACACCTCAACATGAGATACCAAATCCACCTGATCAGGTACTAAAAAGCATTGATGGCAATGACCGCGCGGCTATCCGGCGGCAAACATGGCGCATTGCGGTTCCGGTGATTATTGCTAACAGCTCTATTCCGCTGGTTGGTATCGTTGATACGGCGGTCATGGGGCATCTGGATGCACCGCATTATATCGGTGCGGTGGCGATGGGTAGCTTTATCCTCAGCCTTATCCTTGCCTTGTTCGGATTTCTCCGTATGGCAACAACCGGATTTGTAGCACAGGCAGCCGGTGCCAATGACGGCGCAATGGTTCTGACGCATTTCTGGCGGGCGATATCTGTTGCCATTATACTGGGATTGCTGACCATCATGCTGATCCCCCTGATTATTTTTCTGGCCAGCCTGACACTCACCCTAAGCGACGCGGTTAGTAGCGGCATGTCCACTTATCTGGCCATTGTCTGCATATCTGCGCCTGCTATCACGATCAATATGGTGATCCTTGGGGTGATGTTCGGGCTTCAACGTATCCGCGCCACGGTTATTCAGCTCATCACCATTAACACGATCAATATCATTGGAAATTTTGTTTTTGTTTACGGGCTGGATATGCGCGTAGAAGGCGTGGCATTAGCAACAGCGATTTCACATTATTGCGGATTGCTGGTGACTTTGCCGATGGTTATTTCGGCTATCCGGAACATTACCCCATTTTCCATTCTGCCCCTTCACGTTATCCTCAACCTTGCGGCGATGCGGCGATATCTGGGGCTTGGTTTTGATCTGACTATCCGAACCAGCTGTATTATTCTGTCTGAGCTAATCGTGCTTAATGCGGCGTCTGCGATTGATGATGTATCGCTGGCGGCATCACAAATCGGTTTTGTCATTTTTGCTACCATCGCCTATCCGCTAGACGGTTTTGCCCATGCAGCCGAAGCGCTGACAGGGAGCGCTATTGGCAGGCGCAATAGAGCCATGTTTAACCATACCCTGCGTGAGACGACCAATCTGGCTATCGTTATGTCAATGATTATGGCTATCCTGCTGGCTTTGTTCGGAGATGCTTTCATCAATATAATGACCAGCATTCCCGAAGTTGTTGAGAAAAGCCATGAGTTACTGCCCATACTGGTCGTCATGCCGGTGGTGTCGGTTATCGCGTTTCAAATGGATGGCGTGTTTGTCGGGGCGACCATGGGGCGCGATATGCGAAACGCCATGCTGGTATCAATGATTGTGTTTTTGCCATTAATGTATGTGATGGAAATCTGGTTTGGGCTGATTGGTATCTGGCTGGCCTTTATGATATTGCTGGGACTGAGAGGCGCTACATTATGGAT
>JAHEII010000020.1 GCA_024639485.1 Alphaproteobacteria bacterium
GCGGATTCTATCCCTGATGGGTCGTATCATGACAGCTGGGACTATGCGGGAATGACCGATGGCGCGGCGCGCTTCCTTGGGCTGGATGTTCCGGCAAAGGACTGGTTCGTTGAGGATGGCATGGATGCCGAAGCCATCAAGGACAGGTTGATAAAAATGGCCGATCACCGTCAGGCCGAAAAAACGGCATCGGTTGGTGCAGATACCATGCGTCAGGCGGAAAAATCGCTATTATTGCAAGTGCTTGATCAAAGCTGGAAAGAACATTTGCTGGCGCTGGATCACATGAAACAGAGCATTTCCTTACGCGCCTATGCCCAGAAAAATCCGCTGGATGAATATAAGCGGGAGGCGTTTACCCTGTTTAATCATATGCTGGATAATTTGCGCCGGACGATTACGTCTGTCATGGCGCATGTGCAGTTCCGTCAGCCAGATACGGCGGATCAGTCAGGCGCATCTGCCGCACCAGTTGAGCCGGAAACACCAGCAAAAAAAGCTGCTGCAAATCGCGCCGCCGCCGCTAGTGCCATATCGGATAAAACTCCACGCAATGCCCCTTGCCCATGTGGATCAGGCAAGAAATTCAAACACTGCCACGGCATGTTATAGAACGGGTTTTATTTTAATCGATTAGGCATGTTTTCATAAAATATCTTGAAATGGGCATTTAGCTTGAATATATCCAATGGATGATCAAGTTTACGCTCATATGCAGGAATGACCATGAATTTGAGGCGTGGTTCGGCTCATCTGCGGAATATGACCGCCAGAATGCGGCCGGTTTGGTGAATTGTGTCATTTGTGATGATGGCAATATTTCAAAAGCATTGATGGCACCGAATTTGGGGGCTAAGGGCAACAAAACTCCGACCCCGCCAGTGATACAACAAACCCCAGATGCACAAAACATACAGCCGACTGCTCAGGCAGGATATGCGGCCGCCCAGCCGAATCAACAAAATCTGGCAGAAAAAGCCGCGGCGTTAATCACCCAGATGCGCGCCATGCGAAAACAGGTCGAAGACAATTTTGACAATGTTGGTGATGACTTTGCCGAAACCGCGCGGCGTATCCATTATGGCGAAGAAGACACGCGCGGCATTTATGGCAATGCCAGCAACGAAGATGTCGAAGAGCTGATTGATGAAGGCATAGATATTTTTGCGCTTCCTGATCTTCCCAAAGATAATTAAGGTTTTTGTGATGCGGCCAGTGATCTGGCCGTTAATGGGGCCGGTGATGGGGCTGATGATGCGGTTATTGCGGCCGGATCAATCCGGCGGCGGCATAATTGATTACTGGTGGGCCGCCTAACGCAAAGCCGCTGATGATGCTTGGCCGGATACCGGTAATATCATCCAGATCAATGCCGGCAGCGCTGGCCTCATGCTGTAAGGTGGCAGGCGAGACAAATTTGGATGCGTCATGCGCACCGGGCGGAGCAAGCCGCAACAGATATTCTGCCGCGTATTTTGCCAATGCCGTTGCGATCATATTACGGCTAATGGTGGTCAACACGGCGATAGCCGGTTTATCGGTTCGCCCAAGCGCGGCCATGGCCGCCAGAAACGCGGGGCGGTTGGCCACATGTTCAATAATTTCGGATGCAATAACCAGATCAAATCCGGTGTCTTGCTTATCTGCCAGTGCTTCGGCGCTCATCAGCTGATAATTGATGGACAGATTGGTGGCCGTTGCATGTTCGATGGCGGCAGATATGGCCGCTTCGCTCATATCAATGCCGGTGACATTAGCGCCTAACCGGGTCAGCGGTTCAGCCAGTAATCCGCCACCGCAACCGATATCTACCACCGATAATCCGGCCAGAGGTTGAGGCGAATGGCGATCAATGCTATCTGGCCGAAGTCGGGCGATATGCTGGCGAATATATTGTATGCGGACAGGTGTTAGCCGGTGTAAAGCCCGGAAAATACCCTTTTCATCCCACCAGTCAGCACCGATTTTATCAAAAAGCGCAATCTCATCCTGATCAATCGTGGTGTCATTGCGATTTTTACCGGCGTTAGCCATGATATTAAACCCTTCTTGCCCAAATGGATGAATCCGTTTATTGAATGGCGATTATATGCGCCGATTTATAAACGGCATCATAACAGCATATTTGTTGAGGTTAAATCAAGATGGCACGAATTGTACAGAAATTTGGCGGAACATCTGTTGGTTCAGTGGAACGGATCAAGGCAGTTGCCCAAAAAGTAAAAGCTACTGTTGATGATGGTCATGAGGTAGCGGTTGTTGTATCGGCCATGTCGGGAGCAACCAACCAGCTGGTCACATGGGCAAAAGAATGTGGTGCTTTCCATGATGCGCGGGAATATGACACGGTCGTTGCCACCGGTGAGCAGGTGACTATCGGGCTTCTGGCTATTGCGCTTCAGGATATCGGGGTTGATGCCCGTTCATGGCTGGGCTGGCAAATTCCTGTTCATACCGATGATGCCCATGGGGCGGCACGCATTGAATCCATTGATACAACAAAAATAACCAACCGCATGGCCAAAGGTCAGGTAGCGGTTGTTGCCGGTTTTCAGGGAATAGGCCCAGATCACCGGATCACCACGCTTGGCCGTGGAGGGTCTGATACATCTGCTGTGGCATTGGCGGCGGCGTTGAATGCTGATCGCTGTGATATCTTTACCGATGTTGACGGGGTATATACTTGTGATCCGCGTGTGGTGCCAAAAGCGCAAAAGTTGAATCATATTACGTTTGAAGAAATGCTGGAAATGGCATCAGGTGGTGCCAAAGTTCTGCAAACTCGATCTGTTGCCATGGCTATGCGCCACAAGGTCAAATTGCAGGTATTATCAAGTTTTGAAGACTTGCCCGGAACAATGGTGGTTGAGGAGGAACCAGATATGGAAAAAAATTCAGTAAGCGGTATCGCTTTCAGTCTGGATGAAGCCAAGGTAACGCTAGTCGCTATCGAAGACTCGCCCGGCATTGCGGCAACTGTGTTTGGCGCACTTGCCGATGCACATATCAATGTTGATATGATTGTGCAAACAGCCGCCAGCGAACCGGGGAAAACCGATATTACTTTTTCGGTGCCGGAAACCGATCTGGAACGGACGCGCAAAGTGCTGGATGATGTACGGAAAATCATTACCTGTGCTGATATGATCACGTCATCCGATATTTGCAAAATATCTGTTGTTGGCGTTGCCATGCGGAGCCAGCCGGGTGTCGCAAAAACCATGTTTGAAACGCTGGCAGATAAAGGTATTAATATAGAAGTCATCTCAACATCCGAGATAAAAATCAGTGTATTAATAGCATCCGATTATAAAGAGCTGGCTGTTCGTAGCCTGCATTCCGCTTTTGGACTGGATGCAAACTGATCTTTTAAATTCCCCCAAATTAACCACAAGATAAAAGATGGCTAAACGGGGGGCGTAAGCGGGGGATAGGCTATTCTTAAGATGCGTTTGACCTTTATATTGGAAAAAGTTAAATTAGGCCGTCAACTATTGTGAGATATTATGGTTTCCAACCCTTTTGACATAGACCCTTTTATTGCTGTTGGCAGTGAATTAGCTACCGCGCGAGTGGCACAAGGTTTATCGCTTTCCGATATTTCTAGCCAGTTGCGGATATCTGTTAAATACCTTGAATTCCTTGAAAATGGTGAACGTGAAAAATTACCGGGTGCTACATATGTGCTTGGTTTTATTCGGTCTTATGCCAAATACCTTGATCTAGAGGCTGATGCCATGTGCCAGCGATTGAGTGAAACAATGGCCGCGTCTGACCGTCAGCCAGAATATCATTTTATTGAAAACAAAACCGCTGGTGGCAGTGATTGGCGGAATATGATCATGATTGGCGTGGTGCTGATTATTGTATCTTATACGGCATGGTATTTTATGCATGATGATTATGTGCTGGATGCCGAATTAACCGCCAGTACTGAATTAGGTACTGAATTAAGTACTGGATTGGATACCGAATTGAGCACCGAAACGGATATAGCTCCCACTCAGCCGGAAATAACCGTTGATACCGCAACCATACAAACCGGCTCTGATATAAACATAACAGAAGATACCGCAACAAAACAGAATGATGCGGAGCAATCAGAACTTATATCCGATATGGCTGATGGTTCATCAACGGATCATACTGCTGCTAATACAAATCCAACAACCATGCCTGTACGGACAGATGGTCTGGCCATAACTGCCCTTGCCGAAGCATGGGTTGAACTATCCACGCCGGTTGGTGAGCCGGTACTGGCAAAGCTATTAACGGCTGGTGAAATGATTACCATCCCCGCCAATAATAACTATGTGCTAACCACGGGTAATGCAGGTGCTATCAGTTTGGGATATGTGGATCAGGACACGCCATGGCTGGCATTGGGTGTTGCCGGACAGATTTTGAACAAGAAACCCATTGATACCTTGCTTCCAAACAATTAATAACACATTAGTCTATTAGTTTTTTTAACGATGGCCTATCATATGGCCAGCGTATGAAGCATGTGGGAAGACATTGTTATGATAAATCACCGCCCTTACCGTGATATCCAGCGGCGTAAATCACGCCAGATTATGGTTGGGGATGTTCCTGTTGGTGGTGATGCACCAATATCTGTTCAGACAATGACAAACACACCGACATCTGATGCGGCGGCAACGCTAGAACAAATCCGGCGTTCGGCGGATGCTGGTGCTGATCTTGTGCGGGTATCCTGCCCTGACGAAGCGAGCACGGCGGCATTAAAGACGATTGTCAAAGAAAGCCCGGTTCCCATCATTGCAGATATTCATTTTCATTACAGGCGGGCGATTGAAGCCGCCGAAGCCGGTGCTGCCTGTTTGCGGATTAATCCCGGAAATATCGGATCACCGGATCGGGTATCCGAAGTCATCAAAGCCGCAAGAGATCATGGTTGTTCGATGCGGATCGGGGTTAATGGTGGGTCACTTGAAAAACATCTGCTGGAAAAATATGGTGAGCCATGTCCCGATGCGCTGGTTGAATCTGCGCTTTTCCACGCCAGTTTTTTGCAGGATAAAGACTTTCATGAATTCAAGATATCGGTTAAGGCTTCTGATGTATTTCTGGCGGTAGCCGCTTATCATGGGCTGGCAGATGCTATTGATTGCCCGCTTCATATCGGCATCACTGAGGCGGGTGGATTGCGCGCAGGAACTGTCAAATCATCTATCGGGCTGGGTAATCTGCTATGGGCGGGGATTGGTGATACGGTGCGTGTATCGTTATCCGCTGATCCGGTTGAAGAAGTCAAAGTCGGGTTTGAAATGCTGAAATCGCTGGGCTTGCGGCATCGTGGAGTGACGGTCATTTCATGTCCGTCATGTTCCCGTCAGCAATTTGATGTGATCAGCTCGGTGCGGGAAATCGAAGACCGGCTTGCCCATATTAATGAGCCTATCACGGTTTCTATTATCGGTTGTGTTGTTAATGGCCCCGGTGAGGCGCGATTGACGGATATCGGATTAACCGGTGGCGGCAAGGACACGCATCAGATATACCTGTCTGGCATGGCGGATCACCGGTTGCAGAATGGTGATCTGGTTGATCATGTTGTATCGCTAGTCGAAGAACGCGCACAAATGCTTCAGCAAGCGCGCGAAGACGAACATAAGAAAGGCTAGTCATGGCTAAATTGCAATCACCACGGGGAACATCAGACCTCTTGCCAGAGGTTATGGCAGGCCATCGTCATGTAACCGATACCGCCAAAACGGTTAGCCTGAGTTTCGGTTTTGAAGAAATGGCAACACCGGTTTTCGAGTTTACCGAGGTATTTGCCCGACCGCTTGGTGAGACTAGCGATGTTGTATCAAAAGAAACCTATACTTTTACAGATCGCGGCGGTGAGAGCCTGACGCTTCGCCCCGAAGGTACGGCCGGTGCTGTACGGGCAATGATTAGTTCCGGCTTGACCCAGACCATGCCGCAAAAATATTTTTATGCTGGCCCCATGTTCCGCTATGAACGCCCACAGAAAGGCCGCATGCGGCAATTCCACCAGATTGGCGTTGAATTGCTTGGCGTGCCATCAGCTATTGGTGATGCCGAAGTCATTACTCTTGGCCATATGGTATTATCCCGGCTTGGGGTAGCTGATCATTGTGTTCTTAATCTGAATACGCTAGGCGATACCGAAAGCCGGCAAGCCTATCGGCAGGCGCTGGTCGAATATTTAAACGGACATAAAGATAATTTATCCGAAGACAGCCAGCGGCGGCTTCATCTGAACCCGCTTCGTATTCTTGACAGCAAGGATGCCGGTGATAAGGATATTCTTGTAAATGCCCCTGATTTAGCGGATTACCTAAATGCAGTTTCAGCCGATCATTTTGCGGCGGTGCGGGAATATCTGGATGCGGTGAATATCAAGTACCAGATCAATTCACGGCTGGTGCGCGGGCTTGATTATTATGGCCATACGACATTCGAGTTTATCACGGATGCGCTAGGGGCGCAGGGTACGGTGATGGCTGGTGGCCGTTATGATGGTCTTACTGCCATGCTTGGTGGTGGTGACATTGCCGGTGTTGGTTGGGCGGCTGGCATTGAACGGCTGGCTATGTTGTCTGATATTCCATCGCCACCGCCGGTTGATGTGATGATGATTGGTACATCTGAGCCGCATATGGCAACATTGTTCCAGCTTGCCATGCCGCTTCGTGAGCAGGGGTTACGCGTGGAAACAGGATATGCCAGCAATCTGGGCAAACAGATGAAACGTGCTGACCGGATAAATGCTGGTCATGTTGTTATTCTTGGTGATGATGAAGCCGCCCGACAGGTGGCAATGGTTCGGTCTATGACAGATGGCCACCAAGACGAAGTCGCAATAAATGATCTGGTCGAACATATGATTGGCCGTATTCGCCAGCGTCAAATTTAAGGATGAATGATAATGTCATTACAGAATAATCTGGCACGGATATTAGAACGCCGGAAGGATATTGAAAATCAGCTCAATGATGCGGCAAATATGTCACCAGATGAAATGATGCAATTATCCAAAGAGCTTTCTGATTTGCGACCTATCGCTGAACAGGCTGAACAGGTGCAAGAGATTACGGCTAATCTGGAATCCGCACGGGCGTTATTGGCAGAAGCCGCTGAAGCCGCAGAAGCTGATGATGCTGCTGATATGATTGCCATGGCCGAAGAAGAAATCGAAACGCTAGGCAAGGCGCTGGAACAGGGTGAGCATGATTTGAAAATTATGTTGTTACCCAAAGATAAAGATGATGAACGAAACGCCATATTAGAAGTCCGCGCCGGTACCGGCGGTGACGAAGCCGCGTTATTCGGGGCTGATCTGTTTTCCATGTATCAACGCTTTGCCGCCAATCAGGGCTGGCGATTTGAAGTGCTTGAAATATCAGAAACCGGAATAGGCGGATATAAAGAAGCCTCAGCTACTATCACGGGCAATAATGTGTTTGCCCGATTAAAATTCGAATCTGGTGTTCACAGAGTGCAACGCGTACCAGAAACCGAAACTGGCGGCCGTATTCATACATCAGCGGCAACCGTGGCGGTTCTGCCCGAAGCCGAAGATGTAGATGTTACTCTGGATGATCAGGATTTGCGGGTAGACGTGTTCCGTGCATCCGGCCCCGGCGGTCAGTCGGTGAATACCACGGATTCGGCTGTCCGGATCACCCATATTCCGTCCGGCATTGTGGTCAGCCAGCAGGATGAAAAATCCCAACATAAAAACCGTGCCAAGGCCATGAAGATATTACGTGCCAGAATTTATGATGCGGAACGCGCCCGCGCAGAAGCCGAACGTGCCGCGTCACGCAAAGGTCAGGTCGGTTCGGGCGACAGGTCTGAACGCATCCGTACCTATAACTTTCCGCAAGGCCGGGTGACAGATCACCGGATCAATTTAACGCTGTATAAACTGGACAAGATATTAGCAGGCGAAAGTCTGGATGAGCTGGTTAATGCGCTTATCACCGAAGATCAGGCAGCGGCTCTGGCCTCTGATGGTTAAAGACGGGCTTAAAGCCACGCTAGCCCAGCTAACAGCCCAGCTGGATGCGGCCGGAATAAATACCCCACTGCTGGATGCTAGACTTCTGGCCGGACTTGCAATGGGGCTTGATCGACAAGTCTATGGGCATGAAGATATACCCCTTGATGCTGATATGATGACACGGCTAGAGGCGTTTGTTGTCCGGCGGCTAAGCGGAGAGCCTATTTCACGCATGCGTGGATGGCGTGAGTTCTGGTCCATGCGATTTGATATCTCAGCGGCTTGTCTTGATCCCCGCCCTGATAGCGAAACACTGGTCGCGGCGGCACTGGAACACCGCCAGCATATGACCACCCCACCGCTGATAATGGATTATGGCACAGGGTCGGGATGTCTTTTACTAGCGGTGCTTTCTGAATGGCCGATGGCAACCGGCATAGGGCTTGATCTTAATCCTGATGCTATTGTTATGGCTATGGCTAATGCTGAACGTCATGGGCTTCATGGCCGGACGCGAATGTTGACCTCACATTGGTGCGATGCTGTTGAGCCGGATATCAAGGCTGATGTTATTCTTGCCAATCCTCCCTATATTCCAACCGCAGATGTGCAGGAACTAGACAGGGAAGTTCGTGATTTTGACCCTGATCTGGCGCTGGATGGTGGCGGTGACGGGCTTGATGCATGGCGCGTATTGATGCCCAGAATAGAACGGCGGCTGGCATCTGCTGGCGTGGCTCTGGTCGAAATTGGCAAAGGTCAGGAAGATGCTGTTTCGGCCTTGGCTCACGCATCGGGGCTTGATTGTAACCGGCATTGGCCAGATTTATCAGGCACTCTGCGGGTTCTGGGATTAATTAAGGCAAAAGAATAGTAAAATTATGCTTGATATCGGTTTCATAGATTAGTAAGGTCACTTTAAGCCAGAATATGGCACTAGAATTTCCCGATAACATTAATGGCAAAACGCCTTCTTTTCGGTGAAGGTTCAATTTATTTTAGGTAAACTTTATGAGACAATCTGGAAAGAACACGCGACAGCGTGGGCGCGGTGGCCGCAGGAATAATAATTTCGGCCAGATTAATCGCAACACAACATTAGATTCAAACGGCCCTGATGTAAGGTTGCGTGGTAACGCGCAACAGCTACATGAAAAATACACATCATTAGCTAACGAATCTTCGGCAGCCGGTGAACGGATCATGGCAGAAGCATATTATCAATATGCTGACCATTATTTTCGTGTTCACAGCACAATCGTGGCCAATACAGAAGACCGCCGCCAATCACAGCCGCCGTCTCAATCACAATCATCTGATGCAGATACAGGGTCTGGTGACACGCCAGCGGCAAATGGTAAGCCGGATGCTGCCGAAACGCCATCTGCGCAAGCCACAGAATTAGCATCCGAGGCGGAAACACCACTAACAGATGATAATGCTGGTAAAGATAAAGATCAGCCGTCAAGCATGGTAAGCTGATCTGATTTTTGATCAATACTGATATTATTTCTGTTGTAGTGCCAACCGTTGTGAAAACTGGATGGATGCATAATTGATAATGCCGCGAACAGACATCTCTTTTGTGATAATTTCAATATTTTCCGCAAGACGGATTTTCTCATTTGTGGTTAACGGATTGCCGGATGGCAACTCAACCGTAAGCGGATTGACATGACTACCGTTCACAATGATCTCATAATGGAGATGCGGGCCTGTTGAGCGGCCGCTAGAGCCAACATAGCCTATGATATCACCCTGATTAACACGGGCGCCTGACCGGACGTTTTTGCTGATGCCTGACATATGGGCATAAGCCGTTTTAAATGTTCCATTATGGACAATACGAACATAGCGGCCATAGCTGCCGTTCCAGCCCGAATATTCGACCATCCCGTCACCAGCCGCCATAATAGGCGTGCCAGTAGGCGCGGCAAAATCTGCGCCGCGATGCGCCTTGGTATAGCCAAGAATGGGATGCTTGCGGTTACCAAATCCAGATGATAAACGCGCACCATTAATAGGTGTCCGCATCAATGTGCGATAGGCGGAAACCCCCAGATGGTCATAATACCCTACACTGCCACTGGCTTGTTGATGGCGGAAATATTCAATTTTTTCGCCAGATAGCTTTAGGGATAGGTAATATATTTCACCCCCCGGCACGACTTTTTCTGTGATCATGTCCCGGCGATATTCAACCAGGGCTTCGAACTCATCACCAGCCCGTATTTGCCGCTGAAAATCGACGCTGAAGCTCATGATATGGATGAAATCATTAAACATCGCATCCGTCATGCCGGCGCTGATGCTTGATTTATAGAGCGAGTTTTCAATATCACCTGAAATATAGGTAAGAAAATATTCATATGGTCGGAAACTACGGATGCTACGCCATTCTTTGTCTTCGGTATTATAATAAAGGCTCAAATCCTGTTCATTATTCAGAGATATGCGGATGCCGCCGGGAGTATGATCTGTTGGCGCAATGGCATAAACAGGAAATCCGATAGGGAGCCGCCGCAATGATCTATGGTTTTGAATATGCTGTATCGCTGACTCACGCATCTGGCCATCAAAACCGGCACGCTTAAGCAGATTGGATAAGCCTTCGCCTGATTTGAGGCGATATAGACTTTCATCAGAATCAATAGCAATGCCGGACTGGTTCTCAATAAAAATACGAAGCGATGGCTCGGTTTCAGGAAAAACGCTTCTGGGGTCTGGGCGCGGCTGTGGCAGCACCATGCCATAATGCGTTAATATAATGGGCGGCCCAGCCAGATGTGAGTTGTTGCTATCTAATAGCTGTTCTGTGGATTGATTCGGGATATGTGTGTCTTGCTGAATCAATTCTTCGGCTTGTGCCAGTGAAGTTTGGGTCAACAGAATCGCAAAGAGCATTAATATAGATGCAAGCAGGGTGATTATTAAAGGATGCTTAAGACATGTATGTGTCACATGATGCTGATTCGTCATATTGGCGATCCCGTTTCCTTCGTTGTTAACCGCAACTTATCGCTATATAGTATGTTACCATATCAACTGCGTGTCACAACATACTGGTTTAAAGCCCTTTTTACAAATTAAAATTGAACAGCTATCGAATCATTTAATAAGTACTTTGTTTTGGGGGTGCTTTTGGATAAACTGGGATTCGAATGGGCAGATGATCTTGTTAAAGTAATTTTAACATTCATTGGCGCTAGAAACCTTTGCATAAGTTGCTTAAAAAGGGGGATATATCCCTCGTAAAAATAATTTATATTTTTTTTGCATTTAGGGTTTGACATACGGAGCGGGATACGACATAAACCGCTCCACGCCAGACGTATTGCGAGGCGAGCTTTTTGAGATGGTAAGTATGATTTGGAAGGGATTCGTGGGCGGCGGTGCACATGACAGTGTGTCGTCTGGTATAAAATTAAATGTACCACCCATGAATCTACGCTAATGAAAATTAAGTCATGGATTTTTTTGGGTGGGTTCTGATCGTTCTAAACGATCAAGTCTAACCTAAGAGTTTGATCCTGGCTCAGAACGAACGCTGGCGGCATGCTTAACACATGCAAGTCGAACGAGATCTTCGGATCTAGTGGCGCACGGGTGAGTAACGCGTGGAAACCTACCATTCTGTACGGAATAACGGTTGGAAACGGCCGCTAATACCGTATACGCCCTGTGGGGGAAAGGTCCGCCGCAGAATGAGGGGTCCGCGTCCGATTAGCTTGTTGGTGAGGTAATGGCTCACCAAGGCTACGATCGGTAGCTGGTCTGAGAGGATGATCAGCCACACTGGGACTGAGACACGGCCCAGACTCCTACGGGAGGCAGCAGTGGGGAATATTGGACAATGGGGGCAACCCTGATCCAGCAATG
>JAHEII010000030.1 GCA_024639485.1 Alphaproteobacteria bacterium
CGTCATCATCAATCATGTGGAAGCTAGCTGATAATCCGATCATTCTAGCCACCGAAAGTCCGGCGCGCTTGCGCATGTTCAAGGACGCGCGCATTGCCCATACCGCCATTGCGGCCAATCTGGACGAAGACGCGTTACGCGCCGCCGCCAGCCATGAAAACATGTCACCCGAAGATACAGCATCCATGCTGGCAGAAGCCAAGGCCATGAAAATATCCGCGCTTCATCCCACTGCGTTAGTCATTGCATCGGATCAGTTGCTTGTTTGTGATGATGTGATTTATAGCAAGCCCGACACCAGATCAGCTGCAAAAAACAGCTTACAGCACCTTTCCGGAAAAACGCATGAACTGATCACGGCTGGTATTATCCTGCTGGGTGGTCAACGGCTATGGCATGTGGTCAAATCGCCAAAAATAACATGCCGGCCGCTTAATGATCATGATATTGATCTCTATCTTGATGCGATGGGCGATGCTGCTTTTATGACCCCCGGTGTCTATATGATAGAACAACTGGGCGTTCATATTATTAGCCAGATGGATGGGTGTTCCTACACAATACAGGGATTCCCCATGTTGGAATGTCTGGATTATTTACGCCGTTTCGGGATGGAGCCAGTGCAATCATGACGCGACATATGATCCGGCTTGGGCTAACAGGCTCTATTGCCATGGGCAAAACTACGGCCGCAAATATGCTACGTGAGCGCGGAATTCCCGTGCATGATTCTGATGCGGTGGTGCATCGGTTGATGTCAAAACATGGTGAGGCCGTGGCACCGGTTCTGGAATTATTCCCACATGCCGATGATGGCGATGGCGGTATCAACCGGCGCAGTATTGCCGCCGATGTGTTCAAGCATCCTGAAAAACGCGCCAAGTTAGAGGCGATTATTCATCCGCTGGTTCGTCATGACAGAGAAAGCTGGGCGGATTATCTGGATGATGATGCGCCTGCAATTATTGTGTTTGATATTCCACTTCTGTTTGAAACACGATCACAGGATTTTTGTGATTATGTCGCTACCGTTTCTGCCCCGTTATGGGTTCAGAAAAAAAGAGCAATGTCACGCGATGGCATGACAGATCAGAAATTGACAAATATTTTATCTGCCCAGACACCAGATGCTGACAAATGCCAACAATCCGACTACGTCATTCCAACCGGTTATGGTAAAACCGTCACGGGATGGTACATTGATCGCATGATTGCGGATATTCTGTTGCGGGAGACAACACATGCGTGAAATTGTTCTTGATACAGAAACAACCGGTCTGGAACATGAACTGGGTCACCGGATTATTGAAATTGGTGCTGTAGAATTGATCAGCCATATTCCTACTGGCAAACATTATCATGTTTATATCAATCCTGAACGTGAGATTGACGCCCGCGCAAGTGAGGTGCATGGAATCACTATTGATCAGCTGGCTGATAAACCGGTTTTTGCTGATATTGCAGATGGTTTTCTGGATTTTGTCAGGGATTCGACGCTAGTCATTCATAATGCCAGTTTTGACATGGGTTTTATTAATGCCGAATTGCGCCGATTGCAAAAGCCGGTGATCAGCAATGAACAGGTCATTGATACATTGATGATGGCGCGGAAAAAATATCCCGGCGGGCAGGCCAGCCTTGATGCTTTATGTAAAAAATTCGGAGTAGATAATTCTGGCCGTGACCTGCATGGCGCGCTTATTGATGCGGATTTACTCGCGCTTGTTTATATTGAGCTTATTGGTGGAAAACAACCAGATCTGATGGGTGGAATGGCACAGGATGCAAACATGGATAATGCATCTGCCAATGCGGGGCCAACGCAATCAGCGGCAACACGCGATAGCGGCCACCGGCCACGGCGTGATTTTCCCGAACATGCTGATGAACGCGCGGCGCATCAGCATTTTATTGGTATGATGGAAAACCCGTTATGGGATAAATATCAATCCTGATTTTCCTGCTGGGCTTGTTGTTGGGCTTCTTGTTGTTGTTGCATCCGCATCTGATAAAGCTGGATAAAATCAATCGGCTGGATATTCAGCGGCATGAATCCGCCATCACGGGTGATATTGCTCATCAATGCGCGGGCAAATGGAAACAGAAACCGTGGGCCTTCAATCATTACCACCGGATGAATGGCTCTTTCTTCCATATCCGATGCTACTGATACTTCACCGCCAAAGCTGAGTTCGGCTAAAAACATGGTCTGTTCACCCTGCAAAGCCGAAGCCTTGATCATAAGCTCCACTTCGTAATGCCTGTTTTTGTCAGGAATGGGTCTTGAGCTAACAGAAAAATTAACTGATACCTGTGGTGCCGCCGATGGATCATTGTAGATATGTGGCGCATTTGGGTTTTCAAATGATAAATCTTTGACATAGTGGCTATGAAACGTAATTTTTTGATCCGGGGTGGTGATTTCACCGCCTGCATTATCTGTTGTCTGTTCTGCACTCATAATGATTTCCTTTCGGCTGGATAGTAAACCGCCTGTTTATCTGGGCTCAGTTTTATCATGATTATCATCAGGGTCAACATGCTCTGCTTTTCCTTCGACAATCATTTCAGATGGATGTTCAGATGGCATTTCTGTCGGGTGATTACTGTCTGGATTGTAAGCATCCTGATTTGACATATTCATGTTCATACTGGCTGTAAACCCTCCCCCTTGAAACGGAAATGGTCTGTTTCTGGCCGCAGGGAATAGGTGGAACAACGCTGATCCGATCAAATGACGGGTTCCGGGGATAAAGCATAATATGCCAAAAGCATCGCTGGCATAACCCGGGATCACCAAACCAAATCCGCCAATTAGAACCGGCAGTACCATTGGCATTATTTCATGCGGCGGCTTTGCTATACCGCCACTGGCCAGTATCTGCATAAACCGGTATCGCATCAGCTGAAAGCCAATGATAGCAGTAACAAATACACCAATAATGGTAGGCAGAACATCAATAGCATCTGCAACTAAGCCAAAAACCAAAACCTCAACCCAGATCAAGGCAATGATAAACGCAAGAATAAACAGACCTCTCATGATAACTCCTACCTATTTCTGATCATTAATCATCACATAGCGTGATCAGATATCGCTTAAGACTTTGCATATATGACTCATAAGCATTATCTTTTTCATGGAATAATCACTAGAGTCTTGTCGTTTTAACCTAATGCGTCTATCTGTATGTAACAAGAGCATAAACTGGCATATGACATAAAAGACATTAGCCAACAGGAGAAAACCATGTTTAACGGCCCATTTGTCGACATTTTGATTTTTGCTGTGCTGGCTATATTTCTGGTATTCCGGCTACGTTCCATTCTGGGACGCCGTGACGGATTCGAAGAAGACCCAAATACTAAAGCCGCTAATGCCTTTAAAACACAATCAAAACCAGTTCTTGATACCAGCCTGCCATCTGGCGAAGGCATTGACGTGGTTGTTGCCGCTGACCCGAGTTTTAGCCAACAGGCATTCATGGATGGCGCGGAACAGGTTTATGCCATGATACTCACCGCTTTTGCACGCGGTGACATGGATGAATTGCGCCCATTACTGGGCTATGACATGGCCAGCAGTTTTTCTGATGTGATCAATGAGCGCCGCAAAGCAGGCGAAGAATTAAGCATTACCCTTACAGATTTAAGCCGAGCCGACCTATTTAAAGCCATGGTCGTAGAAGGCATTGCAACAATAACGGTTGAATATCAATCAACACAGATCAGAGTGCTGAAAGATGAAAACGGCACCATCATTGATGGTGATCCGGACGAAGCAGAAACATTCATTGATCAATGGACATTCGAACGCGATGTCGGGTCAGAAAACCCGAACTGGTTATTGGTTGAAACCCAGACGGCAGAAAGTTAATCGCGTTAATCAGGCCAGTTTATCGAGTCTTAGAGCCGAGTTATGAAAAAACGTGATAAACAGAACAAAAATAAAGACGATGATGTGCTGTGGCAGGAAGTCGCTAAAACGGTAAACCCGTTGCCACAAGATATGATCTGGCCGCAACAGAATAAAACGCCGAAACTGGGTTTACCAATACAGAAACCTTCAGGAAAAAATAACACTGTTGACCATGCACCGGATAAATATCCAGCGGCAAAACATTATTTGAACATATCATCGTTCACCACAAATATGACATCCCGCTTATCATCAAACCGTGAATTAAAACCAGCTGATCTGACAGCAGAAAAAGTCAGCGGTATCTCGCGTACCGATGCCAAACGCATCAGAAGCGGTCAGGTGATGCCAACCGCCCGGCTAGATCTGCATGGTATGACAAAGGATAATGCCAGAATAGCCCTGCGCCGGTTTATTTCAGACAGACAAATGGAAAACCATCAACATGTGCTGGTGATTACCGGTAAAGGGACAGCTGGCAAAGGCGTGATCCGTCAGGCGTTACCAAACTGGCTGGATGAAGCCCCATTATCCGAACAGGTGGTGGCGTATCATACCGCAAAACCAAAAGACGGCGGCACCGGTGCATGGTACCTCAAATTGCGGCAGAAACCATGACACCATTCGGCGAAAAATTACGCGAATTGCGTAAACAGCATGATATGACCATGGCCAGCATGGCGCAATATCTGGGGGTTTCGTCGGCCTATCTGTCACAGGTCGAACACGGTCGACGCGGGACACCGGGGATCATTATGATGGATCAGATTTGCGCCTTGTTCGGGCTAATCTGGGAAGACGCAGAAGCATTGAAAGAACTGGCCAGACTATCCAGCCCAAAGGTGGTGATAGACACCACCGGATTAAGTCAGGACGCCATGATCGCGGCCAATTTATTTGCCCAGATATTACCCAAAGTCAGCGAAGAAGAAGCCAGAACAATGGCAGAGTGGTTGAAAACGCGTCAAGATAAGCTCTGATTTTATACTCTTTTTTCTATGATTAATGAAAATAACGGTCTGTAATTTTGCTAGTCAAGTGACGCTGTTCCTGCTAGTAACCGCATCATATGCAAACGCTTAATCCCTGTAAGGAGAGTTTTCATGACAAAAGAAAACCCGACGCCACGACAGGCAAATGTCAAACGCCAAACTAATGAGACCAGTATATCAGCACATGTCAATCTGGATGGCACAGGCAAGGTTGACGTTTCAACAGGCTTAGGTTTTTTTGATCATATGATAGAACAATTAGGCCGCCATAGCCTGATTGATATCACCCTCAATTGTCAGGGCGATTTGCATATTGATGCCCATCATACGGTTGAGGATTGCGGCTGGGCGCTGGGCGATGCGTTTAACCGCGCGCTTGGTGATCGCCGTGGGATTACCCGATACGGGCTTTCGTTTCTGCCCATGGACGAAGCGTTGACCAGAATAGCTATTGATATTTCCGGCCGACCATATCTGATCTGGAATGTCACTTTGCCCTCACCGCGTCTTGGGGATATGGATACCGAAGTATTTGAAGAGTTTTTTCGCGCCTTTAGTCAATCTGCAGGCGTAACCCTGCATGTTGAAACCTGTTATGGTAGTAACACCCATCATATCATTGAAAGCAGTTTCAAGGCATTGGCACAGGCATGTAAAATGGCCATAGCGATAGACCCGCGACAGGCTGATCGTATTCCGTCGACCAAGGGAGTGCTGTAAAAGCAGCCGCCAATGAAACTGGTTATTGTTGATTATGGTTCAGGCAATTTACGTTCTGTTGAAAATGCTCTGAAAACAGCTGCCCATGATGCCGGTTTGCCGCATCAGGTCATGGTATCTTCATCACCGGATGTTGTGGCATCTGCCGATTATCTGGTCTTGCCGGGGGTTGGTGCTTTTGCGGATTGTAAAAAAAACCTGACTAATATAGACGGGATGATTGATGCGATAACCAATGTTGCAATTTCAAAAAACCACCCATTTCTGGGAATTTGTGTTGGCATGCAGCTATTGGCAGAATATGGCGAAGAAGGCGGCATGACGACTAGCGGGCTGGGCTGGGTATCTGGTGGTATCACACGGATGACACCAATGATGGACAATCACCCGTTGAAAGTGCCGCATATGGGCTGGAACCGTTTAATCAGATCAGCGGCTTTTGCTGATGATCATTTGTTTGCTGGATGTGATGATAACAGCCGCGTTTATTTTCTTCATGGCTA
Organism: Alphaproteobacteria bacterium; assembly: GCA_024639485.1. Classification (GTDB taxonomy): domain Bacteria; phylum Pseudomonadota; class Alphaproteobacteria; order Puniceispirillales; family UBA1172; genus UBA12202. The sequence goes on from JAHEII010000030.1 coordinate 6,135, forward strand.
TCATCTGACCGGCGGTGATGATAAACAGATTGCCGCACGAACAGATTATGGTGGACATATTGTTGCCGCAGTAAAAAGCGATAATGTTACCGGGCTACAATTTCACCCGGAGAAAAGCCAGAAAATAGGTCAGCGTATTTTGTCGAATTGGCTTTCTTACGCCCCCTAAACCATACCCCTAAACCGTAAAGGGAGCCACTAATCATGATGGCACAAGATAACAGAAAACCAATCACTGCTGTGGAAACGGTCAAAAAACTAACCGCCGCAGATGTGATCGAATTATGTGATGCCGCGATTGAAACGATTGAAAGCGGTGGTGGTTTTGGCTGGTTAACGCCGCCGCCACGAAACATGCTCGAAGATTACTGGAAAGGGGTTATGCTTATTCCGGAAAGAGAGCTTGTTATTGGCCGGATCGATGGTGTTGTTGGTGCCAGTTGTCAAATTCTGCGCCCACCGCGTAATAATGAGGCGCAAAAACTAACCTGCTCACTAACCACCTTTTTTGTTGCACCATGGGCGCGTGGGCAAGGCTTGGCACCATTGATGCTGGATGAGGCCGAAGCGTTTTCCCGTTCCGAAGGATTTAAGGTCATTAATCTGGATGTCCGTGCTACCCAGCAACGCGCTATCCAGCGATACGAAGCCGCAGGATATATCCGTTTTGGTGAACATCCGAAATATGCCTATATCAATGATGAATACGCGACAGGGTATTATTACTATAAAGACATTCAGGAAAAATCCGAACGCACGGCTAAGCACCCCGAAAAAGGATAAACCCATTCATGATTATCTATCCTGCCATTGATCTCAAAGACGGCCAATGTGTGCGGTTACGGCATGGCGATTTTGAACAGCTAACGGTTTATAATAGCAACCCCGGTGATCAAGCTGATCAATTTGCCAAAGCCGGCACAAAATGGATTCATTGCGTTGATCTGGATGGCGCGGTTGCTGGAAAGCCGGTCAATATTGATGCGGTAAAATCCATCCTTGCATCTGGCATGAAGTTGCAACTTGGTGGCGGTATCAGAGATATGAATATGATATCGCAATGGCTGGAACAAGGGGTTGAACGCGTTATTCTGGGCACAATTGCGTTGAAAAATCCGGCATTAGTCATAGAAGCCGCGAAAGCATTTCCCGGCCAGATTGCAGTTGGTGCAGATGCCAAGGACGGCATGATTGCCGCAGAAGGCTGGCTGGAAACATCACATATCCCTGTCCTTGATCTGGTGCGCCGGTTTGAAGATTGTGGTGTTGCGGCAGTTATTTTTACAGATATCAGCCGCGATGGTGCGCTTGAGGGGGTTAATGACGAAGCCACATTAGCACTGGCCGATGCTGTATCTATTCCAGTCATTGCATCAGGTGGGGTGGCGGATATAACAGACATTAAACGTCTGGCAGGAACATCGGTTGACGGGGTGATCATTGGCCGTGCGATTTATGATGGGCGGCTTCGGCTCGAAGATGCCATAACCTACCAAACAGGTGTCTGATGCTTGCTGTTCGCGTGATTCCCTGTCTTGATGTTCACGAAGGCCGTGTGGTCAAAGGCATCAATTTTGTTGATCTGGTTGATGCTGGTGATCCGGTGGAACAGGCTAAAATATATAATGATGCCGGTGCTGATGAGCTGTGCTTTCTGGATATCTCAGCCAGCATTGAGGGCAGAAAGGCGATGGCAAATGTCATTAGCCAGACAGCAGATCATTGTTTTATGCCGGTAACGGTTGGTGGCGGTGTTAGCGAAGTTGCTGATTTCCGGCGGTTGCTTCTGGCTGGTGCTGATAAAGTATCTGTCAATTCATCTGCGGTAAAACATCCGGAATTATTATCAGAAGCTGCGTCCCGTTTTGGCAGCCAATGTGTCGTGCTGGCCATAGATGCCCGCCGGCATGACGATGGCTGGTTTGAGGTTTATACCCATGGCGGGCGAACACCAACCGGAATGGATGCGATTGCATGGGCAGAAAAAGCTTGTGCTATGGGTGCTGGTGAAATCCTGCTGACATCAATGGATGCAGACGGCACAAAAGACGGCTATGATATTCCTTTAACACGGGCGGTAAGTGATGCTGTTTCTGTTCCGGTTATTGCATCAGGCGGTGCCGGTAATGCAGATCATATGGTGGCGGCGGTCAATAATGGTCATGCTTCAGCGGTATTAGCGGCATCCATTTTTCATTTTGGCTTGCTGGATATGAATACTGTCAAACGCCATATGGCAGATCATGGGCTGGTTGTTCGCATACCCTAGCCCACTTGATAACCCCGCTTGATAACCCCGACCGATAAAAGGAGCAAAGCAATGAGCAACCCCATCCTGCAAGAGCTTTATGATATTATCCTGTCCCGCCGTGGTGAAGACCCGAAAAAATCATGGACAGCACGATTACTACTAGAAGCCCCCAGCCTGCCTGCCCGCAAACTTGGCGAGGAAACAACAGAAGCCATTATTGCGGCCATGGCTGGTAATCGGGATGAACTTATTGGTGAAGCCGCTGATGTGGTTTATCATTTGCTGGTGGTATTGGCCGCCGCTGATATTACGCTTGATGAATTATGGGATGAGCTATCCCGCCGTCGCCAGCAATCCGGCATTGAAGAAAAAGCTAGCCGTAGCTAACAGACGGCAAAATCAATTTAAGGGAGAATAGTCATGAGTTATGATCCAGATAATATTTTTGCACAGATTCTGGATGGCCGCCTGCCTTCTGCACCGATTGATCAGGATGATCACACTATCAGCTTTGCCGATATTAATCCGCAAGCCCCACAACATCATTTGGTTATACCGCGTGGTGCATATAAAGACCTTACCGATTTTGCTGATCAGGCCAGTGATGCGGAACTGGCAAATTGGGTGCGGGCATTGGCTCGCGTTGCCAAGAAAACAGGGATCGCCAGTGATGGTTATCGCGTGATTGTCAATACCGGCAAAAATGGTGGTCAGGAAGTGCCACATCTGCATGGTCATGTGTTGGGTGGCGCGCCGCTTGGTGCCATGTTGTCGCGCAAAACATGATCTGATTTTCTGCTGATTTACTACTTATCCTTTGAGGTTATGGCGTTGCATTTGCTGTATGCTTGTATTGCGTTGGGATTTATGCAACCTTACAATCTAAACAAGAATAAGACATCGTAAGATAAATTTATGCAGGCATCCATACAAACCCTAGCCTTTCGTGGCCTTGAACCTGTTCCGGTTCATGTGCAGGTACATCTGTCAAACGGTCTGCCGAATATAGCGATTGTCGGGCTGGCTGATAAAGCCGTGAGTGAATCCAAAGAAAGAGTCCGGGCGGCTTTATCTTCGTTGGGGTTATCGTTACCGCCAAAACGGATTGCGGTTAATCTGGCACCGGCTGATCTGATCAAAGAAGGATCACATTTTGATCTGCCTATTGCGCTGGGATTGCTGGTTGCTATGGGTGCTGTTCCTTCTGATAGTGTTGACGGAATGATTGTCATGGGTGAGCTGGCGTTAGATGGAACCATTACCGGTGTTAATGGTGTTCTGGCGGCGGCTATTGGTGCGGTGGCCAAACAGATGGGGTTGATTTGCCCTGCGGTAAATGGCCCTGAAGCCGCATGGGGCGGTGAAATGAACATTATTGCTGCGCCAAGCTTAATGACCCTGATTAATCATTTGCGTGGTGAGCAGGTGCTTTCTGACCCTGAAGGCAAGGTAGCCGAAACACAATTATCTTTTCCGGATATGTCTGATCTGGTTGGACAGGATATGGCAAAACGCGCCATGGAAATAACAGCGGTTGGCGGCCATAATCTGTTGATGATGGGGCCACCCGGTTCAGGTAAATCCATGTTGGCCTCACGCTTGGCTGGTATCTTGCCACCGATGCTGGCCAAAGAATCACTTGATGTTACCATGATCCATTCTATCGCCGGATATCTGGATAAAGGCGGGTTGATTGTGTCCCGCCCCTATCGTGATCCACATCATTCATCATCAGTCGCGGCGCTTGTTGGCGGTGGCGTTCGTGCCAAACCGGGTGAGGTTAGCCTTGCCCATGGTGGTGTTCTGTTTCTTGATGAACTGGCTGAATGGCCAGCCCATCAGCTGGACGCCTTGCGGCAAACGATTGAAACAGGTAAAGCGGTGGTAAGCCGGGCTAACCATCATGTAACATATCCGGCACGGTTTCAGCTGATTGCCGCCATGAATCCATGCCGATGCGGATATCTTGGTGATCCCTTGCGCGCTTGCGCAAAAGCTCCACGTTGTGGACGTGACTATATGGCCATAATATCAGGCCCATTGCTTGACCGGTTTGATATGCTGATCGAAGTATCCGAAGTTCCGATTTCTGCTTTATCAGACCACCGTTCCGGTGAATCCAGTCAGGATATCGCCCGCCGTGTTCAGGATGCCCGTATGCGGAGCTTTCAACGGGAGGAGCAATCGGACGGAATAATCAATGCGCAACTTGATGGCGCTCAACTTGAAACGGTCATGCAGATGAGCGCAGATAATAAAGCATTCCTCACGAATAGTGCGGAAACATTACGGTTATCAGCGCGGGGATATCACCGTGTTATGCGGGTGGCGCGAAGTGTTGCTGATTTGGATGGGATCGATACGGTTTCACGGTCGCATATCGCCGAAGCGATGCATTACCGGTCATTGCCGCCAATATCATGATAGCGGTGATAGTGTTATAATTTTGATGTAATGCTGTCCCAGATATTAACAGCCAGATCAATTCCGCTTAATGTTTTAATCTCACGCAGTCCAGTTGGTGATGTCACATTGATTTCGGTTAAATAGCCACCGATAACGTCAATGCCACAAAACAGCAGGTCTTTTTCTTTTAAAAATGATCCGATAGCGTCTGCAATGCGTAGGTCTTTATCATCCAGATCAGATCGTTCGGCTTTACCGCCAACATGCAAATTGGATCGTGCTTCACCCTTGGCTGGAACACGATTTACCGCACCGGCGGCAACCCCGTCAATCATAATCACACGCTTATCACCTTGCGAAACAGCTGGCAGATATTGCTGTATCATTAACGGTGAGCGATCAATAAGCAACATGGTTTCAATCAAACTGGATAGATTGGTATCTTCGGGTTTCATATGAAAAACACCGCTTCCGCCATTGCCATAAAGAGGCTTAACAATGATATTTTCATATTCTGCCCGAAACGCTTTGATTTCTGAAATATCGCTAGTGATTAGTGTTGGTGGCATGAGTTCATGAAACTGTGTCGCAACCAGCTTTTCTGGTGCATTTCGAACCGATGCCGGATGATTAACAACCAGCACTTTATCCATAATAGTTTCAAGCAGATAGGTAGCGGTGATATAATGCATGTCAAATGGCGGGTCTTGCCGCATCAGAATGACATCCAGCTCTGTCAGATCAATTCGCGCTTCGGATAACACATGGACATGATTATT
>JAHEII010000007.1 GCA_024639485.1 Alphaproteobacteria bacterium
GATAAGCCCATCTCAAAGAACCTGCTAATGGGCTAAAGAACCAACAAACAAAATAAGAACAACAACTCGACCCTTTAGCTCTATTTTGAAAAAGGTGAATTTCCAACGCTACCCAGGCCCTTCTCAGCTCACCATGGGACCCAAATACCCTGCCTCGGTCAAAATGACTTTACACATTTTGCATAAGAAACTGCCAGCTAACCAAGGCCTAGTCTGGTCTTCACGCGATTACGCCAGTCACAACTGGGTCACAATGGCTTTGACAAATAGCTAGTTTATGAGAGAATCTTAATCATTAACTATGAGTTGATGATTGGTGATTAAATCTTAAATAACTGTTGAATTACAATATATTAGAAGGGGAAAAGTGGTGCCCAGGGGCGGATTCGAACCACCGACACGCGGATTTTCAGTCCGCTGCTCTACCAACTGAGCTACCTGGGCATCTGGTGCGTGATAAATGCAAAACATTATCACCTGCATTTATGATCTAGCCGATCTTATCCCATATGTCCAGCCAAAGACGCGTGGGAAATATCAATGCAGACTATTTTCTTTGAAAAGGCATAATTTCAGCCCCTTGTTGGCTATCGGTTGCCTTGTCATCACCGCTGATATCGGCATTTTCTGTTTCCATAGCATCAATGATAGCATCCAGTTCTTCTTCGTCTGGTTCAGCATCAGTAGGAACAGCATATTTGCCGGAAAACCAGTTCCCCAGATCGACCGACGCGCATCGTTCTGAACAAAACGGGCTATATGGTTGCACGGATAGCGTTCCACATGTCGGACATTTGACTGGCATGCTGGCTGGCTCCTCATATTAAATCGCATGTTTTTATTACAATGCTTACGGCTGAACATTAATCCACTCCGGCGGCAATGGCAATGGCAAGTCCGCACATACCGCGTCATAGATTGCCCGCCCATCTCCATTCAACCAGTCTTGCATAGACTGGGTCAGATGCAATCGGGGCGGCAAACCGTTTTTATTGCCGCTATCCTTATTCTGTCCTGATTGCCCTGATTGTCCTGATTGCCATAGTTGGCGCAATGCGGCGATAGCCGCGTGTTTTGCCGGGACTTTATGCCAATCCAGAACATCAGATAGCGGCCGTCTTTGGTGCCGTCTATCCAGCGTGTATAGCCCGCCTTTTGTCCATCCATAACATATTGGGCGCAACGGATCATTGCCGCATTCATCTAGCATGGTCTGATGAATACGGTCTTTGCCAGCGTGATCCATACGCGGAAAATCCACCACAATCGCGCCAGCTATCCGGCGAAGCTGTATCTGTCTGGCCAGTGGTGTGATCATGGCAGAGGCTAGCGCATCAGGCGATAGCCGCGATGTTCCACTATCACCATCAATTACCGCTGCCCCCGGCGGGGTAGATATATGCAGAATTCCGCCTTCGGGGATGGGCAGGCTTGGGCTTAACGCTATGTCTATTTGCTGATCTATATCGGCATCTGCCCATTGCCGGCCATCATGATCAATGCAGATATGTTCCGACTGAACATGTTGTTCTGCTATTTGTGCAAGCGATAACGCCGGTGCCAGTATGCCCTGTGTGGTTATGATTTTTGATTCTGCCACCACATGATCAAGTGCTTTCACATGCGCAAGAATATTAGCCATCACCATGTCAATAGGGTGATGCAGGGCTGGTTCACGCAAGGTAATCTGGCATTGATGCGCTAATGCCAATGCGCGCAATGTGTCTATCGCATCCATCAATTCGCTTGCCTGCTGATTGGCCAGCCCTGCTTTTAGCCGCTGTGACAGATGCAACTGGCCGGATGTATCTGGCACATGATGAATAATAGCAAAGCGGGTTTCCCGAATAATACCATGCCGCATCTGGGCGGGTTTCTGCTCACGCGGTTCCGCCTGAACGGTAACCGGTATTAACGCGCCTGCGGTAAATGTGCCAGATTTTGATCCGCGCATATTAGCCACACGCATACTGGCCATACCCATCTGTCCTATATTTAGCTGAACACGGTTATGTTCCGGAAATATGCTGGTAATCCGTGCCATGAATATACTGCCATATGCTGGCATTTTATCACTTAAATCATTGATCCAGATATCCGTCAGCTGGCCATGTTTGATAAGCGCAAGCCTTTGATAGCCCGGCATGGGATCAAGAATAGCCGCAAACCCGGAAACATCACCACTGGCATCAGTCATGATATCGGCAACAATCCGGCATGGCGAAGCATCCGGCCAGTTTCGGATAATGGCAAACCGACAATCCCCGAATATGATCCACTGATCCAGTCAACCCATATCGCGGCACTGCCCTGAATAGCATAACCGCCAGCCTTACCTTGCCATTCATCACCGCTTAGATACGTTGCGATCATGGCATTATCAAGCCGCATAAAGCGCACCTTGCTATGCGATAGCCGGAATAAAACCTGACCATCCGGATATATCAGAACAACCGCTGTCATGACATCATGGCGGCGACCAGAAAGCTGTTCCAGATAGGTTTTCGCCATGGCTTCATCATCAGGCTTACCCAAGATACGTCTGCCCATCGCAACAACCGTATCCGCCGCCAGCACATGGGAATCCGGATAAAGCACGGCAACAGCCAGGGCTTTTTCGCGTGCTATGCGCTCAACATATAATCGGGGACGTTCTGTTTTCGCTGGCGTTTCATCAATATCAGCCGGATGAATAATATCAGCAGTAACGCCAATCTGATCAAGCAATTCTACCCGCCTTGGTGATGCCGAAGCTAGCACCAGATGGCGGGGCGTATCCTGACAGGCTGTCATGATGCCGGCGTTACTTGTAACGGAAAGTAATGCGGCCTTTGGTCAGATCATAAGGGGTCATTTCAACATTAACCCGATCACCTGCCAATACACGAATACGGTTTTTCCGCATCTTGCCGCTTGTATGCGCTAACACTTCGTGATCATTGTCCAGTTTTACCCTGAACATCGCATTTGGTAGCAATTCGCTTACTACGCCCGAAAATTCAATTAAGTCTTCTTTAGCCATCCATAAAATCCAGTTTGATAAAGAGTGGTGTTCATCTATTGCTAATGCGCTGTCCATGGTCAAGCATATTATGCATTTAGACCCTCAAAACGGTCATTCAGCATGGTTTTTATATCATCACGCACATTCCGATAGGCATTTAGACGCGCTTCGCGGCCTTCTGCAATCAGCTCCATGTCATAGACAGGCCAGTATTCAATCGCGGCATTAGCCAGCATCGGCATCCGGCTTGCTTCCTCATAGCTGGATTCTGAAAAACAGATTACCAGATCAAACGGCAATAATTCCAGATCAGCAAAGCTTTTGGGTTCATGGTCCATCAGATCAAGTCCGACTTCCTGCATCACCGCAATGGTAAAGCCATCACCAATATCGCCGCCATCATCCATCCCGCAACTATCAACCATACCAATATGATGCGCATATGTTGATTTCATCATAGCCTCAGCCATAGGCGAGCGGATTTTATTATGCGTGCAGGCAAACAGTATATTCAGTGGCTTTTTATCCGTAGTCGGACTTTTATCAGTCATGGGTCAATTTCCTTCCGGTTCATGCCCCTTGTTTTAAAACAAACACAAGACTGAAAAGCCGTCTTGCCGTGCCTTTATCCATTTCAATTTTTCCATCCAGACGCGTTTGCAGGATTTCTGATCCTTCGTCATGTAAAGCGCGGCGCCCCATATCAATGGCCTGAATCTGTGATGGGGTCTTGGTGCGAATAGCTTCGTAATAGCTCTCACAGATCATATTATAATCACGCATTACCCGTCGTAACGGCCCCATCGCCAGCATAAAATTGGCTAACAGCTGACTGGCATTATCCTTGACCTCAAAATGAATATGTCTGGCATCTATCCGCAAGGTAAGAATATAAGGGCCAGCAGCCGATAATAACTTGAAAAAATTTTCTTCGATCAAATCAAAAATAGCAATGGAACGCTCATGTTCGGATTCGGCGCTAAGACGCGGCTGATCTTTTTGATCAAGATGTATTTCAATAATACGGGATTGTTCAGATGCAGCGGTCATGGCTATCAGACATTCAATCGCCGGGATACCGATAGCGCATGCGCATCCAGCCCTTCGGCAGTAGCCAGACGAACCGCCGCTGAACCGATTTCCCGCAAGGCATCACTATCACATGACACTGTTGTTGTTCTTTTCATAAAGTCCAGCACGCCAAGCCCGGATGAAAAACGGGCTGTTCGCGATGTTGGCAAAACATGATTGGGCCCGGCCACATAATCCCCTATCGCTTCCGGCGTGTAAGCACCAATGAAAATAGCACCAGCATGTTTTATCTGCTGGCTGATCGCATCAGCATCTGGCAAGGCGATTTCCAGATGTTCCGGTGCTAGCCGGTTAGTAATGGCGACGCCTTCTGCCCAATCGGAAACCGTAATGATAGCACCATGATCCCGCCATGACGCACCAGCGATTTCTGCGCGTGGTAAAGTCGTTAGAACATGATCCACCGCATCAGACACCGCATCGGCAAAATCCTGATCATCAGTAACCAGAATGGATTGTGCCAGCTCATCATGTTCAGCCTGTGCCATTAAATCTATGGCAATCCAGTCCGGATTATTCTGGGCATCGGCCATGATCAGAACTTCGGATGGGCCAGCGATAGAATCAATGCCGACCTGACCGAATACCTGCCGCTTGGCTGTTGCAACCCATGCGTTGCCGGGACCTGTAATTTTATCAACTGGCCGGATGCTATCCGTGCCATAGGCCAGCGCCGCCACCGCTTGTGCGCCACCAATTGCCCATACTTCATCAATGCCAGCCCGCCATGCCGCCGCCAGAACCAGATCATTAGCCACCCCATGCGGCATGGGCGTTACCATCACCAGACGATCAACCCCAGCAACTCGGGCGGGAAGCGCATTCATCAGAACAGATGACGGATAGGCCGCTTTACCGCCGGGAACATATAACCCTGCCGCATCAACCGGATGATGCCGCATACCCAGCCGGACACCTGCCTGATCTGTCCATTCTTCGGCAGATGGCCGTTGTTTTTCATGATAAGCAGTAATCCGGTCAGCAGCCAGATCAAGCGCTTGCCGCATATCCGGATCAAGCTGTTCATAGGCTTGTTTAAGCTGGCCAGATGGCACCGATAGCTTTGCCATATCGCTAGCGGCAAAATGATCAAATTGTTCGGTATAACGAAGCAGAGCGGCATCACCTTCTTTGCGGATAGTGGCAATGATTTGCGCCACATCTGCGCCAACATCGGACACAACCGCGCGCGAGCCGGTAATAAAATGATCAAGCGTTGCCACACGATCCGGATGATTAACGGGAATTCTGAGTGTCATCTATTGCCTCACGAAAGCGTTTGATCCAATTGCTGATAGCTTCAGGTCTGGTTTTCCATGCTACCCGATTTACAACGAGCTTGCTGGTAACTTTTGCAATTTCTTCAACTTCGACCAGTCCGTTTGCTTCCAGTGTTGATCCTGTTTCTACCAGATCAACAATCCGGCGGCATAACCCTAATCCGGGGGCAAGTTCCATCGCACCGTTTAGCTTGATACATTCTGCCTGCACGCCTCTTGCGGCAAAATACTGGCTGGTCAGGCGTGGATATTTTGTTGCCACACGAACATGGCTCCAGCTTCTGGGGTCTTCTTCGGTTAATGTTTCCGCCCGGGTTGCCACCACCATCCGGCAATGCCCCGTGTTCAGATCAACCGGCGCGTAAATATCCGGATGGTCAAATTCCATCAACACGTCAGAACCGGCAACACCCATCTGCGCCGCCCCATATGCAAGGAATGTCGCCACATCAAAACTGCGGACACGGATAATATCCACCATCGGATCATTGGTGGTAAAACGCAACCGGCGATCTTTTTCATTAAAAAACCCATCTTCGGGGATCAGTCCGGCATGTTCCATAATTGGCCGGATAGCATGCAGTATCCGGCCTTTTGGCAAAGCCAGTATCAGCTTATCCTGTTTATCGGCGTTAACCGCCGTATCCAGCCATCCCTGCCCAAGGCTTGTCATCAGATTGTACTTTCCTCAATCGCTGTTATGCGAAGGCTGGAAACCTGTTGCCCATCCTTCATCCAGATCAGCGGCAAACACCCTGATCTGATCGGTTTCCAGTGATAGCATAGCATCACCGGAAAATGTTATATCAATCGACATACCGGAAAATGTCACACTGAGCAAGGATAGCACGTCTTCTTTTCGCCCCAGATCAATGCCCTGCCGCCGTGCCCGTTTCACACCGTCTATATTTATGCCCATCAAACGGCGGCGTTTTTGATTATCGTCGGTGGTGAATCTGGCCGCAACCAGCATGAATTGTTCTGCCGCCGCATCATATCCCATATCACCAATCAGAACGGTGGCATCCTGCAATAGCGCGGATATGACCGTCAAATCTGCCAGATCATATGCCGCCAGTTTTTGTCTGTCTGTCATGGCATGATATCCTTATTTTCATTCATTCTATTATGATTCTACCAGATTATTCCCTGACGCGGGTGATGTTCGCGCCGCAAGCATTCAGTTTTTCTTCTAGCCGATAATAACCGCGATCAAGATGATAGATGCGCTGCACTGTTGTTGTCCCGCTAGCCACCAGACCACCCAGCACCAAAGATACCGAAGCCCGCAAATCGGTTGCCATCACCGGTGCACCGATTAATCCATCCACGCCTTGAATAGTGGCAGAGCCGCCAGATACGGAAATATTAGCACCCATGCGCATCAATTCAGGAACATGCATGAACCGGTTCTCAAAAATCGTTTCGTCAACATGCGATACCCCATCCGCCATAACCATCAGCGCCATAAATTGCGCCTGCAAGTCTGTTGGAAAATCCGGATAAGGCGCGGTAGTCACATCCACCGGTTTAGGCCGGCCATGTCCGGCAACAATCATATGATCATCACCGGCGGTAACAGATGCTCCTGACTGGATCAAAAGCGTGGTTAATGCAGACAGATGTTCTGGCCGCGCATGTTGCAATGTGACTTCACCGCCTGTTAGCGCGGCGGCAATCGCAAATGTTCCAGCCTCAATTCTATCCGGAACAACTCTATGGTCTGTGCCGCCAAGACGGTCAACACCATCAATAATAATGGTATCCGTGCCATGACCGGTGATATGCGCGCCCATCGCGATCAGGCATTCTGCCAGATCAGTAATTTCAGGCTCTTTCGCGGCATGTTCCAGAATAGTCTGGCCTTTTGCCAGTACGGCCGCCATCAGCGCATTTTCTGTTGCCCCCACGCTAACCATGGGAAAAGTGATGCGATTGCCGATCAACCCCTGTTTGGCTTCGGCCAGAACATATCCGTCTTCTAATGTGATTGTCGCGCCCAGTTTTTCCATCACCATAATATGCAGATCAACCGGACGTGTGCCGATAGCACATCCCCCCGGAAGCGATACTCTGGCCGCGCCCATCCGTGCCAGCAACGGCCCTAGCACCAAAATGGATGCGCGCATTTTGCGGACGATATCATATGACGCTTCTATCCCTATCTGGCCGTTTATCTGCATATGCAAAGCATCATCCTGCATTGTGCTTTCCACATTCAGACTAGCCAGCAATTCGCGCATGGATTGCGTATCAGCCAGATCAGGCCAGCCATCCAGTATCAATTTGTCATCTGTTAGCAAGGCCAGACACATCAACGGTAAAGCCGCATTTTTAGCACCACTGATCGGGATCACGCCATTAAGCTGGCCACCGCCAACAATGTTCAATTTATCCATGATCTGGCTCTCCTTTGCCGGCAGGCGGTGAGATCGGGTTATTTGTGCGGCCGCGTTTCTGGGATTTACGTTTCAGCAGATTTTCACGCAACGCCTGTGCCAGTCTGTCTGTTTTATCAGATGCCGGTTGTTCCGTGTTCTGTTTTTTCGATTTGGGTTTATTCATGAATATTATCTCAAACCGGTTTCCTGCATGATCATATAACAACTGACAGCGATAAGGGATATTATCCGTGATACTGTGATGTCATTCTAGAATAACTTTTACCATGAAAAACAGGCAGGAAAATGGCTAATTATCACTTTTTTGTGATTTGCCATTTTCATACACATATTAGCATAAAGTAAAAAGCTACGTTGTATGGTGAATTGAATTTGCAATAACCGCTTTATAATGCCCTCAGCATAACGCTATTAGTGAAGGATAAGCATTTGGTTAATCAGGCTCAGAACAATAGCCCCGATATTGATATTCCGGATACACCAAAGACATGGAAACGGTTTGTTCCGCTGTTTGTGCTAGTGGCTGGGCTAGGTCTGATTTTATCTGTGATGCAGATTTACGATATTGATATATGGGATAGCATGGCGGCGCAATACGGCACGTTAAGCCAGTGGATCATGCAACATGTTCTGGTCATGATCATTGGGTTTATTACCATTTACACGCTTGCGGTTGCATTTTCGGTTCCGGGGGCGGTTTTTCTAACGCTAATGGGTGGTGCATTATTTGGCTGGATAGCGGTGATTATGGTGGTTTTCTCGGCCAGCCTTGGCGCTTTGATGGTGTTTTTAGCCGCGCGCGGGGCTTTGGCCACCTTTTTTCAGGTATCGGGTTCACGCTTTATCAACCGGCTAAAACATGGTTTTGACCGGTCGCCTTTTTACTGGCTTCTGGCTTTACGCATGATGCCCATAGCGCCATTCTGGGTGGTAAATATTATTCCGGCTATGCTGGGGATGCGTGTTATGCCCTATATGCTGGCTACGGTTATCGGTATCATCCCCGGAAGCGCGGTATATGTTTATGTCGGGATCGGGTTTGGTGATTTCATCGCAGCCGGTGAGACGCCTAATCTGGCGGTGCTATCAGAACCACGTTATATTGGCCCCTTGCTGGCATTATCGGCATTAGCGCTGATCCCGCCAATTTTGAAAACCATCCGGTCAAAACAGGCCGGTCATAAGGATCAATCATGACTATGCTGGAAACAGATATTTGTGTCATTGGTGGCGGGTCTGGCGGATTATCTGTTGCCGCCGGTGCCAGCCAGATGGGCGCCAGAGTTGTTTTATTCGAAGGCCATAAAATGGGCGGCGATTGTCTGAATTATGGCTGTGTTCCATCCAAGGCTTTGCTGGCAGCAGCGAAACTGGCCTATCATGATCCGCGTATGGCGGCCATGGGAATTACCGCAAAAAAAACAGTAAACATGGCCGAAGTCAAAGCTCATATCGAAGATGTTATCGCAGGCATAGCGCCACATGATTCGGTGGAACGGTTCAGCGGTCTGGGAGTCAAAGTCATTGAAGCAAACGCAGGCTTTACCGGTCATCGCACCGTAACAGGTGGCGGCTATACCGTGAAAGCCAAGTATGTTGTTGTTGCCACCGGATCATCACCGTTTGTACCGCCCGTATCGGGATTGGCAGAAACGCCATATTACACGAATGAAACGATATTTACGCTTTCTGATGTGCCAAAGCATCTGATTATTATGGGTGGCGGGCCTATCGGAATTGAAATGGCGCAAGCCTGGCGGCGGCTAGGGGCGGCGGTTACTATCGTTGAGGCCGCATCATCTATCATGCGCCGGGACGAACCGCGTCTGGTTGCTATCCTGCGCCAGCAACTCACCCAAGAAGGCATCAATATCATCGAATCTACCGCGATTTCACATGTCACCGGACAGGATGGCGATATCACGGTGACTCTTGATAAGGAAACCACAGGGGATAAGAAAACCACAGACACCCTCAATGGCTCACATCTTCTGGTGGCGGTGGGGCGGCAACCTAATCTGCACGGCCTTGATCTGGAACAGGCTGGCATTGCCTATACCAGAACAGGCATCACAACCGATAACCGCTTGCGATCAAGCAATCGGCGTGTCTTTGCCATTGGTGATGTGTCTGGCCGGCAACAATTCACCCATATTGCCGGCTATCACGCCGGAATAGCAATCCGCAATATGCTATTCCGCTTACCCGCCCGCATTGATGATAGCCTTGTGCCATGGGTGACTTACACTGACCCAGAGCTTGCCCATGTTGGCATGACTATGGATATGGCAACCGCCGCCGGACATAACCCTATACAGCTGATCACTCCATTGGCTGAGAATGATCGGGCGCGTGCCGAACGCCGCACCGAGGGCATGATTATTGCCGTTACCAATAAAAAAGGCCGGATACTGGGTGCCAGCATTCTGGCTCCCCATGCTGGTGAAATGATCGGCACATGGGCGGTTGCCATCACCGCAAAAGCATCCATAAAAACCATGGCATCACATATCGCGCCTTATCCTACTTATGGTGAGGCCAGCAAACGCACGGCAGGGGCGTTTTACACGCCTAAACTTTTCTCGCCACGGGTTAAACGGCTGGTGCGGTTTATGTTAAAATGGTTTTGAATAGGAATAGGTTTTATTGGCGGTAATCGGCATTGCTTTAGTCTTGCATCTTGTATCTCTTGCTGATAGAAACACGCCTATGCTGCTGTAGCTCAGTGGTAGAGCACTCCCTTGGTAAGGGAGAGGTCGGAAGTTCAAGTCTTCTCAGCAGCACCATTTCCCCCCGCTTTATCAATACGGCTTCATTGCCTGTATTCTTATGAACATGCGGATTAATAATCAGCGATAATCTGCAAAAGCCGAGCTTTCATTGTTTTGATTTCTGTTCTGAGCATGGCATTTTCCTGCTCTAATGCTTCTATTCTGGCGGCATCACTGGCGGCATCACTGTTTGTATTATCGGCAGTATCATGGCCAGATGTCCCGGTAAGCAGATCGCTTTTGCAACTGTTATAGGCAAATATATCCGCCGCCGAATTGCTGGCCGGAATGCATTCATGGCTCCACCCCTTGCTAACAGGCAGATAAAGATTAATCCCACAAACCATGACAGTTATCAAAGCTGCTTTTGCAAATAGACGCGTGTGATACATATAGAACCAATCTTCTAAAATTAGATTTTAATAATTAAACATAACATTAACTGATGTGAACGGCATGATAAAAAAAAACTGGTATCCAGCACTTAAAAAATACAATAAAAATGATAGTTAGATATTTATCATATCATTAACAACATCAGGATTATACGCTATGAACGCGCTTAATTACGCCTTTCTTCCCCTATTCAGGTATTTTGATTTCAAAGGACGGTCTAGCCGCAGTGAGTTCTGGTGGTATAGCCTGATGATATTTTTAATCGGGGTGCTTTATTTTATCTATTCAATTGCCTCCATGCCATCTTTTGAAGACATGATGGACCCCTATTTTGATGAATCCAGTCTGGGCTATGGTTTTATCGATTATGTCTATATCATTTTTTCCCTGCTCACATTTATTCCGGGCATTGCCGTATCTGTCAGACGGCTTCATGATATTAATCGCACCGGATGGTGGCTTGCTGCTTTTTATGGATCAATGACTATGGCCTCCGCTTTGTTTGGTGGTGCCATGGTTACTATTTTTGTTTCGGCCATGTTTGTCTTGACAGGCGATACAGGCGGCGTTGCCTCCTCTTTCGGCGGGGCTTATGTGATGATGGCATTAGCTACTGGCATATTTATCGGCACATTTGTCTGGATGGTGGTCTGGTATGCGTCACCAAGTGTCAGCACTGATAACCGTTTTGGCAATGATCCCATTTAACCCAATATGTTGTCGTTACCAGTGATTTAAATTTTTCATGTTGAATATGGCTAAATTGTGTTAATGGTAATTTATATTGTTATTAATTAGGAGATTAAAATGAAAGTAGCTGGTGGAGTATTAGGAATTATTGGTGGCATTATCAATGCCATTATTGCTTATCTGGCCTATGCGGCAGCATCATTTGGCACAGCCTTATCACAAATCGATGCTGGAAGTGTTGGTTCAGCAGAATTAGCAGATGTATCATCAACTCTGGCAACAGCTAGCCTGGTTATCCTGCTGCTATCTATTGTTATGTTTGTAGCTGGTATTATGGCTCTGGTTATGCAAAGCGCGCGGATGCCGGGCATCATCATGCTGGTTGTATGTGTTATCACTTTGGTAATGGGCGGATTTGCTGGAATTATTGGCATTATCCTTGGTCTGATTGGCGGCATTCTTGCTGTTCTGGCAGCACCAAAAGGTGCACCTGCTGCTTAATCATTTTCCTAAACTTTTTTAAAATACCCCCCGTGATGGGGGTATTTTTTTGTGCAAAACGCTTTGCCGTTGCATGTTTATTCGTTACGCTGATTGGTAAAATATCATTCTAATCTTACGGCAAAGCCTGATCTTCAGCTGATTTTGACCTATTACTGGATTCTTCATGTCCGCATTCAGCTTGCACAACAATATCCGCTTCATCACATCGCAATGGCGATTTCTGTTATTTGGTGTGTTGCTGGCGTTTTTCTCCTCACCCGGACAAACATTTTTCATCTCACTATTTTCAGCAGAAATACGCGGTGAGCTAAATCTCAGCCATGGTGATTTTGGCATGATTTACGCCATGGGCACATTATGTAGTGCGGCAACCATTATCTTCTTGGGGCGGAGCGTTGATATCTTCCGGCTACAACCTGTCGCGCTTGCAGTCATTATCGGGCTTGCTTTTGCCACCAGCTTTTTTTCAATCGTGTCTTCTGCTGTCATGCTTGGTTTTGGCATTTATTTTCTGCGGCTCACCGGTCAGGGTATGATGAGTCATCTTTATGCTACCGCGATGAGCCGCCGCTATGTTGCCGAACGTGGTCGGGCGGTTGCTATTGCCACGCAAGGCCATCCGTTATCCGAAGTTCTGATGCCTGCCTTTGCGCTGTTGCTATTGGCAGTTATGGACTGGCGGCAAATCTGGCAGGTGACAACAATCCTACTTCTGGTGGTTATGATACCGGCAACACTGATGCTTTCTGGCCGGCAGGATGGTCAGGATGGCGCCGGCGTTGATGGTCTGGCCGCTGGCCGTGATGGTAATCACTGGACAACACGGCAGGTTATTTTTCAATGGCGGTTTCTGTTGCTAGCCGGGTTGGTATTAGCACCTAGCTTTACTTCAACCGGATTATTCTTTCACCAGATTTATTTTGCTGATCTGAAAAACATCCCGCTTCCATTATGGGCAAGCGGATATACGGTTTATGCCGCGTTAAGCATTTTTGGCTCACTGATTGGCGGTGCGATGGTTGACCGGTTTTCGGCCACCGCAATTGCACCGTTTATTGTGGCTTTTCTGGCATGGCCTGTCTTTCTGCTCGGCCAGATCAGCTCACCCATGATGGTCTGGGTATATTTTGCTATTTTCGGATTAATACAGGGCGGAGTGTATCCGGTTGTCACGCCAATCTGGGCAGAACTATATGGCACGCGTCATCTGGGCGGAATCAAGGCGGTGATGCACGCGCTTATGGTATTTGCATCAGCATTATCACCAGCTGGTATTGGCATTATGATTGATGCCGGTTATGGGCTGAACGCTATTTTGATTGTGATGGGTGCTGTTCCTGTTATTGCTGGCATGCTGGGCTTTGCCGGATGCTGGTTAGGTCGCCCTAAAGGTACTTCGCGAATTCACCCCCAAAGCAACCCCAAAAGCAACCCTTGAAGACTAGTAACAAAATGGCCATATCATTATAATCATGACAGATAATCAGATCATCATATGGCGCATTAATGGGCGTGGCTGTCTGGGCGTTACCGGCGTTGAGGCAGAAGCATTTCTCAATGATTTGCTGACCCTTGATATGGCTACCATAACCGCCGATCAAGTTGTTCCGGCCATTTTGCTGACCCCGCAAGGACGGATTATTTTTGATCTGCTGATCAGCCGTATCCCCGATGGCTTCCGGCTAGAATGTGATGAACACCGGCTTGATGATCTGATCAAGAAACTCCGGCTATACCGGCTCCGGCGGGATATTGCGCTAACACTGCTGGATGAGCCTGTTTTTGCTTTGGCAGTTCCAGATCATATGGATGGATGGCTCCGCGATAGCCGTTTTCAGGAAATCACCGCCAGCCGTTATTATGGCATGCCGCATTCTAATCAAGCGGTCAGAATAGCAGATGATAATACTGCCTATCACGCGTTGCGCTATCGGCATGGCATCCCCGAAGGAAGCGCGGAGCTGCCAGCAGAAAAAGCACTACCACTAGAAGCCGGAATGGACAGGCAAGGCGCTATCAGTTTCAACAAAGGCTGTTTTATCGGTCAGGAAGTCACCGCAAGAACCCGCTATCGGGGCTTGTTAAAACGGCGATACATTCCTTTTGTGGCCACAACTGATATTTCTGTTCCTGCTGATATTCACGCAAATGATAAACTGGCTGGAGAAACGCTGGCGATTGTCAGGGACGGCGATGGCTGGATCGGGCTTGCCAATATCCGGCTAGATGCGCTGGACACCGGCCAAACATTAATGGTCGGAACAGATCAAATTATACCGCTAACTATTGCCAAAAGCACCACAAAGGCTTGATTTCAAGACAATTTGCGCGTATGCAATGGGGGTTGGATCAATAGTGACTGATGTCATGATCTTTTTTATTAATTTTCGGGTTATGGGTATCGCCCGCACTTCTGATTGTTTTGGTGCTGATCCTTATTTCCCGCCGCTCGCTCTGGAGGCAAAATGACTGATTTGCTAATGCCTAAAGCTACCGCTGTATGGCTGATTGATAACACGGCGCTAACCTTTGCCCAGATTGCCGATTTTTGCCAACTTCATGACCTGGAAGTCCAGGCCATTGCCGATGGTGATGTTGGTGGCGGCATACGCGGTTATGATCCGGTACTGAACAAACAGCTATCCCAGGAAGAACTGGATCGTTGCGAAGCCGATGCGGATGCAAGACTTGTCCGGTCAACAACCACTTTGCCTGAACCGACTAACCGCACCAAAGGCCCAACCTATATCCCGCTTGCCAAACGTGGCGATAAGCCGGATGGCATTGCGTGGCTGGTTAAACATCACCCCAATATGAAAGACAGCTTGATTTCCAAGCTTGTTGGCACAACACGCGATACCATTACGAAAATCCGTGAACGGTCACATTGGAACATTGCGAATATTTCTGCCAAACATCCGGTGATGCTTGGTCTATGTACGCAAGATGCGCTTGATCATGCTATCACCAAAACTGGCGATAACGTAAAATCACCATCTGATCAGGTGCAGGGTATATCCGAACTTCCCTGATATGTGCGTTTGCGCGAATACATCTTCTGCACGGACGTTCACATATCTCATAACCACAAAAAGGCTGGTCATGTAAGATGAGCACGGATGATTTTGATGATGATGCAATTAAAATTCAGCTTCGCAAACGGCTAGAACAGCTGACGCTTGAACATCGTGATCTGGATGAAGTCATTGAACAGCTTGCGCTTGGGACAACGGTTGATATCCTCAAATTACAGCGGCTCAAAAAACGTAAGCTTGGTATCAAGGATGAGATCAGGATCATAAACCAGAAACTCTTACCCGATATCATTGCCTAATATTATGTTTATTATGTTCTGGCACCATACTAAATTGAGGAGATTATCATGACGATTAGCTCACCACGGATCGGTATTTGTATGGGTAGCCAGTCTGACTGGGTTTGCATGCGTCATGCTGCTGATATACTGGATCAGCTTCAGGTGACTTATGAGACGCGCATTATTTCTGCGCATCGCACCCCTGACCGGCTCAAATCATATACCGAACAGGCACAGGATAATGGCATACAGGTTATTATTGCCGGTGCTGGCGGGGCGGCGCATCTGCCCGGCATGCTGGCGGCATATACAACGATTCCCGTTATGGGTGTTCCGGTGGAAAGCAAAGCATTGAAAGGCATGGATTCGCTTTTGTCTATTGTTCAGATGCCTGCTGGTGTTCCGGTGGCCAGTTTTGCTATCGGTCATGCTGGTGCAACAAATGCCGGATTAATGGCCGCGTCTATTGTTGCAGTGGCCGATGATGATCTATCCAAGCGGCTTAAGGCGTGGCGGCAAAATCAAACCGATGCCATTGCTGTTTCCCCTGTTGACGATAATTAGGAAAGCGGCCTGATCATGATGCCACAACATGCTTTACCAGAAACAGCAATGATCGGGGTGCTTGGTGGTGGCCAGCTAGGGCGCATGATTATAGAATCCGCATCAGCGCTGGGTTATCGTTGTCATGTCTTTGCCCCGATGGGTGATGCGCCGGCGACCGATATTGCCAGCATGGTAACACGCGCCGATTATGATGATACTACCGCGCTGACTGCATTTGCCAAATCAGTATCGGCCGTGGTCTGTGAGTTTGAAAATGTTCCGGTGACCGCAATGGATATACTGGCCGAACATATTCCCGTCTGTCCGGGGGGCAAGGCATTGGGCATTGCCCAGCACCGGCTAAAAGAAAAAACAATGGCGCAATCCCTTGGCATTGCCACTCCGCGTTTTAGCGCCATTAATAATCCGGCCAGTTTAGCAGATGCCATAGCAACATTTGGCCACGGTATCCTGAAAACATGCCGCATGGGATATGATGGCAAAGGCCAGATGCGGTTATCTGTTGATACTATGCCGGATGATGCCTTTACCCAGATGGGGTCTGATGATCTGATACTGGAAGAGCTGATTGATTTTTCTGCTGAAGCCAGCTTTCTTGTTGCCAGAGATCAGCACGGCCAGATGACAACATGGCCAGCCAGTATTAATCAGCACCGCAACGGCATTCTGCATATTAGTGAAGCACCAGCAACCGCAGATATATTATCACCTGCACTGGAAAAAGAAGGTATGGATGCGGTTATGGCTATCGCTGAACATCTTGATCTGACTGGTGTTCTGGCGGTGGAAATGTTTATCACTTCATCTGGCACGCTATTATTTAATGAAATTGCCCCACGGCCACATAATTCATTCCACTGGACTATCGAAGGCGCGGATACAAGCCAGTTTGCACAACTGGTTCGCATTGCCGCTGGATTACCGCTTGGTTCTACCCATGCTCATGCCCGATGGCGGATGACAAATATTCTGGGCGAAGACATGCCGGAACTAGACGCTGCTTTTGGCCGTTCAGGGGTGCATATCCACCGATACGGCAAAGCAGAAGCACGCCATGGCCGGAAAATGGCACATCTTAACGAACGGCTGGATTAATCCTGCTTGCGAAGTGTCGATAGATCAAATGGGGTGGCCTGATACAAATCATGTATCCAGTTTGTGATGAATAGAAACGCAAATGGCCGCCAGTAATTGACTGGTGCATGATCAGGATCATCATTGGGAAAATAATTTAACGGCAAGGCGGTTTCCAGCCCCTCAATCTGATCGCGATGATATTCCGCCGCCAGCGTATGCGCATCGTATTCCAGATGGTTAAGCACATATAAATCACCTGTATCGTGATGGCGAACAATACCGGGGCCGGCATCCGGGCTTTCAGCCAGAATATCCAAACGGTCATGATGGCGAATTTCCTCCGACCGGTTTTCGGTAAAGCGTGATACCGGCATAGGAAAACTATCGGTAAAGCCTTTCATCAGCCGCGATGCATTTTCGGTAAGTTTATGATCAAAAACGCCAAACAGTTTTTGCCCGATAAGATGCTTTTTTATCTGATGGAAATGATAAAGAAGCGCCTGCCCGCCCCAGCATATCCCCAACCGGCGGAAACAATGATCGCGTGACCAATCCATAATGGCCACCAGTTCTTGCCAGTAATTGACATCTTCGAAATCCAGCTGTTCTACGGGTGCACCGGTGATAATAATACCGTCAAAAAACTCATCCCGCACATCATCCAGCGACCGGTAGAACCGGCGCAGATAGCCCGGTTCGGTATTGCGCGGTTTATAGCTGGCGGTGGTCATCAGGGTAAGCTCAATTTGCAAAGGACTATTGCCCAGCAGACGCGCAAACTGAATTTCCGTTTCTTCTTTTTTGGGCATCAGATTAAGAAACAATAGCTTAATCGGCCGGATATCCTGCAGCACAGCACGATCACTAATGATCAGATCAACATTTTCGTCTTCCAGCACCGCACGGGCAGGAAGATCAGATTGAATTTTAATAGGCACGGCACAACTCTTTTCTAGAACATATCAACAACAGACAAATAACCGGTTCAGGAACGAACCCATGGCGGCGATAGCCGCCCCATCATTCGTCCGGCCATTTTCATGCCTGTCTTTGCCATTTGGCGAGCAGGTGCCGTTACTTTAGGAAGGAATGATACCTCACGCAGACGGCGAGAGATAAACTGATCCAGTTTGTCATGATCCGCCCCCGGATTAGCAACCCAATACGCCAGAGTTGCGCTATATACGCCAGCTAGCAATATCCGCTTGGAATAGAAATTAAAATCAACCGATCTGTCACCGGCAATACGCCACATGCAATCAATAGAACGGTAAAGTGTCTGGACAGCAACCGGTGCATGTTGTGGGCGTGCCAGCATTTGCAATGCCCGTGATATCGCTTCGCGATGCGGAGCAGCGGCATCCAGTCTGATCATGATTAGCGCTTTGATAGTCGCGGTCACACCGTCGGGACGATGTTCCAATGCGGCAAAGGCTTTGATCATGTCCTGATCGCTCATACTGACAAAGGCTTCTACTGCGCTGATAGCGCCACGCGGAAACAGTTTTGCCAAGTCATCCGCTGACAGATTAAGGTCTTGCCCTGCGGCTTCCATGGCTTTATCTGTCCATCCATCGAATGGAACATGAACCAGCATGGCGTTTACTATGGTATGAATATCAACGTTTTCCATCATTATCACCTTTGTTATGTTATATAGGTATGATCTGGTGATGTGCAATCCTTTTCGAAAACCCGCCATTTATTAGGCGCATATTTGAGGAGTATTTGGCGGATTATATATGCCTTTGGGCTTTGCATGCGTTATGATCTATGCTATAAGCACCACTTCTTGAGTGAAAACTCTGTCTTTTTGATGGATTAATCCTCAAATTATGATAGATAATGATAAATCATCGAGAATATTCGAAAGGAATGATGCCAAAGTGTTCGTAACAGTCAGAGACAATAATGTCGATCAAGCTCTGCGCGTCCTGAAAAAGAAGATGCAACGCGAAGGGATGTTCCGTGAAATGAAAAACCGTCGTAATTACGAAAAGCCGTCCGAACGGCGCGCTCGTGAAACGGCAGAATCAACTCGTCGTGTGCGTAAACTGATGCGTAAGCGGCTTGAGCGTGAGGGCTTTTAGTCCAAGCCTTCCATAATTGATCTATTAAAAAAGCCACCTGTTTTTGAGGTGGCTTTATTTTTTGTCATGTGATGGAAAATCAATTGGTTCCGGCCATTATGTATCCCGTCATCATGCCGGTCATCTGGCCAGAACCGCAATTAATCCCATATCTGGTTTTAAATGATCTAGTGACCACCTGACATGGTTTTAATAATGTCTTCACACACTTTCTTAGCATCACCAAATAGCATCATGGTGTTGTCGTTAAAGAATAACGGATTATCGACTCCGGCATAGCCCGATGCCATAGAACGCTTGACGAACAGTACCGTCTTGGCACGTTCCACATCCAGAATAGGCATGCCGTAAATGGCAGATGTTGGATCCGTTTTCGCCAGCGGATTAGTCACATCATTCGCCCCAATGACAAACGCCACATCAGTCTGGGCAAAATCACGGTTGATTTCATCCAGTTCAAGCACTTCATCATATGGAACATTGGCTTCAGCTAGCAGAACATTCATATGCCCCGGCATACGGCCAGCCACCGGATGAATAGCGTATCGCACTTCAACGCCTTCGGCTTTCAACATATCCGTCATTTCGCGCAACGCGTGCTGTGCCTGTGCTACGGCCATGCCATAACCCGGAACAATAATGACAGATGACGCATTACCCATGATAAAGCTGGCATCATCGGCACTGCCCTGCTTAACGACTTTATCGCCGTTATCTGCGGCAGTACCTGTTGCCGCTTCACCGCCAAAGCCACCCAGAATCACGCTGAAGAAAGACCGGTTCATCCCCTTACACATAATATAGGACAGAATAGCACCACTCGCCCCAACCAGTGAGCCAGTGATAATCAGTAACGGATTACCAAGCGTAAATCCGATACCAGCGGCCGCCCATCCCGAATAGGAATTAAGCATGGATATCACCACCGGCATATCCGCACCACCAATAGGAATAATGATCAGAACACCAGCAACCAGCGCAAGCACAAATACAAGCCAGAACGCAACAATGCTGTTTGTTGTTGCCATCCACGCCACTAGCGCAATCAGCAGAATACCAAGCGCGGCATTCAGAATATGCTGGCCGGGAAAGGTAACCGGCTTGCCCGTGATCAGACCTTGCAGTTTACCAAACGCAATGATGGAACCGGTGAAGGTAATCGCACCAATCGCCAGACCTAATGACATTTCAATCAGACTGCCCATGGCAATATTGCCCGGAACACCAATGCCGTACGGCGTGGGGTTATAAAACGCCGCCATCGCAACGGTACAGGCCGCCAGACCAACCAGCGAATGGAACGCCGCCACCAGTTGTGGTAAGGCCGTCATTTGAATACGCATGGCAATAAAGGCGCCAATACCGCCACCAATGACGATACCGGCAATGATCAACCCATAACTGTTAACCTCAGGCAGGGATATCGTGGTCAGAATGGCAATCGCCATACCACCCATGCCATAAAAATTACCAGAACGTGCTGTTTCTGGTGACGATAGACCGCGCAAAGCCATGATAAACATCACGGCGGCGATCAGATAAAGATATGCTGAAAATGACGCGCCCATATCTATTTCCCTTTACGCTTGAACATGGCCAGCATGCGCTGGGTTACAATAAATCCACCAAAGATATTAATGGATGCCAGAATGACCCCGATAAAGCCCATGATCTGGGCAAAGCCAAACTCCGATGGCCCCGCCGCGATTAAAGCACCAACAATAATCACCGAAGAAATGGCATTGGTCACACCCATCAATGGCGAGTGCAGAGCAGGCGTTACACGCCAGACCACATAATAGCCAACAAAACAGGCCAGAACCAGAACTGTTAATCCGAAATAAAGCGGCTCAACAGCCCCATGCCCAACCGCCTCAGAACTCATGCTGGTAATGGCATTCTCAAGCGACTTGCTGGATTCCAGCAATTCGGATGCCTGTCCGGAAATTGTTTTTGCTTGTGACAGCAGAACATCACTCGCCATCTTTATCCCCTTCCTTTTCTGTAGACGCCTTAGCTGGCTTTGCCGCTTTTGTCGACTTGGCTGGCTTTGCCGTCTTGGTAATTAGGCTACTGGTAATGATTTCATCATCACTATCTGTTTTGAGGGACTTGCTTTCTTCGTCCCACAGATTTGTCATAAAATTGAGCACATTCTTGGCATATAGACTGGACGCTACCTCAGGCAGACGACCAGCGATATTAGTATATCCGACCAGAGTCACGCCATGTTTGACGGTGACTTTTCCGGATTCACTCAATGGACAGTTACCGCCCTGTTCCACCGCCAGATCAACAATAACCGACCCCGGTTTCATGGATTTAACCATGTCTTCCGTTACCAGAACCGGTGCCGGACGTCCGGGAATAAGCGCCGTTGTGATAATAATATCCTGTGTCTTGATTGTATCAGCAATCAGCTGGGCCTGTTTGGCTTTATAGCCATCGCTCATTTCTTTGGCATAGCCACCTGATGTTTCTGCCGCCTTGAACTCCTCGTCTTCGACAGCAACAAATTTACCGCCCAGCGATTCAACCTGTTCTTTCACCGCTGGCCGCACATCCGTAGCAGACACCACCGCGCCAAGCCGTTTGGCCGTCGCGATTGCCTGCAATCCGGCAACACCGGCACCCATAACCAGCACCTTGGCTGGCGGCACTGTTCCTGCCGCCGTCATCATCATGGGAAAGGCACGGGTAAATACGGCGCTTGCCTCAAGCACGGCACGATATCCGGCCAGATTAGCCTGACTGGACAGAACATCCATTGATTGCGCCCGTGTAATCCGTGGCACCAGCTCAAGCGCGTATCCGGTTACACCAGCATCACCCAGCATCGCACCGGTATCGGTTTCGCTATACGGCTCCATCAAGCTGATCAGCGTTGAGCCAGCAGACATTTTGCCAATCTCATCCTTGCTAGGTGGCCGCACCTTGAATACCAGATCAGCACCAAGCGCTTTGACGGTTGTTACCATGCTGGCACCAGCCGCTTCAAACGCGCTATCGGGAATAAGTGCAGCATCACCAGCACTTTTTTCAACAGCAACCGAAAAGCCCAGACCAATAAGTTTTTTAATGGTATCCGGTACGGCGGCGACACGACTTTCATCACTTCGTGTTTCTTTTGGAATTCCAATTATCATCATTTATCCTCACGTTCAGCGTCTTCCGTAGTATTATGTTGCCAGAGATGGTCTGGCAGTCCTGCAAGTTGAGCCGTTTCTTTTTGGCGGCTCCTTAATGTTTCCACATCAAAATCATCTATCAAACCTTCAAACAGACGATGCCAGTTTACTTCAGCTTTCAGATGCATGAAAACAGAGCCTAAACCAAGCGCGGCTCTATCCATTAAAACAAACTCCCGCGGGGGCTTTACGCCACCAATGCGTTTTAACTCTTCATGAACCTGCATCGCCAGCTCGCGCCCATAAGCACCACCACGCATATCCTGAATGGGTCTGGCACGATCTTCTAGTAATGGAGTGTAAATGAAACGTGCCCATATGTTCAAGACATTTACGGTTTCCCGATCCAGTCCTCTAAATCCCCAATACTCATAGGCGGCCACGGCCTGTTCTTCGTTATCATCACGCAGCGCTTGATAAAGTTCAATCACGCCCCGAACAAAATCCGGCCTAAACAAACGAATACAGCCATAATCCAGCAAATTCACACCACCATCTTTGGTAATGGTATAATTGCCGGGATGGGGGTCACCATGAATAACGCCATAGTAATAAAACGGAACATACCATGTCCGGAACATGTTTTCTGCTACCTTATTACGCAGGGACTGATCTTCGTTTTCCTCAATAAATGTTTTCAGCTTAGAACCTTCTAGCCATGTCATAGACAACAACCGCTGTGTAGAAAGCGCATCAACCGTTTCCGGCACATGGGCGCCCTCAACATCATTGAGCATGGCACGGTAAAGCCGCATATTTGCCGCCTCGCGCCGATAGTCCAGTTCTTCTTCCAGCCGTTCTGCCAGTTCTGTATGAATCTCGGATGTTGAAATCGCTTTGTCATATCGCTCATAAAGCGAAAAGATCAATTTCAGCTGGCGCAAATCTGCTTGCACCGCTGACGCCATATCCGGATATTGTAGCTTACACGCCAGATGTGCTCCGTCATGGCCAGTGGCGCGATGCACCTGTCCCAGCGACGCGGCGGCGGCGGCGGTTTTTTCAAACTCGGCAAATTGCGCCTGCCAGTCCGAACCCAGTTCGGATGCCATGCGGCGCTTAACAAACAGCCAGCCCATAGACGGTGCATCAGTTTGCAGATTAGCCAGTTCTTCGGCATATTCACGCGGCAGGGCTTCGGGAATCGTGGCAAGGATTTGCGCGACTTTCATCAACGGGCCTTTCAGTCCACCCAGCGCATCACGCAACTTTGCCGCGTGTTCTTCGCGATTGATCTTAATGCCCAGATAGCGCTCACCAGCCATTTTTATAGCCAGATTACCCATCGTGCCGGTCACACGGGCATAACGCCGGAAACGGCCGCCTATTCCTGATTTCTCATCAGCCATCTGTCACCTTATTTCCGTTATCTGTTATGCCGGATAATTCATTTTCCAGCTGATCAATCATGCCTGCAATCATATCCAGCCCTGATGACCAGAATGCCGGCTCACGCGCATCCAGTCCAAACGGTGCTAGCGCTTCGTCATGACGTTTGGTGCCGCCCGCGCGCAATAAATCCTGATAAGCCGCAACAAAAGCGGCACGATCAGCATCGGTGCCGGCATGTTGATATTTTTGCCACAGCGCCCCAACCAGTCCATCACCAAACGCATAGGCATAAACATAAAACGGCACATGGATAAAATGCGGGATAAACCCCCAAAGCGGCCGGTATGTATCATCCAAACGGATAGCAGAACCTAACGCTTCGCTTTGTGTTTCCATCCAGATATCGCTGATCTGATCCAGCGTTAGTTCAGCCGATTGCCGCATATCATGAACTCTGGTTTCAAAATTGTGAAAGCCGATTTGCCGCACGACTGTGTTCAGCATGTCTTCGATTTTACCTGCCAGCAAAGCCCGCCGCTGGGTACTGTCTGTTGTCTGTTCCATAAGCCGGTTAAACACCAGCATCTCACCAAATACGGATGCCGTTTCGGCCAGTGTTAATGGCGTACCGGCCATCAGATGCCCCTGATCAGCGGCCAGCAATTGATGAATCCCGTGACCAAGTTCATGCGCCAATGTCATAACATCACGCACCTTGCCATGAAAATTGACCAGAATATACGGATGTGCAGAGGGCACAGTCGGATGCGAAAACGCGCCTGATGCCTTACCGGAACGGGTTGGTGCATCAATCCAGTTGCGATCAAAAAACCATTCTGCCATCTGGGCAAACATCGGATCAAACTGACCAAAAGCATCAAGAATAATCGCCCGCGCCTCATCCCATGTGAACACACGGTCATCATCCCCCGGCACTGGCGCGTTACGATCCCACCAGTCCAGCTGATCCTTACCCATCCAGCGGGCTTTCATCTGATAATAGCGATGGCTGAGATTTGGCATAGCCGCCGTGACGCTGTTAGCCAGCTGGTCTACCACCACATCCTCAACATCATTAGCCAGATTGCGGGACGATACCGGACGGGTGAAGTTCCGCCATGTATCATCAACATGCTTATCCTTGGCAATCGTATTCAGAATTAACCCCATGATGCGGCTATTCGCGGCTAATACCTCTGATCTGGCCAGTCCCGCTTTGCGCCGAATCTCCGGATCAGGGTCGCTCATCATATCCATGATTTCTGCTTCGGTAACATGCTTGTCGTCTATCGGAAAGCTCAACCCTGCCGCCGTTTCATCAAATAATCTGATCCATGCGCCGCGCCCCGAAGACTGGCGGTCAATCAGCATGGTTTCCAGTTCCAGCGACAGCTGATGATCACGAAACGCCCTGACCAGTCTGATCCATGGCGCCCATCTATGCATCACCGGATCAGCCATGATCCGTTGCATATCGGCATCATCCATCTGTGCCAGTTCATGTTCAATAAACACAAGCTTGGCGTGGATAGCGTTTTCTGCTTCCCGCGTATCTTGTGCCTGTTTGCTGGTTTCCGGCCGCGACAGGTCAGCCGCGAAAGACAAATCCGCAAAACTGGTTAAACGGGAAGTCAGCTCGGACAGGGATTGATAGGCAATCAGCAGCGTATTCAACGTAGCACCATCAGACGCGGCCAACTTGCCCTGATGCTTTTCAGCCAGTGCCGTTGCGTCTTTAAGCGCGGTTGTCATTTGATCATGTAACGGCACATCACTGGCCGGATCATACAGATCGTCAAGCGACCATTCGGGTAAAATAGCATTCATGGTGTCATCCTCAACACTCTATATATATGGCCTAAGCAAAACAGCAAGATCAAGTTGCTAGCAAATAATACTTGCAAAACGAAACATTAGAGAAAACAGTAAGATAATGAAGATAATTTTACAAAGGTGTGGAAAATGAAAATCGGATTTATTGGCCTTGGCAATGTTGGTGGCAAGCTGGCAGGAAGCCTTATTCGTAACGGTTATGATGTCACAGTTCGTGATCTGGATAAATCTGTCGCCCAGGCTTTTATCGATAAAGGCGCTGGTTGGGCAGACAGCCCCAAGGCGATGGCCGAACATTGTGATATGATCATCACCTGCTTGCCTTCACCCGCCGCATGCGCCGCTGTCATGGAAGCCGAAGATGGCATCCTTGGCGGATTAAGCGCTGGTAAAATCTGGGCAGAAATGAGCACCACAGACGAAACCGAGGTCAAACGGCTAGGCGCGTTAGTCGAATCAAAAGGCGCATCAGCGGTGGATTGTCCGGTATCTGGCGGATGCCATCGGGCGGCCACCGGAAATATTTCCATTTTTGCCGGTTGTGACCGCGACGTGTTTGAGCGCATCTGTCCCGTGCTAACCACATTAGGACGCCGGGTTCTGCATACTGGCGTGCTAGGCAGTGCATCCATCCTCAAAGTAGCAACAAATTATCTGGCCACTGCAAATCTGCTAACCGTATGCGAAGCGCTGGCTACAATGAAAAAAGCCGGCATGGACCTCAACACCGCTTATGAGGCGTTCCGCATTTCTTCTGGCACATCATTTGTTCATGAAACCGAAGGACAGATTATTCTGAACGGTAGCCGCGATATTAATTTCACCATGGATTTAGTGCTGAAAGATATCAGCCTGTTTCAGGATATTGCCGACCGAAGCGGCATCACGCTTGAGATATCACCATTAATGATTTCCATTTTTGAAGATGGCATAGCGCGTTACGGATCAAGAGAGCTATCACCAAATATTATCCGACGACTGGAAGACGATAACGATGTCAGCGTTCTGGCCTCTGGCTTTCCGGCTGACATTGTCGATGATGAACCCGAAGAGCCGGGCTATGAGGTTGTACCAAAACGGTAAATACCGGCTGAATTAACCTTGCCAATATGACAAGGAGTTTATGACTTGCGATATAGGTGATCTATGAAATGGGGACATGGTAAATTATTATTTATTCATATTGCAGATGCCGCGTCTGAAGATATGAAGGAGTTACCTTTTGCTGAACTAATCGAAGGCAAAGGCATCAAAGGTGATAGATACTTTAAAGGGACAGGAACATATTCAGATATTCCTGACGTTAGGGATGTCACCCTGATCGAAAAAGAAGTGCTTGATGCTCTGGAACAGAATCAACCACCCCTGCAGGATAAAAGCATAATATTAAAACCTCACGAACACCGGAGAAACCTGACGACTGTGGGCGTTCCTTTGAACTATCTTGTGGGAAAGCAATTTAAAATTGGGGATGCCGTATTAGAAGGCGGAAGACTGAACTTCCCCTGCAAGTATCTTGAAAAATTGCTCAATAAACGTCTGGTTCTGCCCTTATATAACAGGTCAGGTTTAAACTGCAGAGTCATTAAAAGCGGCACAATCAAACAGAATGATATTATAGAACCGCTTTGAAATTACGTTCCATCCGTTATTGTCACGCTTCGCACATATTATTTCTTAAACTTGTGAAAAGAAAATAGTCTACAGACATGCGTGCTGGGGGGACTTACCCCATCATAACTATTCTAGTATGTCTATTTTTTAGAACTGGTATTATTCACCGCAATCTGACAATGCGCCAGCCGTTTAAACCGGTAATCCGCAAACCAGTTATAGCATAGTCTTGCGACTTGTTTCACCACTGGCAGAGAAACCAGCATCGCCAGTAGCCGCCAGTAATTGAGCTGGCGCCAGATCACAAGGAACGCATCCGCGCCAATATGCCATCCCCCGGACGCATCACGCACATGAAGCCGCCGCAACGCATCGCTTTGCGAAATCTGATATTGGCTGAGAGGGGCGGGATCATGTGCAATATCCAGCCAGTTAAAAATGCCGTCTGGAGCAATCCGGCGATAATAGGTGATTTCTTTGCTACAAAGCCCGCATTTACCATCATAGAAAACATCTAACATTATTATATCCTAATAAATATTATGCTCTGCTCATCAGAAATGTCATAACAGGCTACATCATATAACCATAACATTGATTAGCAATGTATATATATTGATAGCGGCAAACCTAAATTCAAATTCTTATCAGAATCCGCATTTATCGGGGCGCGTAATATTCAACACCATGCTGATCAGTATCACATGTTAGCGCATTCTGTTTCACCAGATGATACAAATGGGCATGCGCCTCACCACTGGCAAAATAACGCTCATGTTCGTTCAATTCCATGGGGAAAAGCACATCCATCGCGGATGTCACGGTTAATGGCGCTTGATCTGCCTGATCCAGCAATTGCATCAACCGCCCCTGATGGTGCTGTATTAATCCGGCGGCGCGAGTTGATACAGCATGAAAAGCCCAGTCATGGCCGGGTAAAACCAGCCAGTCATCACCCCATGTCAGAATATCTGCCAGATAGGCAAAATAATGTCCAAGCATATCATCAACCGGCCCAGCCAGCGGCGTGGCAATATTCGGGGTGATGCGCGGCAACAGAAAATCACCACTGAGAAAAATCCGCCTATCCGGATCATAAAGCCCGATATGATGTTCAGAATGTCCCCGATCACAACGGATATGCCATTGCCCCGATATTCCGGCCAGTGTATCGCCAGCGTCTATATATCTGGCATCCGGCGTTCTGGTCGTTTTATCGCTGTAATGATTGCCGCGCTCAATCAGATCATTCAGGATAGTCTGATCAAATCCGTAAGCCCGATACCGGTCGACCATCATATCGGCAAAAGCCGCATCAGTCATAGTGGTCAGAGTCACCGATTTTTGATGTTCTATCCGGCTCATCAAAACCTCGGCACCGGTCAATTCCGATAAGGCATAGGCATAACCAATATGATCAGGGTGATAATGCGTAACCAGAATTCGCCGAACCGGATAATCCGTAAATGGCGGTGCCGCCAGCAGATTCTGCCAGCACTGGGCAATATGATCCGAATATATCCCCGTATCAATAATGGTCAGCCCGTCATCTGCCAGCAGGACATATAGATTGACGTGATTAAGCCGGAACGGTAGCGGCATTCTGATCCACCAGATATCCTCGGCAATTGCAACAATCTGGCCATCAGCAGGTGCAGGAATATCAGCTTTAGGTGGTGGAGTTATGTTGGCAGACATGGTCAATCCATATATTTAAGAGCAGCCATGTGCTGATGGCTTGTTCGGTGGGTTGTCAGAATGCCAGAATAGCAGTAATTATGATCTATCGACAAGGAGCATAAAATGAACCAAGTTTATATCGTATCAGCTACACGTTCAGCGATTGGCAGCTTTGGCGGCACGCTCAAGGATATGCGGCCGATTGATCTGGGCATCACCATTGCTAAAAGTGCGATCAACCAAAGCGGATTAGACGCATCAGCATTACAGCATGCCGTTATTGGTCATGTCATTCATACCGAACCCAAAGATCAATATATCTCACGCGCGATTTCTATTGGGGCAGGTATGCCAGAACAAGCCCCCGCGCTTACGGTTAACCGGCTATGCGGGTCAGGATTACAATCCATTGTTTCCGCCACCCAGATGATACAGCTTGGTGATGCGGCGGCGGCCATGGCAGGCGGGGTCGAAGTCATGAGCAAAAGCGGTTATCTTTTGCCAACTCAACGCTGGGGTGCCCGCATGGGAAATGCCAAAGTAGAAGACATGATGCTGGGCGCGCTGAATGATCCATTTGATATCGGGCATATGGGCATTACCGCAGAAAATGTGGCTAGTGATTTTGATATCAGCCGTGATGATATGGATGCCTTTGCCGCCGAAAGCCAACGCCGTGCCGCAAAAGCGCAAGCCGAAGGCTGGTTCACAAGCCAGATTACACCTGTTGAAATTGCATCCAGAAAAGAAACGATCAGTTTTGATAAGGATGAATATATTCGCGGCGAAACCACTCAGGATAAACTTGGCGGCTTGCGTGCCGCCTTTCAAAAAGATGGCGCCGTAACCGCTGGCAATTCATCCGGCATTAATGATGGCAGTGCCATGCTGATCCTTGCCTCGGAACAGATGGTTGAACAACATGGACTAAAACCACTGGCAAAAATTGTCAGCTACGGGTTTGGCGGTGTTCCGCCCCGTATTATGGGAATGGGGCCTGTACCAGCGACTAAAATGGCGCTGGAAAAATCCGGACTTAAAATTAGCGATCTTGATGTGGTGGAAAGCAACGAAGCCTTTGCCGCCCAAGCCTGCGCCGTATCCAAGGAACTGGGTCTGGCGTCTGATATTGTCAACCCGAATGGTGGCGCTATTGCGCTAGGCCATCCAGTTGGCGCAACCGGTAGTATCATCATGACAAAACTGGTTTATGAATTACATCGCCGTTCTGCCCGTAGGGGTCTTGCCACCATGTGTATTGGCGGTGGACAGGGAATTAGCGTCATTATCGATACATCTATATAACAGAATTAACAGGAGCTTATTATGCCGGAAACAATTGCCCTCAGTCTGGATACCATCTATCAGCTGGCTTATCAGGCGATGCGCGATAATGGCGCAGATCACGATAACGCAGATGCGCTGGCCAATACCATATTCACGGCAGAACGTGACGGATCGGTATCACACGGGCTGTTCCGGATGCCGGCCTATATCAAATCGCTGAAATCAGGCAAGGCCAAAGGTAATGCCAGCCCGACGGTTAGCACCCCGACCGCATCAATTGTCAAATGCCATGGTGATAACGGTTTTGCCCCTATTGTTCAGCGCGTGGCTATCCCGCATCTGATTAAAGCCGCCAAAGATCAGGGTGTTGCCGTACTGGCCATGACACATACTCATCACATGGCCGCGTTATGGCCAGAAGTCGAAGCACTGGCAAATGAAAATCTGGCCGGACTTGCTTGCGTATCCTACATGCCGATGGTCGCTCCTTCGGGCGCAGGAAAAGCATTTTTCGGCACCAACCCGATTGCCTTTGCATGGCCACGCCCCGGTAAACATCCCATGGTGTTTGATATGGCTACCGCATCCATGGCCATGGGTGAAGTGCAAGTCGCCAAACGCGAAGGCCATTCCGTCCCCGAAGGAACCGGACTTGATGCTAATGGTAATCCGACCACTGATCCGGCAGCTATTGCTGATGGCGGTGTCTTGCTACCGTTTGGCGGGCATAAAGGATCGGCTATCGCCATGATGGTTGAATTGCTGGCAGGCGGGTTGATTGGTGAGGCGTTTTCCTATGAAGCCCGTGAACGCGATAATGGTGACGGCGGCCCACCACAAGGGGGGCAATTTATTCTGGCACTAAATCCGGAAAAACTCGCTGGTGCTGGCTGGGCTGACCATAGTGATGGGTTTTTTGAACGCTTAACCGGTATGGGTGATGTTCGCTTACCGGGTGGGCGGCGGTTTATCAACCGGCAGGATACTGGCCCACGTCATATCAATAAGGCATTGATAGATACTATCAGCGCAGATATCACCGACCCGTCGGCTATTCTGAAATAGTTCAGGCCGCACAATCAGCAATATATTCGGCAATCGCCAGACTGGATGTCAGTCCGGGGGAATCCATGGCGTAAAGGGCAATATATCCGGCACAGCCATGGATGCTGGCATCATGAAAGGTGAAATCCTGAAAATATGTGCCGTCTGGCCATATCTTTGGGCGCAAACCTGCCCATGCCGGAACCAGGTCTTCACGCTGTAACGCTGGCCAGTATGTGCTAATCGACTGATGGAATTTTTCCGCATCAGCCGGATTAACGTCATAAGACGGGCTGTCTACCCATGTGATATCAGGGCCAAATCGGGCGCCGCCGCCGCTATCCAGCGTCAGATGAATACCCAGCCCCCCACCAGATGGAACCGGATAGATTAAATGCTGAAAAGGCGGCTTGCGGGTTGTATTAAAATACTGGCCTTTCGCCATGTAATGCGGTGGGATGGTATCAACATCAATACCATGAACCGCTTGCGATACCAGATGCGCGCCATGACCTGCGGCATTAATCAGCGTCTGGCATGCAAATGTCATTTCCTCACCTTGGCTATCAATCACTACATGATATCCGTCTGGCTGTTTTTCGGCACGAATAAACCGGCTCTGATAGGCGATAATCGCACCGTGATTTTCGGCATCTGCCTCTAATGCCGCCATATAATTATGACTATCAACAACACCGGTGAAAGGAGAATGGATAGCTGCCACCGCCTGTAAATCCGGCTCTAGCTGATGCAATCTGGATTTGCCAATCAATTCCAGATCAGGAACATCATTTGCCATACCAGCTGTCATTAGCGCGTCCAGCCTGGCTTCCTGTTCCTGATTTGTTGCAACAATCAGCTTGCCATGCTGGCTGGTTTTTACGCCACGCGACGCGCAATATTCATACATCTTATGCGCGCCTTTAACGCATAGTCTGGCTTTATGCGATGCCGCCGGATAATAGATACCGGCATGAATCACTTCGGAATTGCGCGAGGATGTTTCCATCCCGAATCCGGCATTGCATTCAATGAGCACAACCTGATCACCGGCCAGGGCAAACTGGCGGGCGATGGCCAGACCAATAGCACCCGCGCCTATAATTAACCGATCTGTTTTTGCATCAACCATAACGCCATACTCTACTTAAATGAATGTGAATGAAACTGTTACTCACCAGCAACAGGCACCTGACCTTTATAGCCTATCATGACCTCATTTCCCTGATCAGGATGATGCGGAACATTAAAAGCCAGCAACAGCGATACAGCCGCCAGCCCAGCCCCTGTCATAAATACAAGCGGCGGCGAATACAACCAGATCAAGCCGAACACCGCTGGTAAAAATACCGCAACAATATGATTAATTGTAAATGCTACGCTGGATGTTCCGGCAAAATCAGCCGGATCAGCAATTTTTTGAAAATAGGTTTTAATGGCAATCGCCAGCGCAAAAAACAGGTGATCAATAATATAAAGCACCGCCGCAATCGTGGCATTGGAAACAAAAGCATAGGCCGTAAACACACCAATCAGGCCAATATATTCAATGATCAGCGACCGGCGTTCGCCTATATTATTAATCATGCGCCCAACCAACGGCGCAAGCCAGATATTCATCACCGCATTAATCAGGAAAAGAAAAGCAATCTGGCCAATGGAATAGCCAAATTTTTCAACCATAAGAAAACCGGCAAATACGACAAAAATCTGGCGGCGCGCACCAGACATGAAAATCAGCGCATAATACAGCCAGTAACGCGACCGGATAATAATGCTCTTATTCTGATTGCTACCAATCTGAAAGATGGGAAAATACATATATCCCACCAATGCCAGTCCACATGTGATCACCCCGAATACCACATACATGATCTGATAACTGCCAAGCGAGGATGGTACGGCTTCACCAAACACAAGCATGCTAATATCAAAACCGGGGGTTAACACAACCACCATCAGGAAAATGGCCAGCAATGTGGCCACCTGTGCTATGGATGCAATCCCGTAAATCCGCCCCAGCATGGCAGGCGCGGTTTTTTTATCTAGCCATTGCATAGCCAGCGATTGATGACAGGTTTCATAATAATGAAACCCGATTGAGGCAATAACCGTTGTGATGTAAAGCCCGATAATAGATGGATAATATCCGGTTATTGCGGTGCCAGCACCAAGCAGACCAAGCGCAATTAGCGATAGCCGCTGTTCGCGAATAAATAACAACAAATAAACAACAAGAAACGATAGAAAGCCGGGCACTTCTCGCAAGGATTGCAATATGCCAATCTCACGCCCGGTAAACGCGGCTTGTTCGACCGCAAAATTATTAATCAGTGTTGACCATGATACAAAGCTGATCGGCATAGCCGCCGCCGTGATCATCAACAGGATATGCGGCTTATGATACCAAGCCCGTGTATCGCTTTTATCTGAATGAGTAGATTGTCTGGATTCCATACACTTAATTTATGCTTTTTAATGATGAGTGCCAAGCCCAAAGCGCATGTCATGCCATGCCCCTGTATAATCGCCATATCAATGGCTTTATTATTAAAATCAGCTGATATGAATAACCGATCTATCTCAACTAGCCGCACAAGCCAGTTCATAACCAACGGCATATCGCTGACCGAAATGCTGGTGGCTATAATATTATTAAGTCTGGTAACCGGATTTGCTTTTACGGCCATATCCACCATGCGGAAAAATTATCTGGTTGAGGCCGCAATAGCGTCTGACCGTATTAGCACCACCATGGCATTAACCAGCCTTGCCCGACAATATTATGAGAATCCTGATTTTGCCAGAAATGCGCCTGCCGCTTATCCTGTCACCGATGATATCGATGATAGCCGCCTGACGATTTTAAGCTTGCGTGGCGGCCAGAGCAGTTATGACGCGTCAGGTGCAGTAAGATGCGTGTTAACCAATATTGATACCGGCACCAGTTCAGCGACAATACCAGCGGCTTGTCTGGCCGCCTATCGCTTAACGCCAGATGACGTTATCACGACGTTTCAACATATGGCCCTGCCAGTTATTTTTCCTGAATGGTCGGCAGAACCCTGTCTGATCAATCAGATGGTCGCAGAACAGAATGTCATCCGCTTTACTGTTTATAACGCGGCTTGTCTGAGCGCTGGCATCGATGCAGGCCAGCCGTCAAGACAAGCGTTTCATCTGCCGCGATTAGTCGCTTTATCACATAACCGAAAACAAAAGCAGGATATGATACTGGGTGAAGCGGCGGCCAGTGATCATCATTTGGCAAGCCCCGGATTCATCAATCACCCTGTCCGCGCAGATGGCATCTGGATCAATTCCACAAGCACCCGCCCGGCAGACCGATTTGCTGTCCAGCCGGTTAGTCTGTTCCAATTTGGCGGTACAGCATGGATTTTGCCGCCCTTGATACATGGACTGAGCGCTGTTGAATTGCATATAGAAAGCCCGACCGACACTACTCTGATCATGCGTGATTGCACACAAGCCGGACAACAGAGCCTGCGTCTGAACGGGCTTACTCCGGCGATGCTGGCATCTGTTTTTTATGGATTATGTTTTCAACGCCAAGGCCATGATACGGCTGAGCTGATGATCACTATCAGCGGCGGCAACAGTCAATGGCGGCGAGGGATCAGTTTCCGCTACATGCCAGCACCATGATCAGCTTGTCCCCGCCTGCCAGTCGCCAGCGATAATTTTATCACCTATCTGCCAGTAAGTGCCACGAATAACCGCCAGTTGAGAAAACGGCCGGTCAGTTATCACACAGCCCATAACAATATGAACTAGATACGGCGTATCAGACCGATCCAAATCACCGGATACAGGCACGCGGCCAATCGCCATGATCAGCTGATCACCATGATGCGGATGCGCGGCAGGAGCAATCGTCATTGCGCTCATCCGCGTATCCGGACGGTGCCAGTTATCGTCACGGGATAACACATGGCGGCAGGATTCTACCGCTTTTATCTGTTCAGCAGACAGACGATCACCGCGAGTCCAACCCAGCGGTAATCCGGCATGGGTCAGATACATATCATAAGACAGGCTAAACATATGATGCGCCATAGCCAGCGCCGCCGCCCGTGATTGATGCTGGCGCATCGTGTTTCTGTTTTCTGATTCCAGATTTAACAGCATCGGCATCATGATCCCGATTACCGCCGAAAGCATGACTACCCCGATTAATGCAAAGCCTGAGCGTGCTTGCGTATCATGGCATCGGGATATGCAGATGCGATAGATTGATATCAGCAATGCCATGACAATGTCTTTCCACCCATACGGTAAGCAAGCACATATCATAGATCATGTATAAGATGTTTCCATTATCCTTACGGCATCGCGCATGCCGCCTTAGCATCAGGTGCAAATCGCCATATCCGGCCAGCGGTGTATCGCTGATGGAAACGCTGATCTATTTCAGTCTGTTTTCCATTATCAGTCTGGCCATGATGAGTATTCAAGGCATGTTGCTAAGCACCGGATCAGATATGCGCGATCCCGCACAGAGCCCATTATCAGACGAAACCGTTGCCGCTCAATTATCTGTTAACATTCCGGCCGCTAGCCGCCGCGACTTTTGCCAATTCACCCCTGATCCGGCTTTACCCGCCCGATTCGGCCAGAATATATCTCAAATATGGATACAGATTACCCCAACCGGCCATGAAGCGGCACGCGACTGGCTCAGCTTTGTTGAATATGGTCAGAGTAGCGTTGAGAACATCACCGAAAATGGCACAACCAGATCACGCATCCGGTATCAGGATATCAGTATAAATGGCAGTATTATCTGGCCGCAAATCACCGCCGAGTTTGATCCGGCGACTGGCATCATGCAAATCTGTACCGCCGGTTCAGCCGGATGTTCAGCCGCTATGGATATTCCGCGATCCTACACCGCATGGCGCAAAGCCATATCGCGACTGACTTATCAGCCCCGGCTACCACCGCAAGAGCCGCTTAAACGAGTCATTATATCTGCTGGAATTGCGCCATCCTGCCCTGAAAATAGTGACGGATTTTGCGGAATAACTGTCCGGAACAACAACATCACACCGCCATCTGGTCACGCGGCCATACAGTTTGATACCACCGACTGGATGAATATTTGCCGTGTAACCGTTTCCAATCCGTAAATATTTTTGTAAAATAGTTAATAGAGCATTAAAAAAATAGACCGCCACGGATTTATAAAGACCAACAAGGGAGCGATAATGTCCAAGCATAAATATGTATCTGGATCATTAAGACGCCGTGCCAGAACTGGCCGGCTTGTCCTGAATCGCCGTGGCCGGATTCTGAATGGAAAATCAGACGCGACTGTTTTGAATGATAGTCATCACGAAAAAGCGGTCAAGGAAGTTACTATTGAAGCCGCTGATTCCGCCGTATTAGTTATGGAAAATGATCATAATTTTTCAAAACTTGATAGCGGTAATTTCATGATATTCAAAGCTGGCAAAACCAGCACAGCTGATCAGATGGCAGACACCAAAAAATCAAAAACCGCACAGCCGGCCATGGCATCTGCAAAAAATAAAGCAATATTTAGTCAATCTTTACATATAGATAGAAACGATGCGCTAGTATCTGAACGTCTGGATAATCATGTCCAGCCAGCCGGTAAATCACTAACAAAGGCCGGGATAGAAGCACGGGCAGGGACAGCAGAACCCGTAACCAAGAATAAAAAAGCACCCATAGCGGCAACCGTTGTCCAATTGCATGCCCCGGATAGAAAAGCCAAACATGACATGCCGACACAGCAGCCATATTCTGATCATCCGGATACAATGACCAATGCCAATAGCGCAGATTCAAGCCCCAAAATGACACCTGAAATAATACCGGAACAGATAGCTGAAAACCAAACGCCCGATGCAACGCCCGATGCGCAGATATTGGCGCAACTAGAACATGATCATGCTGATCAGGATCAGCATATATCAACGGATATGGCACAAGAAGATATGCATCTTTTGCTCGATTCGGAACAGAATTCCTATCATGACCTGACCGCTGATGATAAAATGCGCATACAGAATTGGGAAATTGGCACAAAAGTCGGCGCAGCAATGGAAACTATCGTTGCCGAAGCCATTGGTGATCAGGTTCGGCAATTAACACGCAAAATTATTCGCGATATGCTGGATGAAGGTATTTTGCAGTTGGCTAAGAATACGGATGCGGATGATAACCCCACCGATGAAATAAATAACGCCTGAACGATATTGCGTTCAGACGTTATCCATTACATCAGATATTCGGATAATGTGTTTAGTTATTCAGCGGAAAATTGAATTGCGCCCCTGAACGGATGCCTGTTGGCCAACGCGATGTCACGGTTTTCAGTTTCGTATAAAACCGCACCGCTTCCATGCCATATGCGCCATGATCACCAAATAATGACCGTTTCCAGCCACCAAAAGAATGATAGGCAACCGGCACGGGAATAGGCACATTAACACCAACCATCCCGACTTGAATCTGATCAGCATAGCTTCTTGCCGCGTCACCATCACGGGTGAAAATCGCCGTACCATTGCCATATTCATGATCATTAACCATGGAAACCGCTTGATCAAAACTATCGGCACGGGCAACGCATACCACAGGGCCGAAAATTTCTTCACGATAGATAGTCATATCAGTGGTGACATGGTCAAACAGCGTTCCACCAACAAAATAGCCATTCTCATAGCCCTGAAGCGCAAAGTCACGGCCATCAACCACCAGATTAGCGCCTTCTTCTACGCCTTTATTGATATAGCCAAGCACTTTATCCTTATGCTGTTCAGTAACCAGAGGCCCCATTTCTGCATCCGGATCATTCCATGTTCCGATTTTAATGCCGGATACACGCGGTGCCAGTTTTTCAACCAGCCGGTCAGCGGTATCCTGTCCAACGGGAACAGCGACCGATATCGCCATACAGCGTTCACCAGCAGACCCATATCCTGCCCCCATCAGCGCATCAACCGCCTGATCCATATCTGCATCGGGCATAATCACCATGTGATTTTTTGCGCCGCCCAGTGCTTGCACTCTTTTGCCATTCGCGGTGCCAGTCTGATAGACATATTCGGCAATCGGGGTAGACCCGACAAAGCTAACCGCTTTAACAGATGGATGATGCAGAATAGCATCAACAGCTGGCTTGCCACCGTTAACAATATTCAGCACTCCTGCTGGCAGACCGGCTTCTTGCATTAACTCAAGAATCAGTTGCGGTGCCGCCGGATCACGTTCAGACGGCTTTAATATAAATGTGTTACCGCATGCAATCGCCATCGGGAACATCCACATTGGAACCATGGCCGGAAAGTTAAATGGTGTGATCCCAGCCACTACGCCAAGCGGTTGACGATCAGAATAGCTATCAATCGCGGGGCCAACATTGCGCGTGTAATCACCGCGCAACAGATGCGGGATACCGCAAGCAAACTCAACAACCTCAATACCGCGTATCACTTCGCCTTTTGCATCTTCGAGGGTTTTGCCATGTTGCGTGCAAATGGCTTCGGCTACTTTTTCCAGATTGGCTTCCAGTAATTCTTTATAGGCAAACATAACCCGCGCCCGTTTAAGAGGCGGCGTATTTGCCCAGCCGGGAAGCGCTTCTTGCGCGGCCGCCACAGCTTGATCAACAATAGCCGCGCTTGAAAGCGTGACTTCGGCAA
Source organism: Alphaproteobacteria bacterium (assembly GCA_024639485.1). Classification (GTDB taxonomy): domain Bacteria; phylum Pseudomonadota; class Alphaproteobacteria; order Puniceispirillales; family UBA1172; genus UBA12202. Next base: position 38,862 of record JAHEII010000007.1, read on the forward strand.
TCTGCTCACCTGTTGCCGGATTATAAATAGGCTGTGTACCCATATCGCCCGCAACAGCGTTGCCGCCAATAATATTCTGATAAATAGTCATAAATCATCTTCCCCAATAAAGCCGAATTATATCTTGTTCTAACGCTAGCACCCTTGCAAGATCAAGCCTTAACCCCTGATTTTGCAGATATTGGCAATTTTGTTGTATATTTGATTTGTTCCATCGCAAAAGATGACGACACATCCGATAATTTAACACTGCTGATTAGCTTTTTGTAAAACGCATCATAATGTTCGATATCCGGAACAACCACACGCAACAGATAATCAATCTCACCACTCATACGGTAGAATTCCACTACTTCGGGCATATCGGCAACCATATTTGCAAAATGCTGTAACCAGTCGGCATTATGCTCATTTGTTCTGACCGAAACAAAAACCGAGATACCGGCACCTATTTTATGTGGGTCCAGCAACGCCACACGCCGCCGTATAATGCCCAGCTCATCCAGCCGTTGAATACGGCGCCAGCATGGGGTGACGGAAAGCCCGACATGTTTAGCTATTTCAGCCACAGCCAGACTGGCATCCTGTTGCAGAACATCAAGAATTTTTCTATCAATAGCATCCATCAAGAAGTATCCATTTGCGGTTAAATTGAAGCATATGTTAGAAATATTTTCTAAATATGGCAAATAATTACCATAAATTAAAATATTTTTTATGTAATTACATCAGCAAGGAAATGATAGAAGCTGGGATAATGATGGCCATCGCGCATAAAACGCTGATTCCAGTTCCGTCTGTTCTGCAGTGCCTTGATCACCCGAAACTGGCTAGCACGCGGCACTTGTGTCTGGCCGGATAGCACCAATTGCCCCATCTGGCGATATGACCTATCCAGACGATGCGAAAATCCGGCACTGGCGGTCACGCTTCCGGAATTCAGATTGAGCTGATATCTGGCCGCCGCCACCAATGGTGCATGCTGGCCAATTCTAGCCATGGATTCGATAGCGTGAAATACATCCTGTGCAGGCTGGTTCAAAAAATACGGCGTGAGTTGCCGCCGCATCAGTGGATGAAATGATCCCGGCCAGTGGCCAAAATGATCTATTTCTAATTGGGGCTTATTCCGACCAGCGGCATCACCCAATTGCATCAACCGCGAACCATCATGGGCATGTATAACCGTCTGTCCGAATGCCAGACCATGTGTTTTTGCCGCCGGATAAAGTGCATCAAGATAGCCATCTGCCCATTGATCATCGGCATCAAGAAACGCCAGAAATTGTCCGGACGCGGCCAGAATACCGCGATTACGGGCAGGCCCCGCCCCGGTTGCTGGCTTGCGCCCATAGCATGGAGTTATGTTTGAGCCATATGTTTTTGCCCAATCATATTTTTTTTCATCATCTACAGATAAAATAATTTCGATATCTTTTTCCGGCCAGCCCTGCGCTTTAACCGATAGCAAGGCACGCTCTAACGTTGATTTTGCACGGAAAACCGGAATAATCACACTGACCGCTGGCATCTGGCTGATCCGGATCGGGGGGATTCTGTTAATACTTTTCACTAATAATTTACCAGATTTAGGATATTTTTTATCCATAATGTTAACACTTTTTTAACTATTTTATGAGATAACATTTTTATTGATCCTCCCCAACTGCACCACCATTTTTGGTGGTGCTTTTTTTTGGATATCGTTATGGTGATATCATGCAAGACACATCATCACATCACCAATCACCGCATATTCTGACCCCAGAAGGATGGCATGACTATCAGCTTTTGGATAGTGGACACGGCCGCAAGCTGGAATCTGTTGGCGGATACCGTTTTATCCGGCCGGAACCGCAAGCGTTCTGGGCGCCTTTCCTTAATGATCAAGAATGGCAGAATCCGGCTGGCGTGTTCATAACCGGCTCACGCGATCAGGATGATGGTGGCAAATGGGAACTTGATCCGGCGCTACCGGATGAGTGGGTCATATCTTATGAAGGGGTGAAGTTTAACGCCATGCCGACTCCATTTCGGCATTTTGGTTTCTTTCCCGAACAATCCAGCCACTGGCAATGGTGTGATCAGCTTATCCGAACACGCGCCGCCACCGCACAAACCCGACCCAATATCCTCAATCTGTTTGCCTATACTGGCGTTGCCAGCCTGCATGCCGCCCGCGCCGGTGCCGAAGTCACCCATGTTGATTCGTCCAAAAAAGCCATCGCACAGGCATTCGCCAATCGCGATATTGCCCAGATGCAGGATGCCCCCATCCGTTTCATCACCGAAGACGTGCGCCGGTTTGTGGCCAGAGAAGCACGCCGTGGCAAGCAATATGATGGCATTATTCTTGATCCACCAAAATATGGACGTGGCGTCAAGGGTGAGATATGGCGGATGGAAGATGATATTCTTGATCTGCTTACCACGATCCGGTCTATCCTTTCTGATCAGCCATTATTTATCGTATTAACATCCTATGCCATCCGCGCCAGCTTTCTGTCATTGCATCATATTATGGCAGATGTGATGCGCGGCAAAGGCGGTATGGTGACATCGGGTGAGCTGGCCATTACGGAAACGCGACCAGCATCAACAATCGCTGATTTTTCAGAACCAAGACAAATTGGGCAGGCTAATTTTGCCCGCTGGCAGGTGATACAGGATTAATCCGCTATTTATGTTCCGGATGCGCGTGACGCACATATTCATAAAGCGAAATGCCGGTTGCAACTGCTAGATTAAGCGAATCAGACCGCCCCAGCATGGGCATACGGATGAGCTGTTTTGCCGCCGCCGTCAAGGCATCGGTCAATCCAGCCTGCTCATTCCCCATCATGATGATTAAAGGCGATGACCAGTTTGCCTGGCGGTAATCCACCGATGCGGCAAGCGATGTGCCAATCAACTGGCCTTGCCATGATGGAATAGCGGCAAGGAACTCAGCTTCGCTACATTCAGCCAGTTTGATATTAAAACACGCTCCCATGGATGCGCGCACCGCCTCAACCGAAAATCCGTCTGTACAATCTCCGATAAGGATAACGCCATCACCACCGGCGGCATCAACGCTTCGCATAATAGTTCCCAGATTACCCGGGTCGCGCACCCTGTCCAGCGCCACCCAGACCCCACGGCCAGATATCATCTGATCCAGTTCTGTCCATGTTTCATTAAAACTGGCTACTACGGCTTGCGGATTATCTTTGCGGCTGATCTTGGCTAGCACGTCATGGCTCACCGCCAGACATTCGGCTGATGCGTTTTCTGCGGCTACAATCAATGGCGCAACAAGCGGATCATCCTGCCGGCCATCAAGAAACGCCAGATGCTTTGGTGTCCACCCCAGATCAAGAGCTTCCATCACAATCCGCATGCCTTCCGCAAGAAAAAGCCCGGATTGCCGGCGATATTTACGCTCATGCAAGGCGCGCAAAGCTTTGACGGTAGTGTTGGTAAGGCTGTTGATATGGCGCATAACGTGTCCTGTTTCAAACAACCTATCCCGACTTATGGTTAGGATCAATCCAGAGAATGAAACATTTTCTGAGCCTTACAAGTGTATCTAGTAGTATTTACTAATATAATGGCATCTATCCGACGGGTTTTAATGAAAATTCGCCTTGCAATTTAGATGAAAATCTAGGCATGGTGGGATTAGTTATATTAGCGTTTAAAAGCTTGAGCAAAATACATGCAGCGCACATCCATTGTTGATCTGATGTCTTCTGGAAACCAAACGGATACATTCCGGGTTGGTTTTTTTCTTTTACCTAATTTCTCCATGATGGCCTTTGCCTCAGCCATTGAGCCTTTGCGTTCAGCTAACCGGCTGACCGAACAGAAACTTTTTGACTGGGTTATTGCATCCGAAAATGAAAAATATACCATGGCCAGCAATGGGGTTGAGGTGGCCGCAACGACCCAGATAGAGGACTTAATCAGTTGCCGGTTAATATTCATTTGTGGCGGCATAGACATTCAAAACCACACCACTAAAAGCGTGATTTCTGCCTTACGCATGATTGATCGCCATGGCGTTCTGATTGGCGCGATTTGCACTGGCACCTATGTTCTGGCCAAGGCCGGATTGCTGGATGATCGGCGATGCACCATCCATTGGGAAAACCGCGAAGGGCTGGAAGAAGAATTTCCCAATCTGGATGTTACCGAAGAATTATTTGAAATTGATGATGACCGGATCACCTGTTCGGGCGGCACGGCCGCGCTGGACATGATGCTGCATCTGATTGCGCAAGCACATGGGCATGGTCTGGCAACATCCATATCAGAACAGTTTATTCATGACCGCATTCGGGACAGCCATGACCGGCAACGCATGGAATTACGCTCGCGTCTGGGGGTTAGCCATCCAAAACTGCTGACTGTTGTGGCAGAAATGGAAAAAAACCTCGAAGAACCAATGCCACAAACAGAAATTGCCCGTCGGGCTAATCTATCCACGCGCCAGTTGGAACGGCTATTCAGAAAATATCTGGGGACAACGCCAACGCGATATTATCTGAACTTGCGCATTGCCCGCGCCCGCCATTTGCTGCGCCAGACAAGCATGTCTATTCTTTCTGTTGCGCTGGCTTGCGGATTTGTTTCAGCATCGCATTTTTCAAAATGCTATCGGGAAACATATGGCCGGACACCGCGTGATGAACGCGTCATACAATAACGTTAAACCGGTGCTTTCGCTTTCGCCTCGGCCATAATAGCCGTCACCATGGATGCCAGTCCATTTTTGCGCGTAGGGGATAAATGCTCATCCAGCCCGATCTGTTTCAGAAATTCGGGCGGAAAGGCCATAATATCGGCTGGTGGCTGACCAGAATATACCCGCATCAGAAGCGCGATTAATCCCTGCACGATAGCGGCATCGCTTCCGGCCTGATATTGCATCCGGCCATCCGCAAAATCAGCCTTGAAATGCACAACAGACTGACAACCGCGCAAACGGTTTTCGTCTATCATAACGGACGGATCAAGCGGTGCCAGTGTTCGCCCCATTCCGATTAAATGCTGATAACGGTCTTCCCAGTCATCCAGAAAATCAAACTCATCAACAATATCTTGTGCTATGTCGGCCAGACTCATCTTGGCTACCTTTATATGATGTTCATATATGCTTATTTAGGCCGTGTTGCGGCGTTTTCCAAGGATAGACAATAAGCTTTCTGCAATATGTTCCATATTTGATCCCGGTGGGAAAATACCATCAATTCCGTTTTCACGCAGCTCTGCCATATCACCGGGCGGAATAACGCCACCAATGACCAGCGGTATCAATGCGCCACCACGCGCATCAAGTGCCTGCCGCATCGCTGGTGCAAATTGCCTATGTCCTGCCGCCAGCGACGAAAGCCCGACAACATCAACAGCATTATCCATAGCCATATCAGCAGCTTCCTGTTCTGTCTGGAACAATGGGCTGATCACAACCTCAAATCCTAAATCATCTAATGCAGATGCTACTACTTTTTGTCCGCGATCATGGCCATCCTGCCCTAGCTTGGCGATCAGAATTCGGGGCTTGCGTCCCATGTTATCGGTAAACCGTTCAATGGCCAGACTTAAACGCTGTGATGGTGGGGCTATGGTTTTCCAGATACCTTTGACACCGGATACAGGCGCTTTATAACGACTGAACGCCTGTTCCATTGCGTCTGACATTTCTCCCACTGTTGCCCCGGCACGCGCCGCCGCTACTGCTGCTGCCAGTAAGTTATCTGTTCCTCTGGCCGCCGATTCTAACGCCGCCAGCGCGGTTTTTGTAGCGCGGCTATTTCTGGTTTTGCGCAAATGTTCCAGTCGGGCTATTTGCTGTTTGCGTACGCTATCGGTATCAATACGCAACACTTCAATCATTTCGTCTTCGGGTTTCTGATCTGTTTGCTGGCACCAGTTAACGCCAATAATTTTCTGCTGTCCGGTATCAATCGCGGCTTGTGTTCGGGTGGCGGTTTCTTCTATGCGCTGTTTTGGTAATCCGGTTGCTATGGCTTTTGCCATGCCGCCAGCAGTATTAATTTCATCCAGATGTGTTCGCGCCCGCGTGATTAGCGCATCTGTCAGAAACTCCACCGCACCACTGCCGCCCCATGGATCAATCAGCTGGGTGATGCCGCCCTCACCAGCCAGATGAAGCTGGGTGTTGCGGGCAATTCGTGCGGATGCATCTGTTGGCAAACCCAAGGCTTCGTCCAGTGAATTCGTATGCAGGGATTGTGTCTGACCGCCAACTGCCGCCGCCGCCTCAATCGTGGTGCGAACAACATTATTGTAGACATCCTGTGCCGCCAGCGACCATCCCGATGTCTGGCAATGGGTGCGTAACATCAGCAATTTGGGATCAGTAAAACCGAACTCTGCTTGAAGTAATTCCGCCCATAACTGCCGCGCGGCACGCAATTTTGCCACTTCAACCAGATATGGCATCGCATTGGCAAAAAAGAACGATAATCGCGGCACAAACGTTTTGGCATCAAGTCCGGCCGCCAGCCCAGCCCGAATATATTCCAACCCGTCACCAAGTGTATAGGCCAGTTCCAGATCAGCTGTCGCACCGGCTTCTTCTATATGATAGCCGGATATGGATATGGAATTAAATCGCGGCATATGGGTTGAGGTATAGGCAAAGATATCAGACACAATCCGCATGGAATCCGCTGGTGGATAAATATAGGTATTGCGCACCATAAACTCTTTCAGAATATCATTCTGAATCGTTCCGGTAAGCTGCTCGGATGCAACCCCCTGTTCTTCGGCGGCAACAATATATAGCGCCATGATTGGCAATACGGCACCATTCATTGTCATGGATACGCTCATCTTATCCAGCGGTATGCCTTTGAACAGAACGCGCATGTCTTCTATCGAATCAATAGCAACACCAGCCATGCCAACATCCGATTTCACGCGCGGGTTGTCCGAATCATAGCCACGATGCGTCGCCAGATCAAAAGCAATAGACAACCCCATCTGGCCTGCCGCCAGATTACGGCGGTAAAAGGCATTTGATTCCTCAGCCGTTGAAAATCCGGCATATTGACGGATCGTCCATGGCCGTGTGGTATACATGGTTGGATAAGGGCCACGGGTGAACGGAAACTGCCCCGGCATGGCTGTATTCACGCGTTGCGAATAATCTGCCGATACCCATTCAGGCATGGCTATGCCCTCAGGCCAGTCTGTTGATCCCACATCATTATTGTCTGCTTGTGATGCTGACTTTGAATCAAAATTGATGTTTCTAAAATCTGGAATCCGGCTCATTCTGATTTGCCCTGCCCATCGTGTTTACTCGTTACCTGATCACCTGTCCGGATCATATTTGTTATCATCTGTCGCCGCGTGGTACCATCTGCATCAAGTGCAACATATGTTTTCGATAGCGCGATACTGTCCTGACCATCGTGATCAGCCAGCATATGATATACCGCCTGACTAGCGACCAGAATATGTGGCTTGGCGGCGGCAATCTGGGCATTTGCTTCTGTTGTGTTGGTGATTCTTACCTCAGCCATCTGGATACCAGCCATACGAAGCTCATCCGACCAGTTAGCAATGCACTGTTTATCGCTACGCCCATCATCCAGTATCAGACACCGCAAGCCTTTATCATAGGCGGCATCATAAGCGGCGATACGCATATCTTCCCAGGCCTGTGCCGGTCTTGCCATGCCACCCCTTGGCTGGCCAGTTTCCATGATCACCGGGGGCAATGGGTCTATCGGTTGCTGGGGGTGGTGGTTAATGCCAAGCATGGCGGCGTGACGGTTATCCATATCCGCTTGCCGCGCTTGCCGTGCCGCCGTTCCCCATTCCGCGACCATAGTCAATGCAGCATCGGCCATAGCCCCGCCAGCCTGTTCGATATCCTGAAAGATTTGCCATGCTTTATGGGCGAGTGACTGGCTCATGGCTTCTAATGTCGTGGCACCATGTGCCGGATCGGCAACCTGATCCAGCCGTGCCTCATCCCGCATGATCAGCTGAATATTTCTGGCCAGACGACGGCTCATCCCCGTGCTTCCGCTTAACCAGTCATGCGGCAAGGTGGTGATTAGCTCTGCTCCACCCAATGCCGCGCCTAGGCTGGCGGTCACATGCCTTAACACATTATTCATCGGTTCAATGCGCGTCATCATGCGGTCAGATGTAAAGACATGTAACACTGGCGTTTTATCCATATCCATCGCCGCCGATAGCCGGTTAAGAACCATGCGTGCCGCCCGTGTCTTTGCAAGGGAAGAATACAGATGTGATGTTACCGCCATCCGCATGACTGATCCGGCTATGGCATGTTCCAGCGATAAACCGGATTGTTCCAGCATCCGCCATTGCCACACCAGACTAGCCAGACATAGCCCCAATTCCTGTGCATCGGTTAGCCCATAGCGGTGATAGGCATCACCAGCAGCGGCAAAACACCGGATATGCGGCAAATCTGTCTGATGTTTAGTCTGCCAAGCGGCCAGCGCGATAGCCTGATTAGTAGCCTCCTGATGCTCAAGCTGATCAGACATGATATCTGCCACCGGATCAGCTCCGATATGCACATTAAGGGCTTGGCCATCCGCATCGGATTGCGCGGCATATTCTGCCCATAGATTTGTCCGGTGCATCGCATCACCACCATGGGAATAGCCAAACTGGCAGGCATGGGTATAAACCCCATCAAGGATATCGGCCATTTGCGCGGCCGTCATAGATGCCGCCGCCATTTGCGGAAACATGATCATGCTGACACCGGATTCCAGTTCATCCAGAATGCTTCTGTTCAATGCCGTGGGCGCGGCATCATCCGCTACATATTGCGCCATTGCCCAGCCAGCTTTGGTGAAAACAGCTTGCCGTGATATAGCATCAGCAGGATAAATCGGCTGAATATCCAGACCGTCTTCGGTAGCGCGGGTAAGCGTATCCCATTCGGCGCCAATGGTTTTCCTAACCATATCAGCCCAGCGTGTCCAATTGTCATTCTGTCCGGTATTCATGTTTAGAGATTACTATGTTAAAGGTGAAAAAAACAAGGTTTTTACCAACAGAACAACATGATAGAATATCCAGATGCTATCTTATAGCCAGAAATCTTCGCCAGCCAGTGTGATCATTTTCATGATCATTATCGGCGTTGTCATGTTGCGTAGTTATGCGGTTTTTGTCAGCCCGCTTCAGTTGAGCGTTGACGAAGCCCAATACTGGCTATGGAGCCTGACCCCGGATGCCGGATATTTCACCAAACCGCCCATGATTGCATGGGTGATCAGCATTGGCACCAGTCTGGCCGGATCAGCGGAATCAGGGGTGCGAATTATGGCGCCGGTTTTGCATGGCATCACGGCATTGGTATTATGGCGACTAGCGGCATATTTATATCACCCTGCCGCTGGACGACTAGCCGCGCTTGGCTGGATATTCCTGCCCGCCGTCGGATTAGGCAGCTTCATCATGTCAACGGATACGCCGCTTTTGCTATTTACCAGCGCCATGATACTGGCGCTATCGCCGCTTGCTATGGGCAAATCACCCGGCATGACCGGTTTCTGTCTGGCTGGCATCATGCTTGGGCTTGGCTTTCTGTCCAAATATGCGGCTATATACAGCCTGATTAGCTTAGCGTTGATATGGCTATGTCAACCATCCGTCCGGCGCTTGATGCGAATATCGCATTGGGGCGTATTTATACTTTCCGCGCTTATTGTTTTAAGCCCCAATATCATCTGGAATTGGCAAAACGGTTTTGCCACGGTCGCCCATCTGGAACATAATGCAAATATTGAACAGACCAGTATATCGGTGACATCAGGATTAAATTTTCTGCTATCCCAGGCTGGCGTTATCGGGCCGGTGTTGATACTTGCGGTCATTATGGCCATGGGCGCAAGAGGCCGGCATATCGGGTTCTTATCAGCGTTTATTCTGCCGCCGGTGATTGTTATTACCATACAGGCCATGATCAGTGATGCGAATGCAAACTGGGCGATTCTGGCATGGCCACCAGCGCTTATTCTGGTGGCTAGCTGGCTTTGTGATGATACCAAACATGCAAACGGAATCATAAAGCGTTCATGGTGGCTGGCCGGTATCAGTGCCAGTAACTTTGCGTTGGTTGGTTTACTATGGCTGACCAGCATTACCGGACATCTTGGCCATTTGACTCCGGCATCTGATCCATTGCGGCATTTGCGTGGGTGGGACACCCATCACGCGGATATTAACGCATTCATGCATCAGCATCCCGCCAATATCATTATTACTGATCGCCGTGTAACTACGGCTTTATTAACCCATCAATTCAGAGATACGGATATCAGAATACGCATCCATGATGCTGATCTTATTCCCAGCAATCATTACGAAGCTTATTTCCGCTATATCCCATCACCAGAAAACAGTCCGGTTCTGCTGGTAACAGAAAACAACCAGCCGCTTGATATTCCGGGGGTAGTCTGGACAGATGCCCGTTCGATTAGCCAGACCAGTATCAGCTATCGCCACAATCGTATTCTGTATCTTTATGCCGGAAATGTTGGTGGGCAATAGTTACGGATTATCAATCCTGTTTCCGGCCAGTCATCTGTTTGAATACCGCCAGTGTTTCATCGCTGATGTGATGCTCCATGCCTTCGGCATCGGCATCTGCCGTAATGGGATCGACACCGATAGATAACAGAAAATCCCGCAGAACAGCATGCCGCAGAGAACAGCGTTTTGCCAGTGTCTGGCCTTTATCAGACAGCGTAATAGGCTGATACGGAGCGGTAATGACCAACCCTTCCCGATGTAATCGCTGAATTGTTGCATTAACCGTTGGCGCAGAAACACCGAATCTAGCGGCTAGATCGCTGGTTCTTGCCTCACCTGACTGGTCAATTAATTCAGCAATCATTTCTACATAGTCTTCGGCGACTTCTTTTTGATGCGCGCGGCGAATACGGTCAAAACGCGCCGCTGAAGTAGCAATATCACTATCCGCTGGCGTTTCCGCTTTTTTAGGTTCTGTTCCTTTTTTAGCTTTCATCATAACCCGCCTGATCCTTCTATCAACCTAGGCAAGTCCAATTCTGGACGCAAGGTGAAAATTCTCTTGTTATTCGGTTGTCTCACTGGCATGTCTAAAATATAATATGTTTCCAGAGGGTACAGATGACAAACACAGAATTAGAAGCAGCGGCATTCCGGCGACTCGTCAAACATTTGCAGGAACGGACTGACGTTCAGAATATCGACTTGATGAATTTATCGGGGTTTTGCCGCAACTGCTTATCGCGCTGGTATCGCGAAGCCGCTGAGGACATGGGTATAAGCATGGATCAGGACACGGCCAAAGAACGGGTTTACGGCATGCCATATGCCGAATGGAAAGATAAATATCAAACCGAAGCCACCCCCGAACAAAAGGCTACGTTAAAGAAAAACGCCACACATTAACCGCAAATTTAAGGTGATATACCTGATTTGCCTAACAAGATGGACAAATAGACATGAATACAACTGCGATGAATGCTGGTAATCAGACTCCTGAAATGCTGCGTCAATTTATTGAGCGCGTGGAACGGCTCGAAGAAGAAAAATCCGGAATCCTATCCGATATCAGAGATGTTTATAGCGAAGCAAAGGGATATGGATTTGATCCTAAAATCATGCGGCAAGTGGTCAAAATGCGTGCCATGGATAAACAGGATCTTGATGAACATGATCAGCTGATTGAAACCTATCGTTCCGCGCTTGGGTTAATATAGGATAGCATGATGGCTGGTTTTGCTGCCCGATTGACTGATTCTATTCGCGCCCGAAATTCGGTGCTATGTGCCGGAATTGATCCACATATGGATCGCATCCCGTCATTATTCCAGCAAAAAGATAAAGCCAGCGCCGTGCGCGACTGGGCATTTGAGCTCATCCCGCTTCTGGCCGGATCAGCACCTGTTATCAAACCTCAAGCCGCCATGTTTGAACAACTGGGCGTGCGGGGCATGCAGATTCTGGCCGATTTATCCCAAGCGGCGATGGCAGAAGGATTAATGGTCATCATGGATGCCAAACGTGGTGATATTGGATCAACCGCGAAAGCTTATGCAGAAGGCTGGCTTGGCCATGATGCCGGATTCCCGTCCGATGCATTGACCATAAACCCCTATCTGGGCAGAGACAGCCTTGATCCATTTGTTGCCAAAGCCAGACAAAGCGATAGCGGGCTTTTTGCGTTGCTCCGCACAAGTAATCCCGGCTCACAGGATGTTCAAATGATCCCGTCTGCTGATAACCGACCCGTTTTTCATCATGTGGCTGATATGATCCGGCCATTAATGGAAGCATTAACCGATTCATCCGGATTCTCATCATTTGGTGTGGTTGTCGGTGCGACATGGCCCGAAGAATCCGTTGCCTTACGCCGCATGTTGCCAGAATGTCTTTTCCTTATTCCGGGATATGGCGCACAGGGTGGCAGTGCCGCTGATGCCTTGGCCGGTCTGGTCAAAGGCCCGGAAGGATGGGAAGGCGGGCTGATCAATTCTTCGCGCGGATTAACCATGCCTGCCGATGCTGATGAAGCACGGAATCTGACCGACTGGCGACAGGCCATACAGCGTTCTATTAGCGATACTATCGCCGCTTTACGTTAAAACCCCCCTTTTTTATCAATTTTTTATGCTTTTTTAGCTTTCAGCAGAGAATCTTTGCTGGCGTTAAGAATTTTTTAACTATTTTCCAATAGGATAGCAAAATAGGAATAGCAGGTAGTTGTGCCTATTCGACAGTAATTGCTTTGAAAAATGTAACCGAAACTATGCCATTTGCTCAGTTTTGAAAGTTTTGCTTATGACCAGTATTAAGTCTCACCCTGTGCTAACTGACAGGGATAAATGTAAAAAAGGTATCGTTCGCTGGTTCAGCGAGCGACTAGGATATGGATTTATTGATGTTGATAACAACGAAGTCTTTATCCATCGTTCCACCCTTACACAATTTGGTGCTACCCGTCTGCTTTCGGATGACCGCGTTCTTGTGACAATAGAAACATCAACACGCGGATTAATCGTCGAAACGCTGCTTGGAATTGAACGTATGGCAATTGATGAGAGTCTGATCGCATCACACCCTGATGCAGATGAACATCCCGCTTATGTGAAGTTCTTTAATGAAGTCCGTGGATACGGCTTTATCGAAGTTGAGGGCTATGATCAGGATATTTTTGTTCATTCCCGTGTTGTTGAGCGCAATGGGCTATCCACTATCTATGATAACCAGCGTCTGTTTGTCACGGTTGAACAGGGTGAAAAAGGATATCAGATCAAAACCATCCGGCTTCTTGTAGCAGATAATACGAATGATCTTTCCCCAGAACATCTGACGGATATGTCATCCACAGATCAGGCTATTGTTAGTTCAGATAATGAAGCTGGCGATAATGAAACTGGCGAAAACATTCAAGCCGCATCAGATATGCCAAAAACAGATGCTGAACCCGATACCAGAATAGACGAAAAAATAGATGCCGAAACAGTTCCGGATATAGACACGCCTCACGATTGATCAGCTATTTAGCAGTATCATAGGCGGTGATCCGGTTACTGCATCGCCAGCCATTTTTCTGCATCAAGCGCCGCCATACATCCCATACCGGCGGCGGTGACAGCTTGTCTGTATATTTTGTCAACGCAATCCCCAGCGGCAAATACTCCCTCAACTGAGGTTTGGGTTCGGCCGGGGGCAACAACAATATACCCTTCGTCATCCAGATCGATATGATCACGGAATGGCGCGGTGGCCGGATCATGCCCGATAGCAACAAATAATCCATCCACCGCCAGCTCTTGTGTTGTCTGGTCTATCGTGGATTGCAACCGAACACCGGTTACCCCACCCATGGGGGCATCATCACCTAGCACTTCTTCGACCACATGATTCCAGATAATATTGATATTGGCGGTTTTATCCAGCCGTTCCTGCATGACTTTTTCCGCACGCAAATGGTCACGGCGATGGATTAGCGTTACACTTTCACATAAATTTGAAAGATATAATGCTTCCTCGACAGCGGTATTACCGCCACCAACAACCGCCACTTTCTTGCCACGATAGAAAAAACCGTCACAAGTGGCGCAGGCAGATACACCTTTACCATTATAGGTTTTCTCACTCTCAAGCCCTAACCAACGCGCTTGTGCACCGGTAGAAATCACCACCGTATCCGCCAGATATGTATCACCACTATCCATAAATAACCGGAACGGCCGCTGGCTAAAATCAACCGATGCGACCAGATCATATGCCACACGCGCGCCCACATGTTCGGCCTGTTGTTGCATCTGTTCC
>JAHEII010000043.1:0-481 GCA_024639485.1 Alphaproteobacteria bacterium
CACCATAAATGACAATTTGACATCAGATGCGGTTATATGGCTTAAATTCAGGTAAGGATATGTTTTATGCTTCCACCTAAATTATTCATGCGCGCCCGTGGTGATCGGCCTTTTCTGGCGTTATGGCTGTTGCTGATCGGGGTATTTGTGTTAGCGGCACAAGACGTGATGGTTAAAAAAATCGCTGATTATACGTCATTCTGGCAATTTCAATCGATCCGTTCGCTGGGCAATATGGGGCTGATGCTAATGATTGCGTCTGCGGTTGGCGGGTTTAGCCTGATCCGGCCAAAACGGGTTTTCGCGGTGGCGATGCGGGCATTAATGCTGACTTTGTGTATGATCTGTTTTTTTGGCGGGGTGCAATATATCACCGTCTCGCAAATGTCTGCCGGGCTATATACCTATCCGCTTTTTGTGACCATACTGGCGGGGCCTTTGCTGGGTGAAAAGGTTGGTATCTGGCGGTTTAGCGCGCTGG
>JAHEII010000043.1:491-11508 GCA_024639485.1 Alphaproteobacteria bacterium
GCTATCGGGATGGCCGGGGCTTTATTGCTGATCAATCCGTTTAGCACCAGCTTTCATCCGATGCAGATTTTGCCAGTGATTGCCGGATTTTTCTATGCGCTGAACATTCTTATTCTACGCCGCTATTGCCGCCGTGAACGGCCGCTCGCCATTGCTTTTATGGTCGGGCTCATGTTTTTTGTGGTTGGCATTATTGGCGCGGTTATCATTAGCTTCATGCCGTTATCGGAATCCATGCGGATGTCTTTACCGTTTTTGCTGATCGGCTGGCCGGATTTCAGCATGCTGGTGCTGGGGCTATGTATGCTGGCTTCATTGCTTAATCTGTCTGGCAATATCTGTCTTAGCCGCGCCTATCAGATTGCAGATAGCAGCTGGCTAGCCCCTCTTGATTTCAGCTATCTGATCTTTGCCATGATATGGGGGCGGATACTGTTCGGATACTGGCCGGATGGACAAGCGTTAATCGGCATGGTGCTCATCGCCGGTGCCGGCGTGCTGATCGTGGTCAGGGAAAACATGAAAAAACAAGCCGCGAAAGCGGTTTGAGCCGAAAATGTAAGCCAGCCCTAACGGATCATCCGGCTGAGCGGTTTCTGTCTATCCAGTCGCGAAACCGGTACCATGTTCCTATGACTGGAACGAACCATGGCAGGCCGGAATAAAGCGGCATGGTTTTAAAGGGCAGTCCTTCGAATGCGCTTGGCTGATTGGTGCTGTTCATGATGTTGCGTGCTGCTTGAAACCCTAGCCAGCTCATCATGACAACGCCAGCGCCGCCATTACATGCCATGGCATAATGCACATCATCCTGCTGGCCGACTTTGGGCAGAAAATCGAACGTAAATGCCATATAGCCAGCCCAGCTATGGGTGATTGGCACATCTGCCATATCCGGAAACATTTCCGTCATATAGCCATGCAGGATACGCACGCTTTTTTCGGCAGATACTGGCGTGAACCGCGCTCTGCCGCCAAACAGCAAGCGCGTGCCATCAGGAGAAGGGCGGGCAAACCGGATCACGCGCCGCGTATCAATCACGGCACAGCCAAAGGGCAACATGGCATCGACCCGTGCTTTGCCAATTTGTTCTGTCGCAATAATCGTGCTGGACATTGGAATAATACGTCTTTTATGCCATGGCGATACCTTATCGGTATAGCCGCCGGTGGCCAGCATCACCTGATCGGCTCTGATATCGCCCTTATTGGTGGAAATGGTGAATCCGGACGCGGTTTTGTTTATGCTACCAGCGCGGGTATTGCCGATTAATTTGACCCCATAGCGCAAACATGTTTGCACAAGTCCGGCGTGATATTTGGCCGGATGTAGCGAGCCTGCATCACGGGTGACCATGCCGCCATGAAAATAATCACTGCGGACATAAGTATCCTGTTCGGCGCGGCTAACCATGACAAACCGGTCTTTGCCGTCCTGATTATATTCAGCGGTTTTTTTCGCAATCGCATCATAGGATTCCGGTGTATGCGCGCCAACAAAACGGCCATTGCCATTAAAATCACAGGCGATATCTTCGCGGGCAATGATCCGCTGAAAATGCTGATAGGCTTCATCGGCTTCTTCCAGAATGGCATTGGCTTTTGTTGTACCAACCATTTTTTTCAGATTGATCTGTTTGCTAACGCCTGCTCTGCCAGATATGAAACCGGCGGCGCGTGAGCTGGCACCAATTCCAATAATGCCGGCATCAATAACCGTGACCTGAACACCGTTCCGGCCTAATTCCATGGCCGCTGATAATCCGGCAAAACCGCTGCCGATAATCACCACATCGCTATGATCGGGCAGGGCATCGGCGCCGGTGATGGGGTGGGCGGCTTCCCACCAGTATGGGGTGTCTTTGAATCCATCAGCAAAAATGGAAGAACTCACGGTTTGGCTCCCGCTTCTGCTTTTGCCACTATTTCGGGTGAGGCAGGCATACCAATTGTGCCGTCTTTGAGTCGCTGGTTCAGCGCGGCCAGCATTTGATCACATGATGCTAGCTGGGCTTTGCTGATAAACTCATCCGGTTTATGGCCTTGATCCATTGATCCGGGCCCGCAAACAATGGTCGGTATCCCCAGATCACGGCTAAACAGCCCACCTTCGGTACCGAACGCCACCTTGATCGTGGCATTACTGCCTGTCAGCGTTTTCATAAAAGACACAATATCCGCATGTTTTGGCGTGTTCAGCCCCGGATAGCTGTTTGTGACAGTCAGATCAATGGCGGCATTGGGGGCAATATCACGGGCGGCGGCAATGACGGGCTCAAGCCGGGTTTTCAACTGATCCAGAATAGCCATGGGGTCATCTTCGGCGATATTGCGTATTTCAAAATGAACGCTGGCTTTATTCGGCACGATATTCACCTGAACGCCACCAGACATGATGCCAGCATGAAGCGTGGTATAAGGAATATTGAAATCATGATCCTTTGCGCCATGTTCGGCAATATCGGCTTGCAATGCCCGGATAGCACCAACCAGATCACAGGCCAGATGCAGGGCGTTAACCGCGGTCGGAGCCAAAGCAGAATGTGCTTCGCGTCCGCAACATTCGGCGGTAATGGCGGTTTTGCCTTTATGGCCAACGGCCAGTTTCATTTCTGTTGGTTCACCAACAATACACATGGCTGGCCGGATATCCGTTGCCGCCATCATATGCAACAGCGATGGCACGCCCAGACAGCCCAGTTCCTCGTCATAGGATAAGGCCAGATGCAAGGGGTCTTTGAGCTCCATCCGGCTGGCCGCAATCATGGATGCGATGCTGGCGGCAACAAAACCTTTCATATCGGTGGTGCCGCGTCCATAAAACCGGTCATCCGCATCAGACATGATAAACGGATCATATGTCCAGTTCTGGCCATCAACCGGTACAACATCCGTATGCCCCGATAACATAACACCGCCATGGCGGCTCTGTCCGGTGCTGGCATACAGATTGGCCTTGGTCGCGTCGGCATTGCTAATAATGTCGGATTCAATACCATATTGCGCCAGCAGATCAGCCACATAGGTGATCAAGGCCATGTTCGAATCCCGGCTTACGGTGGGAAACGCTATAAGTTGTTCTAGAATGGTGGTTGTGCCGGTCATGGTCGGTTACATGCAGCCCTGATATGTTTGCTGGAACCTATCCTAGCGAGGAAACAAAATCAGATACAAGTAAAATCAGTCATCCGCAGGGTGGGATTCCCGATAATGGTGTAAGAACAGCTTAAACAGATCAACCGACAGCACGGTTACCAGATACCAAGTGGAAAAATGATCCATCAGATGATCGGTCATGATGGTTTCATCATGGGTATCCGCATCATTAACCAACGGTTGATTCACAGAAGATGTCTGGTCTGATATCATTTTTGGGTTGATCATTTTTAAGCTGATAAAGTGTTGGCACCATAGCGGCAGTTGCGGTTTCTGTCTATATATCACTTGTTTGGATATCAGCTCTATTGACCTGTTCTTCGCTGGCTGACAATCTATATTATCATTTACTAATTCATTAATAGGTTTGGATAATATGATGCGCGATATTGTTTTGCTGGATGGCGGTCTGGGGCAGGAAATCAGCCTGCGTTACACAGGAGAAACGCACCCTCTATGGTCGATTAAGGTAATGCTGGAACAGCCGGATATTGTGCTGGATGTGCATCGGGCATTTATTCAGGCCGGGGCCAGAGTGTTGACGCTAAATACCTATGCCGCCACGCCAACCCGCATGGCCATGCATGGATTTGAAGCGCAGTTTGAAGATGCGCAAACCACCGCTATCCGGATCGCTAATGATGCTATTGCCGCCGAGGGGTTAGCGCGCTCAGACATCACCATTGCCGGATGCCTGCCGCCATTGGTGGCAAGTTATGTTCATGAACGCGCTTATGGTTATGCACAATCACTGGATGAGTTCCGTCAGATTGTTGCGCTCCAGAAAGACAGCGTTGATGTGTTTTTTGTTGAAACAATGACAAACTGGCAAGAAGCCAGTGCCGCGATTACTGCCGCAAAAGAGGTTGGCAAGCCTGTTTATGTGGCGTTCACGCTGAATGATGATGCCAGCAATCAATTGCGATCAGGGGAAAAGCTGGATTGGGTGGTAGAACAACTGGCGGAAAACCCGCCGCATGGGGTGATGATCAATTGTTGCTATCCCGAAGCCGTAACAGCCGCCATGCCGGTTTTGCAGAAAAGCGGGCTGGTATTTGGCGGATATGCCAATGGCTTTACCAGCGTCAAGGAAATGCAACCGGGGCAGACCGTTGATGAACTAACCGCAAGAACAGATTTACCTCCTGCAAAATATGCGGATTATGCGATGAAATGGATATCCGCAGGCGCGCAGATCATTGGCGGATGTTGCGAGATCAGCCCTGTCCATATTGCTGAACTGGCTAAACAGATAACCGATGCTGGTCATAATATCATAACACTTGATCATTAATATTGATCATATGGCGGTAAAATTCTAAACTATATTCACTAAACTATATTCTATAGAATTCAGGCAAATAAGGGGGCGGATATGTTATCGGCACAAACGATATCTGATTTTGCAACAGACGGAGCGGTCAAACTGGACGGCGTATTTACCGATTGGGTAGAGCATTTGCGCCAGGGCATTGAGCGCAATATGGCAAACCCCAGCTGGCGTGAGCGCACCTATCAGCCCGATGATGGAACAGCGCCGTTTTTTCAGGATTATTGCGTCTGGTCGCAAGTGCCGGAATATCGGGATTTTGTGACCAACTCACCGCTTGGCGCGCTGGCATCAGAATTAACCGGATCAAAAACTGTGCAGATGTTTCATGATCATGTGCTGGTCAAAGAACCGGGTTCCAGCTTTCCAACTCCATGGCATCAGGATCAGCCATATTATTTTGTTGAAGCGAAACAAACGGTTAGCTTCTGGGTGCCGCTGGATGTGGTAAAACGCGAAAATTGCGTCCAATATGTCAAAGGCTCACATAAAGCAGACGCGCTATACCGGCCAGAGCGGTTTAATGGCGATGCCTTGATGGAAAATGATACGCGAGAAGCGGTGCCGGATATTGCCAATAACCCTGATCAGTTCCCTATTCTGGGATGGGACGTTAAGCCGGGGGATGCGATAGCGTTTGATTTCCGCACCCTGCATGGCGCGGCTGGTAACAACTCTACCGCGCGTCGGCGCGCTATTTCATTCCGGCTGGTTGGCGATGAGGCGCGGGTCTGTGCAGAACCGGCCAAATGCTCACCGGCTTTTCCTGATCTGGATGTTCCGGTTGGTTCGGCATTGGCCGGACATGACTTTCCGGTATTGTATCAGGCATCCTAGACGGTGAGGGGATTAACGCTGTTCAGCATAATCTAAAATGTAATATTTGCGACATCATAGTCGCTTATTTACAAAATACAGGTTTTATATTAAGGTGCTCCCATGTCCAAAAAATCAATGATAAATAGCGAGCATGTCGAAGAAAAGCACACACTTGGTGGGCGGATCGCCATGCTTCGCGAAGAGGCCGGTTACACAACGGCAGAATTGTCGCGTATTATCGGCGTTAAGGAAATGACGTTCACCAACTGGGAACAAGACCGGTCAGAACCACGGATTAATAAACTGGTCGCTTTATCAGGCATCCTTGGGGTATCGCCTGCGTTTCTGATGGCAGAACTGGGTAAGCGCAAAATCAAGCAACCGTTATCAAAATCAGCATTACAAAAGAAAATTCAGAATATGAGCATGGAAATTGATCATTTATCCGAATTGATGAAAAGCGCTAGCAAAAGCTTGCGTAAGCTGAAATCCGATATCAAAATTTTATAATCATCTTAACTATCTGATTTGATGGCGATGAAAACCAGTGCTTATTTGCAATTTGTTCTGGATTAATAGCTATGATAAAGTTTTCAGATAAAAATATGAGAGCAAACCCGATTATGAAACTCCGCGATTTTAAAATTCTGACTTTTGATGTGTATGGAACGCTAATTGATTGGGAAAGCGGCATGGTTAATGCGCTTAAACCTCTCACAGATCAGCGCAATGATCCCTTATCGCGGGATGAGATATTGCAGGCACATGCGTTTCATGAATCCACCACCCAGCGCTGGACTCCGGACAAACCCTATACCGAATTGCTGGCCGTGGTATATCGCCGGCTGGCTGAGGAATGGAATATTGCCGTATCATGGGAAGAATGTCAGGCTTATGGTTTATCGGTGCGGCAATGGCCAGCCTTTGATGATAGTCGGGCGGCATTGGCCAGATTAAAAAAACATATCAAACTGGCGGTGCTAACCAACACCGATAATATCAGCTTTCAGGGGTCGTCGGCTAGACTAGGTGTAGATTTTGATGGCGTTTATACCGCTGAAGATATCGGCAGCTATAAGCCTTCTGACCGGAATTTTGAATATATGCTGGAACAACTGGCGCATCGTGGAATCCAGAAGCATGAGATTTTACATGTGGCTGAAAGCATGTTCCATGATCATGCGCCTGCCAATCGCTTTGGGCTGAAAAATTGCTGGATATACCGCCGCCATAATAAAGACGGTTTCGGGGCAACAATGAATCCGGGTGATATGCCGCATGTTGATATGCAGTTTAATAGCATGGCTGAACTGGCCGATGCCTTTGATGCCGAATAAGCGGCTATATGAAACAGGATGTCTTATTCTAGTCTGATGAGAGTGTAAAATGTTTAACCGATCTCGTGTGTTAATATCGTCCTGTTTTGCTATCCCCTTTGCTATATTATGCCTCACCATCATGCCGGCATCCGCGCATGATAAAGATAAAGTCACCTGTCTGGTTGATGTATCTTTTGGTGATGATGCCGACGGTATTTCCACCAATTATATCTTGCGGCTTCAACATAAAAATAACAGCCGCCGTTCCATTGAAAAGGTTTCTGTTCTGGTCATGGATGTGTCTGGTAATGTGTTTCGGACAACAGAAACCATATGTGGGATGCCAAATGTCGGTATAGAAGCTGGCGATACAGGCGAGTGTAAACAGGTGTTGCAAAATCTATCTGGCCGGATGGCTAAAACACTGGGCTATGATGCATGGGTTCGCATGGTGGATGATCAGAAAGCCCAGCTAACTAAAGCCAGATATTGCGAAATTGAGGGCGTTAATTACGCTGAATAGACGGATCAATAGCGGTGCGGTTAACCCGTTCTGAACCGGTCTGATACAATCCCGATCACCCAGCAGATGATAAAGGCAAATATGCCGGTACCAGTGGTTGTCATATAAAAAGATTGTCTGCCACCCCAGTCCATATCATTCAGGAAAGGATAAGGCAGGCCAGCGGTCACGTCACCAACAGGCACGCTGTTTAGTGGCCGCACAATCACCTCAAGCCAGATGATATAAATTAGGCATAGACATATGGTGGCAAAACAGCCTTTGATAAATCCGCGAAACGCCCGATTATACCAGACCGCATCAATAAACAGCAATAATGGCCCCAGAATATGCATATAATATTCCTGATGCCAGACAGGGATTTTGTCACCATTGACCAGTGCGGGGTCAATAAAATAAAGCCGCCAGTATAAAAATACGACCAGAATATTAAGAATAACCACCGCCGCGTTAAAAGCATGATAGCTTTCCGGCAGCCCAGCCAGCCGCCGCCGCCAGTTCATGAAATGCACAATCATGGCAAGGCTAATGCCCCAATGGGTCAGAAAACGGAACTGGATACCAAATGTATCAAAACTGTTCTGGGTGAACTGATAAAGCCAGTATCCCAGAGCCAGAAAAAAACTGTATTTAGCAAGCTGTATTGTCATTGTTATTCTCTTGCCAGAATGATCTGTCCTTCTTATGAGGCTTATGAGGCGCGTGAAGCCTTTTTGCGTTCATGCGGGCAAAGCAGACGTTTGCGAAGCCGCAGGTGTTTTGGTGTTACCTCAAGCAATTCATCATCGTTGATATAGGCCATCATGTCTTCGAGTGACATCAATCGTGGCGGGGTTAGCCGGATCGATTCATCCGTGCCGGATGCCCGCACATTTGTTAATTGCTTGCCTTTTAAAACATTAATCTCAAGATCATTTTCGCGATTATGTTCACCAACGATCATGCCTTGATAAACTTCAACTTGTGAGCCGACAAACATCTCACCCCGATCTTGCAGGTTAAATAGCGCATATGCCACCGTTGCGCCGTTATCGGTAGAAATGAGCGACCCATTACGGCGACCATCAATATGACCTTTGAACAGGGAATAAGAATGGAAAATCCGGTTCAATACGCCAGTACCACGGGTTTGTGATAAAAACGTGCTGGGATATCCGATCAATCCGCGTGATGGCACATGATAGATCAATCGGGTTTTGCCGGCACCGGCGGCGCGCATATCAACCATGTCACCTTTACGGCGATTCAGATTGTCCACAACAACGCCTGAAAACTCATCATCGACATCAATGGTGACTTCTTCTATGGGCTCAAGCTGTTGGCCGTTTTCATCGGTTTTAAAGAGAACTCTTGGCCGTGACACGGTCAATTCAAACCCTTCGCGGCGCATGGTTTCAATCAGAACGCCAAGCTGTAATTCGCCTCTACCACCAATTTCAAATGCGTCCTTGTCACCACTTTCATCAAATGTGATGGCAACATTGGTTTCTGCTTCGGCTAATAGCCGCTTGCGGATAACGGTTGACGTGACTTTCTTTCCATCACGGCCAGCCAGCGGAGAATCATTGACCGTAATCGTCACCGACATGGTCGGTGGATCAATCGGGGTTGACGCAATTGGCGTGGTCACTTGCGGGGCGCAAATGGTATCAGCCACGGATGCTTTGCTTAATCCGGCGATACAGACAATGTCACCGGCTTGCACGCTCTCAACTGGTGCTTTTTCCAGTCCTTCAAATCGCAGCAATTTGGTCAGACGACCGCTTTCAACAACGTCGCCGTTCAAATTAATAGCGCGGACAGTTTCATTAACCTTGGCTGTTCCCTGCATTACCCGTCCAACCAGACAACGCCCTAAATAGGGGTCTGCATCCAGCAATGTGGCTAGCATGGCAAATGGGGCATTACCGTCAAATTGCGGCGCGGGAACATGATCCAGTATAACATCAAGCAATGGGTCAAGGTTTTTGCGATCATGTGCCAGATCAGTCACGCACCATCCACTACGGCCTGATGCGTATAGAATAGGAAAATCCAGCTGGGCATCATCGGCATCCAGCGCAACAAACAGATCAAAGACTTCGTTTACCACCTCATCCGGTCTGGCATCACTGCGGTCAATTTTATTGATAATCACAATCGGGCGAAGACCTTGCTTGAGCGCTTTACCAAGCACGAATTTTGTTTGCGGCATTGGGCCTTCGGCGGCATCAGTCAACAGGATAACGCCATCTGCCATGCCAAGCACACGTTCCACTTCTCCACCAAAATCAGCATGGCCGGGGGTATCGATAATATTTATGCGCGTGTCTTTCCAGACAACAGAAGTCGGTTTTGCCAGAATAGTAATGCCACGCTCTTTTTCCAGATCACCAGAATCCATCACCCGTTCATCAACGTGTTGATTGTCGCGGAATACACCACTCTGTTTCATGATGGCATCAATCAAGGTGGTTTTGCCGTGGTCAACATGGGCGATGATGGCAATGTTGCGTAATTCTTGGAACTCTTGTGACATATGGGGAAATCCTGACATTTTGTATTCCATTAGCGGAATCATGCTCATAGCTAACCTTAACAGCAATAAAATCAAGAAAAAAATGATAAATTTGCATCATTTGTTTCTAATATCATAACAATATTAGGGATTTACCTTGGTTTAGGTATATGCAGATGATATTCTTAAATAGCATTTTATTGTCGGGGAGTGGTCTATGCTTGATTTTACGTCATCTCAGAATTGGTCGTTTCCAGTCCCTATTACCTATGGCCCCGGCCGGATAAAAGAACTGGCACGGCTCTGTCTGGACCACGGAATGAAAAAGCCCTTTTTAGTTACCGATAAGGGCAGTGCTGATTTACCTTTCATCGCCGCTATTATAGCTGATCTGACAGCCGCAGGCATGGATGTGGCGCTATACTCGGATATTTCCCCAAATCCCCGTGATACAGAAATTATGGCTGGCCGGAAATGCTATCTTGATGGGGGTCATGATGGGGTGATTGCTATCGGAGGTGGTAGCGGCATGGATGGCGGTAAAGCCATTTCGCTGGTGGTCAATAACACGCATGATATATGGGCATTCGAATGGGAAAAAACGCCACCTGCCATTGATCCGGCAAACCCTTTTCCACCGTTGATCTGTATTCCAACGACCGCAGGAACCGGTGCTGAAACCGAAAGCACCGCAATGGTCACAGACACAGAACTGATGATGAAATGGTGTATTGTTCACCCATTGCAAAAACCGGTGGCGGTTATTCTTGATCCTGAATTAACGCTGGGTTTGCCGCCTAAGCTGACGGCATGGACAGGAGTAGATGCGCTGGTACATGCTGTCGAAGCCTATGTAGTCAATGATTTTCATCCGCTTTGCGATGGTGCCGCGCTAGAAGCCATGCGGCTAATCTATCCGAACCTGCCGCTGGTTTATAAACAACCCGATCATCTGGAAGCCAGAGGCGCTATGCTGGTTGGATCATGTCTGGCCGGTGTATCCTTTATCAAGGGGTTGGGGCTGGTGCATGCTATCTCACATATGGTGGGGGCAGAATATGACACGCATCACGGCTTGACCAATGCCATAACATTACCAGCGGTGTTGCGATTTAATGCTGATGCTATTTCTGCAAAAGTTCCTGATTTGACGCATATGATGGGTTTATCGGATCACAGTTTTGACGGGTTTTATGGTGCGATTTGTGATTGGCTTGATCAGCTGGATATTCCTAAAAACCTGTCTGAGCTTGGGATACCGGATGATGCGGTGTCACGGCTTGCTGAAAAAACCATGAAAGACAGCGCTTATGGCACAAATCCGAAAGCATCAACACAGGCCAAAATTGAAACACTGATGATGGAAGCCCTGC
>JAHEII010000175.1 GCA_024639485.1 Alphaproteobacteria bacterium
TGAAACTTCGATTTGATGACTAAACGCACTAGCATTATTTGCATCACTGATTTCAATTCGAACGGAACTACCAGATTGCACTGGCGCTAATCCATTTACTGTTTCTATAACGCCCAATGAAGTGTTTAGAGAAGCTAACTCTGTTTTAACAGTTCCTAATGCTGAAACACTGACAGTTCTTTCTTCTTTAGCAGTAGTAAGAATATTTTCTCTCGGTGCCCGTTCAGCGTTAACTAATGAATCAACAATCTCTGTCGTATTGAGCCCACTACCTACATTTAACGCGCTTAAATAATCCGTCGCCATTCTGATCGTCCCTGTTAGTCATATCTAGAACGACAGATTTAATGCAAAATATATACCCTTTTGCCGAAATCTGTATATTTTAGTATTCTAATTTAGAAATAACTGATTTTAGCAGGATTATATCCATGTCTGAGCATTCGCTTTCATCTGGCCGGACTATATTTGCATTGATCCAGATGCTTGCCTTGCTGATCATCACCGGACTGGGATTTGGTGTTCTCATGGCTTTTGTCACCAACGGTTTTGTTATCGGAGTTGGCCAGCTTACCCAGATGCGCGAAGGGTTAAGTATATTTCAGCTTACCCTTGGCAATAGTTCGTTATCATTAACGCCACTTCTTGCCATGCTGGTGGCGGCTGTTATCATTATTCTGATCAGACAAATATTTGGAATTAGCCGGTGGCACGGGCCCGGTGATAGTATTTATGCCGCCCATCGCACGGATAATGAGCTGGATGTTAAAGCCGGTTTCGGGTCAACCCTGGCCGCTTTTGTATCAGCCAGCGGCGGCGCGTCCGTTGGACAATATGGCCCGTTAGTGCATTTTGGCGCCACTATCGGCAGCTTTGTGCGGCAAATCACAGGCGGCAGGCTGACCACGGATATCTTCATCGGATGCGGGGTGGCCAGCGCCATTGCCGCCGGTTTCAATGCCCCTATTGCTGGAGTTGTTTTTGCCCATGAAGCTATTTTGCGGCATTTTTCGGTGCGTACCGTCACCCCTATCGCGATTGCCAGCATCACGTCAGCCGGAATGAGCAAATGGATTTTTGGTGATAATCATGCGTTTTCCGGCGTTCCTGATATCAATCTGGTTGAGGTTTTACCGATTGCGTTAATCGCCGGGCCTGTATTTGGCATTATTGCCGCGATTTACATGTTGGGAATGCGCCATAGCACCCAGCTGATTGGCCGGTCGGGGTTAACGCCATCACAATTGCTATTTGCCGGTGCTATTATCACCGGACTGGTTGGCATGGTTTTGCCGCAAATTCTGGGGCTGGGCACGGGTGTTGTGCTGGATATGCTGAATATGGAATTCGGGCTTGCCATGTTGCTGACTATTCTTGTTGCCAAGGTTGTCATGACCGCATTGTGTTTGAGCATGGGATTTTATGGCGGCATATTCTCGCCAGCCTTATTCATTGGCGCGGCAGCCGGTGCCAGTATCCAGAAATTGCTGGCTAGTATAGGCATCATGGTTAGCGGGCCTGTCATGGTTGTTTGCGGCATGGCGGCGGTGGCAAGCGCGGTTATTGGCGCGCCTGTATCCGGTGTTCTGATTATGCTTGAGATGACCATGAGCTACGATTATGCCCTAGCCGCCATGCTGAGCGTGGTGACGGCGGCGCTGATCAGTCACCATATTTACGGCCATTCGTTTTTTGACCGGCAATTGCTGGATCGCGGTATAGATATCTCCCAAGGGCGCGGCCATCTGGAAATGATGGAAATCCCCGTTCGTGATCTGGTTAGCGATGATTATGTCACCGCTCACCAATCCGACAGCAAATCAGACGTGGTATCGCGCATGATTGCCCATGGGGTAAGTGAGAGCTATTTGCTTGATAACAAAATATTTATCGGCAAATTGACCTTGCATGAATTGCTTCAGCAACCTGATGATATCGGGCTTACCGATGCCGCAGATACAGACGCGATATCCATCAAGCATGATGCTTCACTGATGCAGGCAATTGAAATTGCCAGCACCTTTGTCGGGGAATCCATTCCGGTAATAAATCGTGATAACGGGGATTTGTTAGGGGTTGTTACCGAAGGCGATATTTTCGGGCTTTATCTGAGCACGCAAAACCGCATCACCGATCTGGAACGTTCATAAACCACATATATCATATAACATATCGGGGTTAGGCCAGAATATCAATCTGTGCTGAAAATCGCGGGGTATCGGCATATAAATTGGATATACGGGCAATTTTTGAAGCCGCCATTTGTTGAACAAAGCCCGGCGATAAACTGGCACGCGCTGACATAAATTGTTCACTTGTCACGGTGGATGGCG
>JAHEII010000188.1 GCA_024639485.1 Alphaproteobacteria bacterium
TGGCCATTATGGACGTTAAGTCAGCCAGCATGAATGGCGGCATGATCGCAGATCAGAAATCAGATGGCAGTCCGGTAACGCTTGCTGATGCTAAGGCTGAGGCGATTATCCTGCCGGCACTAGCGCAAATAGCACCGGATATTCCGGTCATTTCCGAAGAAAACGCCATAAGCCATAACCGTACGCCAACCGAAGCCTATTTTCTGGTTGATCCGCTTGATGGCACGAAAGAGTTTATCAAGCCCGATGATCAAGGCGCTTTTACTGTCAATATCGGATTAATTTATCAGGGCTTGCCTGTCATGGGGTTGGTGCTGGCACCGGCCAGACAGCAGCTTTATGCCGGCGTGGTGGGGGCAGGCGCAACATTGCGAACCGCATCAGATGTTTCATCAATTCAGGTGCGGGATGTTCCAGCCACCGGTGCTGTTGCGGTTGCCAGCGCATCACATCGTGATGCTGCCACTGATAACTGGCTGTCAGAACAAGGCATTGATGAAACGGTTTCGGTGGGATCGTCACTCAAATTCGGACTGTTAGCATCAGCTATGGCAGATGTTTATCCGCGTTTTGGCCCAACGATGGAATGGGATACCGCCGCCGGTGATGCCGTGTTGCGGGCGGCTGGCGGTACTGTCCGGCATATTGACGGCAGTGATTTTCGCTATGGCAAGCCGCAATGGCGGAACCCCGGCTTTATCGCTATTGGCGGCTGGCAGGGATAATCAGGACAGCCACCAGATTAACCTTGATGCTAACCTTGATGCGCGTCAATGCTATCAGCCGGAACATCGTCCCGGCCAGTTATCGCGCCTGTCATGGTGTAATCGCGTAACACGTTAACCACCCGAATACGGTAATCATCAAAGATATCTTTGCGACCACGGCTTTGGGCTTCTCTATGCTTGGTGACATTGCGCCACCGGTCAACAGCTGCTTCGTCCTCAAAATAGGATATCGACAGATATTTTTCCGGATTTGTCAGGCTTTGAAAGCGTTCGACGCTGATGAATCCTTCTGTGGCTTCGGCAAGAGGGCGGATCATGGCGGCTATGTCCAGATATTCATCCAATTTACCAGCTTTGGGGTAGACTTCAAAAATGATGGCAATCATATCATGTCCTTTTTATTGGTTATTTTTTATCCTGCAATATGAGAGGGGGGAATGACTAGCAAAATATTTCTTTTCTCAGGCTGGTTTCGCGATGGGAAACGGTATTGGTTTTTCGCGGATAATCAAATGGATCAGAAAAGCCCCTAAGCCTGCCGCCAGATTAATATTCCACATCAGATCATAATTGCCGGTCATATCATAAATCTTGCCACCCAGCCACGCGCCCAGAAATGATCCCATCTGGTGCGATAGAAACACAACCCCATAAAGCGTTGCCATATAGCGTGGGCCAAAAAATGTAATAACCAGACCGCTAGTAAGCGGGATTGTCCCCAGCCAGATAAAGCCCATTGCCATGCCAAACACAATGGCGCTAGTCGGGGTGATGGGAAACGTGATAAAGCCGAAGATAATGATTGTTCGCGCCAGATAAATGCATGCCAGCGGAATTTTCTTTGGCATTTTACCGCCAATCCAGCCAAAAAATATCGCGCCTGCAATATTGAATAATCCGATCATGGAAAGTGACCATGACGCGACCGATGCCTTTATGCCATTATCCTGTAAGAACACAGGCAGATGCGTGGTAATAAATACCAGATGCAGACCGCAAACAAAAAATCCGGCCACTAGCAGAATATAATCGCGTGACCGGAACGCTTGCATAACGGTTTTGCCAAGCGTGCTTTCGGCCACCATTGCGGTTGTGCTGTCATCAGCAGATTTAAGCCCGTAGCTCACCGCAATGATGGTGCCGCCAATCATGGATAAACTGATCATGGCGACTTGCCAGCCATAACCGAGAATCATCAGCTGGGTGATAGGAACCAGCGCAAATTGCCCGAATGAGCCGAGTGAGGTAACCAGCCCAATGGCCAGCGTCCGTTTGGCATCGGGAACGACCTTGCTGACCGCGCCTAGCGTCACCGCCATGCCAGCACTGCCCAGACCAAGCCCGAATAGTATATTGCCGAAAATCATGCCGCCGGGGGTAACAATACCGGCCATCATCAGCAATCCGGCCAGATAAAATCCGCCACCCAATGCCGCGACTTTCCAGCATCCGATGCGGTCGCTTAATGCCCCGAATAAAGGTGATGAAATGCCCCAGAGAATATTCTGAATGGCTATGGCGAAAGAAAATAACTCTCTACCCGTACCCATTTCAAGGCTGATCG
>JAHEII010000052.1 GCA_024639485.1 Alphaproteobacteria bacterium
CGCATGAGCCGTCTGCGGCGGCTATTCTGCCATCAGATATCGTGGCCCTGGCCGGTCTTGCTTCCGGTCTTGATTGTGGCCAGATGCTGGCTGTGATCCGTTTTGAAGGATTTGCCATATCGGTTAATGATCGCGTTAATGCGGTGCTATCGCTTTATCCTGATGGGGATAGTATTGATGATGCGGCAAGCCAGACGTTATGGCAGGCGATTGGCAATACAGCATTGTTGGCTGATGCGGCCGGTGATATCTGGAAACTATCCTGTGCGCCATCTGCCGCGCCATCGGTGATCAATGCATTGCCGGATGAATGGCCATTGCGATATTATGCGGACTGGGCTGGCGGGTTATTATGGCTTGATGTACCAAGTGGCGGTGTTGCCGGAACCATATTGCGGCAAGTGCTGGCTGATCATGGCGGCGGCTTTGCACAATTGATCCGCGATGCTGGTAATACCAGATCACTTGTGCCGCCGTTCCAGCCGTTGCCATCATCGCAACTGGCATTACATAAACGCATCAAGGCGGCATTTGACCCAAAGGGGATATTGAACCCCGGGCGCATGCATCATGCGATTTAGTATAATGGGCTTTAGGACGTTTTAGGGATACCGCATCATGCAGACGCATTTTACCACTGAACAGCTTAATGATCCGGTGATTGCCCGTGCTGATAGCATCTTGCGGGCATGTGTGCATTGCGGATTCTGCACCGCTACCTGTCCGACATTCGTGCTGACCGGTGATGAACGGGACAGCCCGCGTGGCCGGATATGGATGATGCGGGAATTGCTGGAAAATCCGGAAAGCGTGTCTGCGGATACCGGGTTTCATCTGGATAGATGTCTGGGATGTTTGTCTTGTACCACGACCTGTCCGTCGGGGGTTGATTATCCGCATCTGCTGGATATTGGCCGTGCTAAAATGGCAGAACAAGTCCGGCGGCCATGGGGCGAACGGCTGATGCGGCGGATGCTGGCAAGGATTATTCCCCATGCCGGGCGGTTTCATATCATGATGCGGCTAGCGCGGGTGGGGCGATTGTTTCGCTGGGCGATGCCGGCGGCGATGCGGCGGATGCTGGATAAAGTGCCAACGGCGATACCGGCACGGATTGATCCGGTCGGGGCAAGGGATGCTGTCTATCCGGCTGATACAGAATCAGAACCGGTGCGGCGGGTGGCTATGCTGGCCGGATGTGCTTCACGTGCGCTGGAACCGGATATTAATGCCGCGTCAATCCGGTTGCTCAACCGGCTTGGGGTTGAGGTGCGGGTCTATGCACAAATCCATTGTTGTGGGGCATTGGCGCATCATATTGGTGAAACCGAACAAGCAGATACATCCGTGCATAAGGCGGTGGCACGCTGGCATGATGCGCTGACTAATGGTGAGGTAGATGCCATTATTACCAATGCATCCGGATGCGGCACGATGGTTAAGGATTACGGCGATATGTTACAGCATGATCCGGCATGGGCGGCAAAGGCGGCGGCGGTATCAGCGGCCAGTTTTGATATTAGTGAGGTGTTGGCGCAATGTGACTGGACGGCCAGCTTTACCCATCCGGCGGCAAAGGCAAATGCCGATGCGGTGGCCAAAACGCGGCTAGCTTATCATTCCGCCTGTTCATTGCAACATGGCCAGAACATCCATGGCTTACCAAAACGGCTTCTGCAACAGGCTGGATTTACCGTGGTTGAACCGCGTGATGGGCATTTATGTTGTGGATCAGCAGGGGTTTATAATATCCTGCAACCGGATATGGCCGATGGGCTGAAATCCAGAAAACTGGACACATTGCATGCCACTGGCGCGGCGGCGGTAGCGGCCGGAAATATAGGATGCATCACACAACTAAACGCTCCGGACGTACCGGTACGGCACACAATACAGTTTCTGGACTGGGCCACCGGCGGCGCGAAGCCGTTTTAAATATGGGTGGCCTCTTGATATAAAATATCAGATTGATAGTATATAAAATATGGCGGCTCTGGAAACATCCGCATCTATGATCAAAGTATTTTGGGGAAAATTGATGACAACCTCACCAGTGGTTAAGGCATTTTTTGATACGGATTCAAACACCATTAGCTATGTTGTTTCCGACGCGGCAACAGGCAAGGCGGCGGTTATTGATTCGGTACTGGATTTTGATTATGCCAGCGGCACCATCACCTATGACCACGCTAATGAGATCATTGCCTATATTAAGTCTGAGGGGCTGGACACAGAATGGTTGATCGAAACCCATGTTCATGCTGACCATCTGTCTGCTGCCCCTTATTTGCAAGAGCAACTTGGCGGCCAGATCGGGATTTCGGAAAAAATTACCGAAATACAGGATATTTTTGGCAAGGTTTTTAATGCCGGAACGCAATTCGAACGTGACGGGAGCCAGTTTGACCGTTTATTCACCGACGGTGATAGCTATCAGATCGGTTCGTTAACGGCGACTGTCATTGCCACCCCCGGCCATACGCCGGCCTGTATGGCACATATTATTGGGGATGCGTTGTTTACTGGCGATACGATATTCATGCCGGATGGCGGAACCGCGCGGGCTGATTTTCCCGGTGGCGATGCACGGGTTCTGTATCGTTCCATTAAAAAACTACTGGCTTTGCCGCCGGAAACCCGCATGTTTATCTGCCATGATTATGGCCCTAATGGACGTGAGATCAAATGGCAGACTAGTGTTGGTGAACAGCGCAAATCAAATATCCATGTGCATGATGGTATCACCGAAGAAGCGTTTGTGGAAATGCGCGAAACTCGTGATGCAACGCTGAATATGCCGCGACTGATCATGCCATCCATTCAGGTGAATATGCGCGCCGGATATTTTCCTGAGGCTGAAAATAACGGGGAAACGTATCTGAAAATTCCCATTCAAGGGATAAAATCCTGACCCATTCCCCTGCCACAAAACATAATAATAATGGCGCCGCTATCATTCTTATTATCGCTGGATTAGCGCTAGCAACGGTTAGTGGTGCCATCATGAAAATGATGACTGATCAAATGGAACCAGCGATGATCGCGTGGCTTCGTTTTATGGGCTATTCTATCTTGCTTATCCCGCTAGCATTCTGGCGTGCAGGTTGGCAGGCCATATCCCCGCCACGTCCAGTCATACAGATTATTCGTGGCGTTTTGCTCGCTGTTGGCAATGTCAGTTTTATTATTGGTGTGCAATATGTCGATTTTGCCGATGCGATTGCCATTCTTTATGTTTATCCGTTTCTGATGATTCTGTTTGCGCCGCTAGTATTGGGCGAAACCATAGCCCGTTCTGCGTGGATTGGGGTTATTGGCGGTTTTACGGGCGTTGTTCTGGTGATGCGTCCTGATCCTTTTGATCTGGATATATATGCCATGCTGATTGTGATAACTGGACTAATGATATCTTTCCAGATGCTGATTAACCGCAAGCTGGGGGTGCTGGCTGATCCGATTGTCATATCCATGTGGGGCGGTCTGGCGGCGACATTTTCGCTAACCCCTTTTATTTATGATATCTGGGTACCTGTGGCAGAATGGCCGTATATGACATTGGTTGCGCTGGCCATTATCAGCGCGCTGGCACAAGTGTTTATGGTGATGGGATTTGCGCGCGGCACCGCTGGTTTGCTTGCCCCATTTACATATAGCGAAATTGTATCGGCGGTGATTGTCGGGTTAGTGTTCTTTGGAACATGGCCGGATATCATGGCATTGGCCGGCATAGCATTGATTATAGCTAGCGGCATCGTTGTCGCAAGGGCGCAAGGACAGTTAACCTTACGCCGCCGTGAAAAGTTATAGAACATTAATGCAAAATGACAGGGGCTGATTAATCCACATCATCGGTGGCATGTATCGCCAGAAAATAACTGGAAAACAATCCAAGCACAGCCCATGATGCCATACCAACGCCAAAGGCTCTGGCAGCAAAATGTGATGCAATTTCCGGTGGGACAGGGCCCATTAACATATCTGGTTCCGGTGCGCCAATAACATGCGGTGCCAGTAACAGAACCACCGCCAGACCAAATGCTATTGGTGCTTTGCTAAATGCAATCAGCCATAACGCAATGACCGTAGCCAACACAGTAGCCCCCCACCAGATTTGCCGCGATTCCAGTGAAGCACTAGCGACACCGGGGACTTCTGGAGGCAGACCAAAACCGGGGGCAAAATGAACAGCAATAAATCCGGCTAATCCCCAGACTAGCCCCTGACGGATGCTGACCGTCTGATCACTTTCCAGCCGCAAGGCCATCAATGCCGATAAGATAAGCCCATACCCAACATAGATAGCCATGGAAAAACCAAGACTAAGCAGATCACGTGTCAGATCAAGTTCACTATCACCATGTGAGCCATGTGCCATCGGATCACTGCCAAAATGTGTTATTGTACCGGATTCATATAGTTCGGCATGAAGCAGAACCGGTTGAACAAAATATAATTGTAAAAGCCCGCCAAGCAGACCAGCAATACAGCCAGCGAAAAGCGCTGTTGTTACCACGCGAGAAAACATGGCTTACCTCAATTCATGTAAATTTTAAAGCCGTATTGCCAGTATTAGTGGCAAGGAAATCCGGTCGCATGGCGCGTATCATGCGCGGCACCGTGCAATGTCGGTGACTGGGCATGTCCAGCAACAGCAAGAACGCTAACGCCAAGCATAATGGCCATGATCAGAGGAAGAATCCGGCTCATTGAGCTGGAATTTGTGCTTGAACGTGTAATGGTATTATTTGTCATATTCAGTCTCCATATACTGTCACACCCGACAGTAAGGTTGTTTCATTCATATCCGGCAGGTCTCCTGACTCGCGATCAATGCTCTTATCCGCCTTCCCGACATGATATCCAATATAGATATCTATCAGTGGCAAATGGATGCGAGCTCACGCACACAGTTGCGGGGGCAGTAACGGCTTGGGCCCTCTGATCTTGGGTCTTCCCATCCCGTATTCCCTTTTCATCCAAGCGGCTTGGCCTCTTGAAAACCGAATATCTGACATTTGCCAGTTTTCATTATGAAGTCAAGCGGTATCTTATAGCAGGAAGATGAAATAAGACTGATCCGGCAGTAGCTGGCCACATTGCGACCGGCGGTATGTGATTAAGATGCCTGCGGTCAGGATAACCGGTTTAGCCGGATATCGTAATGGTCACGAATGATCTGATCAGTTTTATCCGCAATATATGGCACTGGGGGTGTTTGCAGAATATTTCTGGCGCGGGTATTGGCGGATGTGATCAAATTGGGTTGTCCATTGGCCAGCCATTCCTCCACCCCCGACCGGTCGGCAATATCGGGATAAATAAAATCACTATTCATCCGTTCCAGCGTTGCTTGCTGTCCTAGAAAATGCCCCTCACCATAAGCCACATTTCTGATATCATCCATGGCCAGCGTTGTGTCATTGACTTCAATCGGCTGACTGGCACGAATAATAGCACCTAGCATATCATTATCCAGAACATAGGCCGGCATGGATGCCGCCATCAGACTAGCCTGAGCGCCAGCGGCTTGGGTGATTAGGTTAACCCCTGCTTCAACCGCCATGGATACATTGATTGCTTTTTCATAGCCGCTTTGAGCATCCAGCGTTTTGCTATCGGTGGCACCGGCAATGGTGGAACTTGGCCATTGATAGAACCGCGCCATCTGACCGGCGGCGGCGGTCAATAATGCCTGCTCACCACTGCCGCCGCTCATCCCGCCGGTGCGCAGATCGGTAATCATGGGGCGAGGCCCGAACACGGCCTTGGCATCTGGTGATACTGCCCATGCGATAGCCATACCAGCCAGCGTTTCTGCCATGGTTTGAGCCAGACATCCGGCCATTGTCACCGGGCTGGATGCGCCTAACTGGCCAAAGGTATTGATCATAACCGGTACGCCAGCGCCCACCGCGCGGATAATAACCTGACAGGACGTAGCATCATATCGTAATGGCGGCACCGCATGATTGATGTTGAATCCGAAAAATGGCTGGCTCTGTAATGCTTCTGCTGAACCGGCAATATGTGTGGCCATAGTGATAATATCATTAGCGGCATGCGCAGATGATGCGCTAGTCAGAACAGGTTTAGCCGTACCCTGAAAACAGGCATATGCCGTGTTGATATCCAGACTATGGGCATTGGGCATATCGGTTGCAACCAGCGAACGGGCAAAGAAATGAATATGCGGCAGATGATCCACCAATCTGGCCGCGTCATATAAATCAGCTAGTGTCGAAGCACGATAGCTGGCGCGGCCATGATCATCATATTCAAGTATTTGTGGTGATGCGCCGCCGCTACCGGTATAGACGTGATCACCGCCTAAATGAATATCAGCATCGGGATGCCGCCCATGAAGCGTGAATTGCCGCGGCAGATCAGCCATAACCTGTTCAATGATTGATGGCGGAATGCGTAAACGGCCATCATCCTTCATGCTTGCCCCATGGGGGATAAGCAGATCAATCACCTCAACCGGTGCATCACTTAATCCGATATCATCCAGAATAATAAGCGCCTGATCATGGATTAACTGGCATTGTTGATCTGTTAGTGGCGCAAGCCCACTGGCGCGAGCCGGAATATGTTTATGTGATACCGTTCTGCTATCGCCATCGCTATTGCGACGACGACGACCGGATCGTTCCGTTTTGTTTGATCTATCACTCATGCCGTTCTTAAATCCTCATGACAATCTAATATCATATCTGTTGAGCCATGCGCAAACAGCCATTGCCTACCACCATATAGGCAGGATAGAATTAGTATTCTGATTTTTGTCATCTTTTTGTCATTTGGCCATTTTGTTGTTAAGGAGAATATCATGCTACCTGCACATCCGGTTGTTGCGGTCATTGGTACAGGTTCCATGGGTGGCGTATATGCCGGTTTTTTTGCCGAAGCCGGCACTACCGTCATTGCCATTGATACATGGGCAGAACATGTGGCGGCGATTAATGAAAACGGCTTGCGGCTGAGTGGAGTTAGCGGCGATAGAGTCATTAGTGGCATCACCGCATCCACCGATATTCACACGGCCAGGGATGCGGATTTATTTATCATAGCAACCAAAGCATCAGGCGTGGCGGACGCGGCGCGATCCATTGCTGCCATGGCGAAACCATCGCAACTAGTGCTAACCATCCAGAACGGATTGGGAGCGGCTGACCGTATCGCCGCCCATTTGCCGGTTGATCAGGTGCTTTTGGGGGTAGCCGAAGGGTTTGGTGCATCGATTGTTGAACCCGGTCATATTCATCATAATAATATGCGGCAAATCCGCATTGGTGAGATTAATGGCGGCATTACCCCGCGGCTTACAGCGGTTGAAACGCTCTGGCAGGCGGCCGGTTTTAAGGCCACCGCCTTTGCCGATATAAATCAGCTGATCTGGGA
Source organism: Alphaproteobacteria bacterium (assembly GCA_024639485.1). Taxonomy (GTDB): domain Bacteria; phylum Pseudomonadota; class Alphaproteobacteria; order Puniceispirillales; family UBA1172; genus UBA12202. Next base: position 7,402 of record JAHEII010000052.1, read on the forward strand.
AAAATATATTTGTAATGTCATGCTTAGCGCGCCTTGCACGGTATTTGATTGCAATGTCGGTGAGCTATTTGCCAATCCGGAATGGAAAGCGATTGCTATGGGTGCCATGCTGGAAGCCTACCATCTGGGCATTGCTAAGGGCATTTCTTTTTCTTTTGATGATCCTATTGCATATGCGACCGCTTTCGCCGAAGCTATGCCTAAAGCCAATCCATCCATGCGGCTGGATCATATGGCCGGCCGGCGTTCCGAAATTGATGCTATTAATGGAATGGTGCCAGCGCTGGGGCAGGATATGAATATCCCGACTCCTTATAATCAGGTGCTATCCGCCGAAGTCAGACGCCGGGAAGATGCTTTTTAGTTTAGCTGGCCAATAGAGGAATGCAGGCTACATTGTTATTTCAGGGTTATTTCAGGGTCATTTGATACGAATGAAAGCCGGATGCGCACATAAAACGTAATCGGTTTCTGTTTTTGCCATGGCAAGGACTTGTTATCATCAGGCCAAGCATTATTTTAAGAATGAGTATAAATTACTGTGATTTATACCCATTTAATTTTTTATGAACATGTGTAGTTAGGATAGATCATGAGCAATATGGTTAAATACGGCATAGGCGCGGCTATTGTGGCGGGTGCAATTGGCGGCGGTGCAGTTTGGTACATGAATAATGCGGCCGACAAAATTGCCGCCGAGTTATTGCAGGACGCCGAACAGTTTGTTGCCGAAAATATGAACGGAGCCACGCTTAGTTATAGCAATTATAGTAGCAGTGGCATGTCACGTTCTGTTACAATTTCCGATGTTAGCCTAGCACATGAAGACGGATCAGCCATTACGATGGATAGCATTACTATCGCCGGCAACGAAGACATGATCAGCATCACTGATGCAACAAATATCAACATGCTGGATAATGGTAAGACATTAGGCCAGATCAAATCGCTGGATATTATTAATTTTGCTATCCCTGATAGCAACATAATGCTCATGCTGATGGATCAAGACGCTCTGATGAACAGCATAAATGTTGACGAAGTATCAGTGCGTGATGCCAATTTTGATATTGATGGCGAAACCCTGACGATAGCCAGCCTTGATATGAAAAATATTAAAAATGCCAGCGGTGCTATCAGCCTTAAGAATATGAGTTTTGGGGGTTATGTTGGTGTTTTTTCTATTGATGAATTTGCGGTCGATAATATTGATCTCATCCCCCTGCTCATGGAAGACGAAGAAGCCATTGCCCGTGACATACTCGGCATTAGCGATCTGACAGTAAGAGGGCTTATGGTGAGTGCAGGAGCTGTTGATTTTGATCTGGCTGAATTTACCATAAATGACATTACCCGTGATAATGGACTGATTACGTCAGCAAGTATTAATATGGAAGCTCTCAAGATGGGTATAGCCAGCATTGTTGGCGATGATATGGCGCCCATGTTCATGATGCTTGGTATCACAGATATTGATATGAGTGGGTCTACCGCGTATGAAATCAGCCTGTCAAAAGGGATGGTAAGTGGTAGCTTTGGCGTTGGTATTAAAGGCATGGGCGAGATTGATATGTCCGCCGCGTTTACCGGATTAACCAAAGACAAATACGAAGATATGATCATGAACGCCGCCTATCTTGATGCCGAGGATTATATCGAAGATTACGGGCTTGGGCTGGATAGCATATCGGTGGATTATAAAGACGACAATCTGGCCGATACTCTGCTTGATATTTATGGTGGCGGCAATCGCGCTGGTCTGGCAGAAGAAGTATCCGGTATGATTTCTTTTTATGGAATGATGAGCCAGCAAGCAGAACTGGCAAATACTGTTGCTCCGGCTGTTGGTAATTTTATCCGTGGCGGCAATCAGTTCTCTTTCACGTTGAAAGCAAAACAATCGCTAACCGAAGACGTGATCACGGAAGCCATGATGAACGGTTCATTGCAGGACATTATCACCATCACCGCATCCGGAAGCTAGCATAACTGATCATATTTATGTTGACCCGAACAGGCGCGCTGGGTATTACCGGCGCGTCTTTTTATGTGTTATGGATATATGATCACAACATTATCTAAATCTGTATGTGTTACCGGATATTATGAAAATGAATAATACGATTCAGCGTGACCGCTCTGCTCTTTATCAACTGGTATCGGAATCACTGGTGTTCTGGCCAGTGCCTGATGATGCGGTTATTGAGCTGATTAATATATCCGAAAATGCGACTTTTCTGGTTTCAGCTGCAAGTGGATTTAAAACCGTATTGCGGGTTCATCGTCCGGATTATCATGACGAGGCAACGATTGCTGCTGAATTATCATGGATGGCGGCTTTACGTTCGTCTGACCATTCACCGGGCATTATTCAGACACCTACCATTATTCCCGGCCGTGATGGTGCGCTTATTCAAAGGCATCAGATCACTGGCCAGCCGCCGCATCATATGGTCATGTTTGCCTTTGTTGAGGGGATAGAGCCAGATCAGAATCAGCCGCTGGATATATTGTTTCACCATTTAGGCGGATTATCAGCACAACTGCACCTGCATGTTCAACACTGGCCATTGCCAGATGGATTTACGCGACCACATTGGGATATTGATGGTATTTTTGGACAGATTAAACGCTGGGGGGATTGGCGGCAAGCACCGCATCTGACCACATCCATGCATCAGACGCTGGAAAAAACCGAGCTGTTTATTTCCCAAGAGTTGACGCGTTATGGCAAATCGGCTGAACGTTACGGGCTTATCCATGCGGATATGCGACTGGCTAACTTGCTGGTTGCTGGCAATGATATGCGGCATGTTCATGTCATTGATTTTGATGACTGCGGCTTTGGCTGGTTCATGTATGATTTTGCCGCCGGCATCAGCTTTATCGAAGATGATCTGCAAATCCCGCAATTAAAGTCAGCATGGCTAGCCGGATATCAGGAACATAGATCGCTATCGGACGAAGATATACAGATGATAGATACGATGGTGATGTTGCGCCGGATGCTGTTGCTAGCATGGGTGGGCAGTCATAAGGATGCAGATATCGTAGCTGATCTGGAAACAGATTTTGGCCGGATTACCACCATGCTTGCCGAACGCTATTTGAGCGATGCCGCGAACTCAATTTAAAAATAGCGGGTAATAACCATACTGATCTCGCCGCTATTGCGGTGATAATTAGCAATGGTTGAGCTTTCGTAGCGAAGTGAGGCGCGCGTGGTTAATCGCGTTTCCCCCGCCTCTGGCGTTGCCAGACCACGAAGCCCGATATGGTGCGTTATGGTAAAATCGCGCCGGATATCTGATCGATAGGTGGAACCGAATGCGGGGTTCAGATGCGCATGATCACGCGTGCTGTAACTAGCCGAAAATATTGTTAATCCGGGCATGATATCGGTTGTGATATCGGCCCCAACGCGCCGCAACGAATAGCGTTCCCACGCGGCGGTGGCATCGGTATATTCGGTGCTGATATAACCGCTGATCTGGGCGTGGTCATAGGCGTGGGAAATGCGATATCTGACCAGATAACTATGGCCGGTTTGCAGGCTGGCGTTAACTTGACGGGCTTTATATACCCACCGTGATAGCGAAGTGGTTAATGTACCGCTGATCCGGCTAGTCAGATGATGAGCAATATTTATATCACTGCCATAAATGTTCAGATACGGGCTACCGTTTATAGCAACATGATTAGCATTAACCGAAGCATCAAACCGCATAGCCGCAAAGGGATGCGTATAATTGGCAACAATGCCGGTTGAGGATAAATCCCCATCATTATAATGGCTATAATCACGCAAATGTTGCAGAAGCCTGATTTGTATCTGGCTCTGGCTCTGGTTTTCT
>JAHEII010000057.1 GCA_024639485.1 Alphaproteobacteria bacterium
GCAATCTGGCCAGCCATGCCGATATCATGATTGCAGTTCCCAGCACAAACACCATGCATATTCAGGAAAGCCATATCGCATTAGGCCACGCCATAACGCATATGGTCGAACAATTGATGGATGCTGGATAACCCCGCCTGTATGCCGGTTATGATGCCCATTTCCGGCGATCTTTGATCATGGCTAGCGCGGCATTGCGTCCGGGTAGTCCAGATACTCCGCCACCGGGATGTGCGCCTGACCCGCCCAGATAAAGCCCTTTAAACGGCATCCGGTAATTAGCCGCCCCAGCCACTGGACGCATGGCATAAAGCTGATCCGCGTGAAGTGAGCCGTGGAAAATATCGCCGCCAATCATATTCAGCTTGCGTTCAATATCCAGCGGTGAGTTGATTTGTTTATCAATAATGCTGGCACGGAAACCGGGGGCGTGTTTTTCAACCGCATTCAGAACCGTTTCGGCGGCATCGTCGCGGGCATCATCCCAGCTCCGCCCATCAGGTAATTCGCGGCGGAAATGTTGACAGAACAAGCTCATCACATGGTGGCCAGACGGGGCAAGGCTGTCGTCAAGAAGAGTGGGAATACACATCTCAATCACCGGTTCACGCGCCCAGCCCAAATCGGTTGCATCCCGCCACGCCTGTTCCACATATGGAATAGAAGACATGATATTCACCGACCCGTTAAGCATAAGCTCAGGCGGGGTTTCGCTGTTTTTAAGCGCGGTAAATTGCGGTAATTCTTTAAGTGCCACATTCATGCGAAAGCTACCGGATTCTGACCGGTAGCCTTTGATCCGGCGGCTAAAATCTTCGGCCAGTTGATCATGTTTGATAATCCGCCCGAAAAGAATTTGCGGATGGCAATTAGCTAGCACTGCCTTGGCCTTGATTTCTTCGCCATTGCTGAGCTTAAGCCCGCGAATGCGGTCGCCATCAATAATGGCGCTGTCGACTTCGGCATCGGTGCGGATATCAACGCCGCGTGCCTGTGCGGATTTTGCCATGGCTTGTGTAATTGCGCCCATGCCGCCTTTGGCATGTCCCCACGCGCCATTTTTACCATTGGCTTGGCCAAAATGATGGTGAAGCAGAACATATGCGGTGCTGGGGTGATAGGGTGAGGCAAAATTGCCGACACTGCCGCTATAAGCCATGGTGCCTTTGAGGATATCCGTTTCAAACCAGCCATTGAGATAATCACCAACAGATTTGGTCATCAGCTCAGCCAGATGCGCTCTTAATTCAAGCGGCATTTTTGACAATATCCGGCCTGACTTCCACATATCTGACATCTGGCTAAAAAAGGACTGATTGAGATTATAGGGGGTTGAGCGCATCAGATTGCGCACATCATCGGTAATGGCATCCAGTATCTCATCCAGCCGCCGGTATTGTTCCGCGTCTTTTCGGGAAAACTTGGAAATCTCCTTCACCGCTTCATCAACATGACTAGGCATCCATAGTGCAGTGTCACCATCAACGGTAATGGATGACCCTTCGCGGGTGATCACGTCCAGCCCGAACTGGGATAGATCAAGATCGCGGATAACATGCTGATCAAGCAAGCTAACCACATATGAAAACTCGGAATTACGATAGCCGGGGCAGAACTCTGTTGTGACGGCCGCGCCACCAATAACATCGCGGCGTTCCAGCATAACGACTTTTAGCCCTTTGGCCGCCAGATATCCTGCGGCTGTTAGCCCATTATGGCCAGCGCCGATAATTGCCACATCATATGTCATGTCATCCCCCTGCAATCTAACCAACACATTTTTAAATCGTACAGGCTAAATGGCAGGTGGGCAATAGGTGATGCTTAACGATACCACTGCCATTCTAGCGGCGTGATAGTCTTATCAAAGGTTAGCCGTTCATATTCCTTAGTCGCCGAATACACATGAGTATACTCCGCCCCTAACCATGATTTGATAAAGGCGCTCTGGCTAAACATCTGATTGGCTTCTGCCCATGTTGCCGGCAGTCCTTCGCGGTTAGGTGCATCATAGGCATTTTTGATAGTCATATTCGGTGGCGTGATCCGGTTTTTGATACCATCAGCCATCGCGGCCAGAATAAGCGCGGTGGTCAGATAGGGGTTTATATCTGAACTGGCGGCGCGATGTTCGATGCGTCTGGCTGATTTTCCGCTTTCGGGGATGCGGAAGTTTACGGTGCGGTTATTCACCCCCCAGCTTTTATCGACAGGTGCATAATGGCCGGGGGCAATCCGTCGCCAAGCATTGGCATTAGGTGCAAATACGGCAAAACAGTCACCCAGATGCTGGGCAAGCCCGCCAACCGCATGTTGTAATGTAGGCTCTGATACCGGATCAGCACCATTTTGCTCAGCCATCAGATTATTGCCTTTATCGTCCCACAGGCTGACATGCAGATGAAATCCACTGCCGGTATCATCGGCAAATGGCTTGCCCATAAATGTAGCATCAATGCCATGACGTCTGGCCACGCGGCGCGTGTGATAGCGCAATAAAGCAGCTTCGTCAGCGGCACGCAGGGCATCGCTGTTATGCAGAATATTGATCTCATACTGGCCACGGCCATATTCGGTAATAGCAGTATCAGCCTTGACGCCAGCGGTCAGACAAGTGCTGTGAATATCATTCACTACATCCGAAAACTCATCATAAGCCTCAATGCCGTAAATCTGGTTTGTTGGCTGGCTTTCGCCAGTCATCGGGATCGGCGCATATTGCCCCATGCCATGATCCAGTGAGCGATCAATCAGATAGAACTCCAGCTCTGGGGCAATAACCGGATAGATGCCCATATCATTCATGCGCGTGATTACCTGCCCAAGAATACCGCGTGGGTCCAGTTGGTGCGGTGTGCCATCGGTGTTCATCATCTGGATCAGACAGGCGATATTGCGCCCCGCATCATCCAGTGGATGAAAGCTGTCTGGCACAGCCATAAAAGGAAAATCACGGTCGCCGGTATCCCATACCAATCCGGTTTCAGCGACAGATTCGCCAGTGGCATCCGTGCCAAAAACACTGGCAGGCAGAAGAATGCCCTCTTTGATTAGTTTAGGTAATGCGTCTGCTGGCAATAACTTGCCGCGCATGATGCCGTTTGAATCAGCAAACATGGCGGTAATCGTTTCCATATGTGGAAATGTTTTCGTGAGTGTTTCTAGTAATTGTGCCATACTGGTCATTCTTCCGGTTGTATCTATTCATATGGACAAGCCATATGATTTGGTCTTTAATCTGTAATTATAATTTATAACCAATAGCATATAGGAAAAAAGATGGAAACTCAGCATTTTGATCGTTTTGATGATCCTGTCGTCGCCGCCGATGTAGCGCATCATCTGCATCCATTCACCGATTACGCCGAAATGCGTGAGCAGGGAACGCGGATTATCACCCATGCTGAGGGTCATTATATTTATGATAGCAATGGCAATAAAATCCTTGATGCCATGGCCGGGCTATGGTGTGTCAATGTCGGATATGGTCGGCAAGAGCTGATTGATGCGGCAACCGAACAGCTGAACAAACTGCCCTATTACAACACGTTTTTTAAAACCAGTAATACGCCGGCGGCAGAATTATCACAGCGGCTAATCGATATCGCACCTGAGGGCATCAGCCATGTGTTTTTTGCCAATTCCGGATCAGAAGCCAATGATACCATTGTCCGGATGATCCGGCATTACTGGGCATTAGAAGGCAAGCCCCAAAAGCAGAAAATCATTAGCCGCGAATATGGCTATCATGGTAGCACCATGGTATCGGCCAGTATGGGCGGGATGAGCGGTATGCATGATCAGGCTTGCCGTCTGCCGGATTTTGAACATATCAAGCCGCCATATGGATTTCTCTATCAGGGGAATATGGACGAAGAAACATTTGCCGAGGTATCAGCTAACTGGCTGGAAGAAAAAATTACCGAATTAGGCGCTGATCATGTTGCTGCATTTATTGCCGAACCTATTCAGGGGGCTGGCGGAGTGATTATCCCACCTAAAGGCTATTTTGAACGTATTCAGGATATTTGCCGCCGCCATGATATTTTATTCGTCGCTGACGAAGTGATCACTGGCTATGGCCGCACCGGTGAATGGTTTGCCAGCAAGACGATGAATTTAAAACCTGATCTAATGGCAACAGCCAAAGGGTTAACATCCGGCTATCAGCCGATGTCAGCGGTTCTGGTTGGTGAGCGTGTAGCAGAAAAACTGATTTCCGATGGGGGAGAGTTTTATCACGGCTTTACCTATTCCGGGCATCCGGTGGCCGCGGCGGTTGCGCTGGCTAATTTGAAAGTTATCGAAGACGATGGGCTGATTGAAAAAGTCCGTAACGATACTGGCCCCTATCTGGCCGAAGCGCTTCAACGCCTAGCTGATCACCCCATGGTGGGTGAGGTACGGAGCTTTGGTCTGCTTGGTGCGGTTGAGCTGGTAGAACATAAAGACGGCCCCAAGCATTTCGCCCAGCAAGGCCATGCGGCGGTGGTTGTTCGTGATCATGCAATCAATATGGGCATGATGATCAGAGCGGTGCGTGATGGCATGATATTGTCGCCGCCACTAACCTATGAACGGGCAGATATTGACGCGACTATTGATATTCTGCACAAAGCGCTTGATGCGGCAATGGATACGTTAAAGCTATCGTAAATAGCATACATTAAGGAAAGACAATGGATTATGTGGATTCGGATCAGGCGTTTTTAAAACAACAGGTCAAAGGCACCAAGCATGAAATGACCTATGCTGGTGCATTGAGCTTTTTGCGCCGGAAATATAGCCGTGATCTGGATGGCGTTGATATCACTATTAGCGGTATCCCATTTGACGGGGCGGTAACAAACCGGCCGGGGACACGATTTGGCCCACGGGCTATTCGGGCAGCATCTACTGAACTGGCCAGTTTAACCGCGTTTCCATTTGGCTTTGATCCCTTTGATACGCTTGCCGTGGTCGATTACGGTGATTGTGCACTTGATCCGCATAACCCGCAAAGTATTCCCGAAACAATTACCAATCATGCGCGTGGAATTCTGGCATCAGGGTCTAAAATGCTGACCTTTGGTGGGGATCATTTTGTGGCATTGCCGCTCATTCGGGCGCATGCCGAAAAACACGGGCCGGTAGCTCTGGTGCAATTTGATGCCCATTGCGATACATGGGATGATGGCGGCTCACCGCTTAATCACGGGTCTATGTTTTTGCAAGGTTGTCAGGAAGGCGTGATTGATCCGTCACGATCAATTCAGGTCGGCTTACGGACATGGAACGAATCTGATCACGGGTTTGAGATTTTGACCAGCCCGTGGGTTCATCGCAATGGTATTCCAGCCACGCTGGATGCAATCATGGACAGAGTAGGTAATCATCCTGCCTATATCAGTTTTGATATCGATTGCCTTGATCCGGCATTTGCCCCCGGCACGGGAACGCCGGTTCCGGGTGGGCTGGCATCATGGCAGGCGCTGGAATTGATCCGTGGCCTGACTCCGCTTAATATGATCGGCATGGATTTGGTTGAGGTGTCACCAGCCTATGATCACGCGGATATAACCGCTATGGCGGCGGCGAATGTCGCTCATGACTGGCTCTGTGTGATGGCGGCCAAAGCTGGCGCAAAAGGCCATATTGTAGGTAAAATATAACCGTTTTTGATTAAGTATTAAATTCTGGAATTGGCGTTGCATTAAACTGAAAACTGTTAATGCACGCTTCTCTACCGCCTACACTTTCAATCTTATGTTTTTGATCATTAAGCGCTGATTGTGATACGGCTTCCGGGTCGCAAATCTGCCATAGATGGGCTTTGCCACTTTCAAGAACAGCCTGATATGCAGGATCATGCGCTAGATTATGTTCTTCTTCCGGATCATGGCGCAGATCAAAAAGTAATGGTTCCATACCGGCATACCAGATCAGTTTCCAGTGTTCCCACGCCACCATGAATGAACCGGTTGTTGAACCGCCATCATGATATTCACTAAAACAGGGTCGCGATAAATCATCATGAGGAGCGTTGGCTATATTGACCAGATTTTCGCCCGGCCAATCCATTGGTTTAGTTATACCAGCTATTTCCAGAATGGTGGCAGGGATATCAAGCAGATGAACACCCTGATCACTGATTTTGTTTTGTGGAATATTCTTCCCCGATAAGATCATGGGAATTCCGGCTGATGCTTCAAACATAAACTGTTTTGTCCATAGCCCGTGATCGCCCAGCAATTCTCCATGATCGGATGTGTAAATAATCAGCGTGTCATCACGCAATCCAGCGCTATCAACGGCTTTCATAATGCGGCCAACACAGGTGTCCATAAAACTGGTTAATCCATAATATGATGCTATGGCTTGCTGTGCACTATTAGAATCAAAATGATCATGGTAATTGAAAAATCCTGCCATATTGCATATTTCGGCATGAGTATGCTCAAATGACGGTGGCACCGGCATCTGGTCTGGATCATACATATTGTAATAATCTTCAGGGGCTACCAAAGGATAATGCGGACTTACTAAAGATATAAATCCGGCAAAGGGTTTGTCATGCCGCGCGGGATCAGCTAGCCATGTTTCTGTCGCTGATGTAATATCAAGATCATAATTGGTATAGCTACTTTCCCCGCTTCCAATGTCTTTCGCCAGCTCGGATGCACCATCATAATCGGGTAACTCATCGCGCAGTAATCCGACCAACCAGCCGGGGCCATGCACATGCATAGGTAATATTTCTTCGGTAAAGCCGTGATCCGCGCCAGCCAAGAAATGCAACTTGCCTATTGATGCGGTGTGATAGCCATGGTCACGCAACATATGCATCCAGCTTGGCTGACGGCCATCATAAGGCGTTGCGCTATCCCAGCATTTGTTCTGGTGAACATAGGTTCCAGTGGCAAGCGCGGCGCGTGTTGGCACACACATGGGTGAGGCCGTATAGCCACGGCGGAACATGGTACCGCCCTTTGCCAGCTGATCAAGGTGAGGGGTTTTAACCAGATCATGCCCCATGCATCCCATGGCATCGCGGCGATGTTCATCAGAAATGATGATGATAATGTTTTTCATGATAGGCTGTTCTTACCAGTGTTACGATAAGGACAGGATATCCTGATAATGTTCTGGTCGTCTATCTCTGAATAACCCCCAACTGGCGCGCTCAGCTTTCATGGCGGCGATATCAATATCTGCTGTGGCTATCTGATTCATACCATCATGGCATTCGGCCACTAATGCACCAGTATGATCAGCGATAAAAGACTGGCCATAGAATGTCATGTCAATCGCCCCAATAGTTTCTTTGCCAATGCGATTACTGGCCGCGAGCGTAACCATATTGGCGGCAGCATGGCCTTGCATGGTGCGTTGCCAGTGGCCGCTGGAATCAAGCGAGGGATCATTAGGCTCTGATCCGATAGCGGTGGGATAAAGCAGGATATCCGCGCCTTTTAATGCCATGATACGGGCGGCTTCTGGAAACCATTGATCCCAGCAAATAGCAACACCTATCCGGCCATAGGCGGTATCCCAGACGCGGAAGCCCAGATTACCGGGATTGAAATAGAATTTTTCTTCATATCCGGGGCCTTGTGGCAGATGGGTTTTGCGATAAAGCCCCATATCTGTTCCATCTGCATCTACCATCATCATGGAATTGAAATAGGCGTTGTGGCTTTTTTCAAAAAAACTGATCGGCAGAACAACCCCCAGCTCTTTAGCCAAGGCGCGAAAACGTGGCAAAAAGGGGTGGTCATCAACCGCATGGGCATGGGAAAAATGATCTTTATTCTGCTCTGGGCAGAAATATACCGTGCAAACAGCTCTTGCAGAAGAATGATTTGCGCGCCATTGCCGGCGGCTTCGCGCACCAGCATTTCTGCCTGATTAAGATTATCTTCGATATTCCAGCCACAAGGCATTTGTGTAATGGCAAGTCGCGTCATTTTAACGTTCCAGTCCGATCAGAAAATTAACTGTATTAGTGCCGATATCTTTGACCGCATATCCGCCTTCCATAACGGTAAGCGTTGGCAAGCCAAGCGCATTAATCCGCGCCCCCATATCAAAATAATCATCGCTTTTACATTTGAAAAAGCTAATGGGATCATGTTCAAAGGTATCCGCACCAAACGACACAACCAGACTATCCGGTGCATAGCGGCGAATAGATGCCAGCGCATGATCCAATGCTTCTGCCCATGCCGAATAGGCAGTTCCCGGTGCCATGGGGTAATTGATATTATGGCCTTCGCCCTTGCCATGTCCTTTTTCATCAGCGTGACCAAGGAAATGCGGGAAAGCATGGCTAGGATCACCGTGAAGTGATAAAAACAGAACATCATCACGGTCATAGAATATGGCTTGTGTGCCGTTGCCATGATGGAAATCAACATCGAGGATGGCGACTTTGGCGGCGCCGTTTTCGCGCATATATTGCGCGGCTATGGCGGCATTATTGATAAAACAATACCCGCCATACTGATCGCGTGAGGCATGATGGCCGGGGGGACGGCATAGCGAGAAAATATGTCCGGCTTGACCAGAAGCAATAGCATCAGCACCAGTAAGCGCGACTTGTGCGGATGCATGCGCGGCTTCTATTGTGCCTTTGGAAATGGATGTTTCCCCGGCTAGCGCATAATAACCGATTTTTCCTTCGATAAACGCGGGAATATGTGGCGCTGGCATTGACCGTGATGGCCAGACAGTCGGGATAGGCTCACCTTTCATTCCGGTTGCTTCCCATTCGTCCCATGCGGTATCCAGAAAAGACAGATAGCCAGCATCATGTATCTGATTAATGATGGCATCGCCATAATTGTTCGGTGCTTTAATCATGCCAATGGGTCTTTCTTTTAATGCTTCAAGAATAAAATCCATGCGTTCCGGACATTCAAAAGGTGATACCAGCTCGCCGCCGTAAAGCTCGGTCTTGGCGGCGCGAAGCCGATGGTCTTCTGTGTAAATAATATCCATGAGCTTATCCTTTTCTAATGTTGGCAATTGGCGTCGGATCAAGCCCTGCGACTTCCCTGCGGAATACCGGATCATCACCGGCCGGTGTTTCATCCATATCCATGGCATAGGAATGTCCGGCATAAGTTGCCCATGCAATAGGTGCCGGTGCGGCGGCATCACCAATAATCTTGATGGATGAAATGCCAGCATCCTGCCATTCCGGTTGGCGTTGTTTCAAGCTCTGCCACAGCGCGTCATCACCGTCCCTGGCGGTTACCATCAAAACAGCATCAGCCGCCGTTGATTGCTGTTTGCCTGTATAAATGCAAGACATATTGACATGATCACGCCCCACCGAAGCCAGTTTCCGGGTGGTGATAATGTCAACGCCTTTCTCCAGAAGCGTTTTCTGGATTATACCCTGTTCCAGCGTGTTTGTTGTCCATTCCGATGCCATAGTTGCCGGCGTGATCAACGTCACGGTACAACCGCCCTCGACCAGCTTTTCGGCCATGACTCCGCCCATGTAATAATGATCATCATCATAAACCACCACATGCCCCGATGGCATATGGCCAGCCATGATATCATCTGGCGTAAAGACAGGCATTTGTGCATCAATAGCAACAGGGATCAGCACATGACGGGCGGTACCATCACGCCGCCAATGTGAACCGGTAGCAATGCACACATGCTCAAATCCGAAAGCCAGCACATCATCTGCGGTTAATTCGCTTTCTCTATATATTGATACATTGGCCAGCGGTTCTATCTGTCCAAGCCGGTAATCCATCACCCGTCCCCATGCGGCCAGATTGGGTAATAATCTTTCCTTGGCTACACGCCCGCCCAGTTCGGATTTAGCTTCTGCTACGGCAACGTCATAACCGCGCCCGCCTAGCATCCGCGCGGCTTCCAGCCCTGCTGGGCCAGAGCCGACAATCAATACAGACTGGCTATCGCCTTTAGCTGGTTTGAGTTCCGGATGCCAGCCTTTGCGCCATTCTTCCATGAAGCTGGGATTCTGGGTACATCGAGATATGGACATCGTCATATCGCCGGTCACGCACATATTACAGCCAATACATTCGCGGATATCTTCAAACCGGTTTTCCGCAATTTTTGTTGGCAGGAACGGATCGGCAATTGATGGTCTGGCCGCGCCGATAAAATCCATAATACCTGATTTAATCTGCCTGACCATGGTGTCGGGTGAGGTAAAGCGGCCAACCCCGACTACTGGTCGAGAGGTTAGCTCTTTGATGCCGGTAATTAATGCTTCTTGCGCGGCTTCGTCTTTAAATCGTGATGTAGCTGAACAATCTTCCCATGTGCCATGAGCCAAATCCCACAGATCGGGCAGATCGCTATGCATATCTATACATTCACGCAATTCACTATTAGAAAAGCTTAATTCATCAAAAGCTTCATCCAGTGACAGGCGAATGGTTAGCCCCATGCTATCACCAACAGCGTCGCGGATATCTTCTACCAGCTCTTTCATAAACCGGCTACGGTTTTCCAGACTGCCGCCATATTCATCGGATCGTTTATTAGTGGTGCGTGATAGAAAGTGCTGAATAATACCAAAGCCATGCGCCCCATAAAGACAGATCAGGTCATAGCCACAAGCTTTCGACCGTTTGGCCGCATTTACATACCAGCGGCGCACATCCCTTATGTCATCCTTATCCATGGCTTGCGCGCTGACCGGATCAGAAGTAAAGGTCAGAATAGGGCCAGCGGTTGGCGCGCGCGGGACTTCTTTGGAATACAGATTAGGGCCATTAATGCCAGAATAGGTTAGCTCAATTCCGGCTAGCGCATCATGGCTATGAATAGCATCAGCCATTTTTGCCAGCATGGGCATGTCTTTATCATCCCATAGCCGCAATTCGATGAAAGGTGATATCTCACTGGTCTGGTGAATTTCAACCTGTTCGGTGAATACAACGCCCCATCCGCCCTCGGCTTTAACCCGCCGCATTTCTGCCACGGCCGAAGGATCACGATAGCCGCCCCCATTACAATGCGGCACCTGATAAAACCGGTTTTTTGCGGTTACAGGGCCAATCGCCAGCGGTTCAAACAGGATATCATATCGGCTTTTCAGACGGGAAGACGGATCAAGCGGCATCACATATTCTCCTCATTACGTTCATGTGTATTCAACTGATGTAAGGTATCTATCCATGGCTGACGGGATTCCAGAACATGCGCAACACGCACTGGTGTGGCATCATCAAACCGCCGCCCAATCAGCTG
>JAHEII010000059.1 GCA_024639485.1 Alphaproteobacteria bacterium
TTATTCATATATACCTCTTGGCATCACTTGTTAAGTGACCGAAAAACAATAAAAAATCATAAATTGTAAGGGGTAATGCCCAATAGCAATCTCGTTATCTTTAGATCGATAAAATGATAATAAAATTTCTCTTATTGTTGTGCTTGAATATAATTAATTACTTTTGATGTTTTTTAACGCGTCACTCTGCCACGGTTAGGCTTTATCCGGCTGGATTTTGTTCTAGTTAGAGGTCATGGGCAGAAAAAAGAGGTGCTACGGCATGATAGCACCCATAACATAGTCGCAATCTTGGGCAATTTAGGGGTCTGACATCATGACCAGAATAGCTATTATCGGGGCAGGAATGGCCGGCGTTTCGCTAGCTTATACGCTCAAAGATCACGCTTATATTGTTCTGATTGAAAAATCACGCGGGGTATCCGGACGGATAGCGCATCGGCGGGCGGCACAGGTTGGTTTTGATCATGGGGCGGCTTATATGACGATCCGCGACCCGCAATTTGCTGCTTTGATGGCACCATATATATCGGCTGGATTATTACAGAACTGGCCGCAACATCCGGTTAGGCTGGCATCTGGCACCGCAACAGAACCCAAATCGCCCAGCCCCGATAGTTACGCGGTTAGCGGCGCGGCAAATGCGCTGGTTAAGGCTATCACCGCTGATCATCTGGCCGGTATTGATATCCGGCTATCGACCAGAGCAAGGCAAATCACACGTCACGATTCTGATGCAGAAGCAGCATGGCGCATTGAGATTGATCACGGGACTAATGACGGATCAGAAGCAAACGAAAGTCCGGATATTCTGGCCGACTGGGTGATCAGCACCGCGCCCGCGCCGCAAACCGCTGATATGATGCCATCATCTGCCAATTTTCATCAGCAAATATCGGATATACCTATGCAGGGCTGTTTTACGCTTATGCTTGGTTTTGATAGCGCTCTGAATACCGGATGGGACGCGGCATGGGGCGACCATGATGAGCCCATTGGCTTTATTGCCGATAACAGGACAAAACCGGCGCGTGATCATAGCTGTTCTGCTTTAACTATCCATGCTGGAAATCAATGGTCATCTGATCATCTGGCCAGTGATCCGGAATGGGTAAAAGATCAAATGATGGCGGCGGTTTATGCCAGAACCGGAATTGATAGCCAATCCGCCACGCATATCGGATTTCATCGCTGGCTTTATGCTAATCCGGCACAGCCCTTGCGGGAATCCTTTGTTATGGATACATCCTTACAGCTTGCGGCGGCAGGTGACTGGTGTCTGGGCGGTAGGGTTGAAAACGCCTATTTAAGTGGATCAGCACTTGGGCGGGCTATTCGGGCTTTGATGTGAACGGCTATTCCGCCGGCATCGTTCGGAGCAATATATCACGGCATCCCAGACCTTTTCCCATTTCTTGCGCCAGACAAAATCAAATCCGCACACTGGACAGGTTTTTGTTGGTAAGTCGGTTTTTTTCCGCATGCGAGGCATAATATATTGTTTTCCTCAAAATGGCCGGATTAACCCAGATGATCTGGCCCAAAGCTATATGGCAGTAAATCATCAAGAGTGAAACGTTGCCGTAAACCGTTTGTATCGGCAATCAGAATCGGTGTATCCGGATTGGCAAATTCTCTGATTCGCTGACGGCATCCACCGCAAGGCGTACAGAGCATGTCGCCCTTTCCGGCTACAGCAATGCTGATAATGCGTGTTCCGCCTGCCATGACCATCGCGGCAATGGCGCCTGCTTCTGCGCATGACCCTTGCGGATAGGCCGCATTTTCAACATTGACACCGGTATGGATATTACCGTTTTCATCACAGATGGCGGCGCCAACCGAAAACTGGCTATATGGCGCATAGGCGTTAGGCATGGCGGCAATGGCGGCGGCAATGGTGTCGGTGATGGTATTGGTGATGGTGGCATCGTCTGTCATGGCTATCTTTCCTTTATATAGGGTTGGCCAATTGATCGTGGCGGCACAGCCCTGCCAATAAATCCGGCTAGCAAAATAACCGTCAACACATATGGTAGAACCAGAATTAAATCTGTTGGCATAGGCCCCAGAAATGGCACCTCAACCCCCTGAAGCCGCGCGGCAATAGCCTCAAGAAAGCCGAACATCAGACATGCCAGCAATGCCGGAACTGGTCGCCAATGCCCGAAAATCATGGCGGCTAGAGCGATATAGCCTTTTCCGGCTGTCATTTCCCGAACAAATCCGGCGCCATGTGCAATAGATAAATACGCGCCAGCAATGCCACATAAAAATCCGGCAATCAAAACCGCCTGATAGCGCATTAAAGTCACGCTAATACCAGCGGTATCTACGGCTTCGGGTTTTTCGCCAACCGCACGCAACCGCAACCCGAACGTTGTCCGGAATAAAACATAGCCAGTTATGACAACAGATAATAACGCTATCCAGACCAGCAGATTATGGCCTGATATCACCTCAGCGTAAATCGTACCAAACACCGGAATATGTCTGGCAGTTTCAGCAAAGGGCAGGGTGATAGCGCTAAACCGTTGCTCTGACATCAAAAACGGCGTTTGTCCACCCTGAGCAAAAATAGCAATGCCCACGGTGACGGTTAACCCTGATGCCAGAATATTGATCGCAAGTCCGGATATGACCTGATTTCCGCGATGGGTGATACAGGCAAATCCATGCAACAGGCTGAACAGCATGGACACAATCACCGCACAGCCCAAGGCAAGGAATGGTGAGCCATATAACGCCGCCACACTTGCCGCCGTAAAAGCACTAAGCAGCATCTTGCCTTCGAGCGAGATATCAATAATGCCGGATCGTTCCGAAAAAATACCTGCCATCGCGCATAGAATAAGCGGCGTTGCCACCCTTAAGGTCGCATCAATGGTAAGGACAAATTGTAGCCATAGCTCAGCCATTTTGTTCACCCTTGCGCGTATCAGATGATCTGTCTGCTGATGCCAGCTTGCCGTAAATTCGTTCCGCCGCCGGAACAAACATCAACGCCAACGCCCCCGAAAACAGGATAATCAGCCCTTGAATCATTAAAACCATTTCTCTGGTAATCGTCTGAAACTCAAAATCCAGTTCTGCTCCACCTTGATAAAGCGCACCGAATAACAGACTTGCCAGCACAATTCCGAAAGGATGATTGCGCCCCATCAGCGCAACAGCAATACCGGTAAAACCATATCCTGAAGTAAAGTTAAGTATGACCCGTTCCTGCACACCCAGAATTTCATTCAGTGCCATTAATCCGGCCAATCCACCGGATATTGCCATGACGATCATGATAATACGGGCTGGATCATGACCAGCATAAATCACCGCTTTTTCGCTATGGCCTGTCGCCCGGATGATATAACCAAGCCGCGTTCGCCAGATCAGCACCCATACCGCCACCGCTGCGATCAAAGCAATCACAAATGATAAATTCAGCGGTGAGCGTGCCATCGGCCAGCCCAGAGCATTGCCGATATGATGAATTTGCATCAAGCTGACCCCGTCTGCAAAATGCCGCGTTTCAGGTGACATCTGCCCCGGTGCCATAAGCATGCCAGCCAGTAACCAGACCATGATGGATGACGCAATAAAATTGAACATAATGGTGGTGATGACAATATGACTGCCGCGTCTAGCCTGAAGCCAGCCGGGGATCACCCCCCAGATAGCACCGAATATGGCCGCCACCGGAATGGCTAGCAAGATCACCAGTAATGGCGGCAGAATAGGATCAAGGCTAAGCACAATAAAACCGATACCCAGACCGCCAATCATAGCCTGACCTTCGCCGCCGATATTGAATAGCATCGCATGAAAGGCCACAGCCACGGCAAGACCGGTAAAAATAAAATTCGTGGTGTAATAAAGCGTATATCCTAACGCACCTTTATAGACAAAAGCGCCTTTGATCATTACGGCTAGCGCGGTAAACGGATTTTCGCCAATCAGGGCAATAATAATACCAGCTACCACAAATGCTGCGGCAATATTGATAAGCGGCATGATGCTGATATCTACCCATGCTGGTAAAGGTTTGCGCATTACTGAACTCCCGCCATGAGCAGGCCAATATCTTTGACATTGGCGGTTGCCTGTTCAACCAGTCCCATGATGCGACCATTATTCATCACCATGATGCGGTCAGACAGGCTCATAATTTCATCCAGCTCAACAGAAACCAGAATGATTGCACATCCCTTATCACGCATATCAATTAATTGCTGATGGATAAACTCAATCGCGCCAATATCAACCCCACGTGTGGGTTGCCCGATCAGAAGTACAGATGGCGTGGCGGACATTTCTCTGGCTAGTACCAGCTTTTGCTGATTACCTCCGGAAAACAGGCTTGATTTCAAATTCGGATCAGCAGGCCGTACATCAAAACGCTGCATCAGTTTAGCGCATCTAGCACGAAGTGACTGCGGTGATAGAAAGGCATGACCATAACCACCAGACACGTTTTTTTCATATCCAAGAGCAGCATTTTCGGCGGCGGTAAATGGTAACACTATCCCCGATGCGTGGCGGTCTTCGGGGACATGCGCCACGCCAAGCGATTTGATTTTCTGTGGATCAGCAGGATTGCCAGCATCAATATGATGATCATGATAGGATATATGCCCAGCGGTGGGGGCAATAATACCAGCTAGTATATTCAATAATTCGGATTGGCCATTTCCGGCAACACCGGCGATGCCCAGTATTTCACCAGCATGAACCGTGAAGGTGATATCAGATAACAGATTCTGTGTTTTGGAACGGGTCAGCTGAACATCCTTAACGCTAACAATAGCAGCGCCTTTATTGGCTTTATGCCACTGCTTTTGCACTTGAACAGGACGACCAACCATAAGCTCGGCCAGCTGATCAGGTGTTGTGTCAGCGGTTTGCAGATGCGCTATCATGCGGCCACCACGCATAACCGAAACATGATCAGTGGCGGCCATAATCTCGCGTAATTTATGGGTGATTAGCAATATCGTCACGCCCTGTTTTTTGAGCGCCCGAAGAATATCAAATAATTGATTGGTTTCCTGTGGGGTCAGCACGCCGGTAGGTTCATCCAGTATTAAAATACGGGCATCCCGATAAAGCGCTTTCAGGATTTCCACCCGTTGCTGCAAGCTAACGGGCAAATCCCCAACCTGCGCGTCCAGATCAACATCCAGCCCATATTGTTGCGACAGACTGCTCAGCATATGCCGAGCCTGATCCATGCTTTTTGACAGCTGTTTATAGCCTTCATGACCAAGGATAATATTTTCAAGAACCGTAAAATTCGGTACTAGCATGAAATGCTGATGCACCATGCCAATACCAGCGGCGATAGAATCCGCCGGAGTATTATGGGTATATGGAATGCCTGCGATTTCAGTCGTGCCACTATCGGCAGTATAAAACCCGTAAAGGATAGACACTAGCGTGGATTTGCCCGCGCCGTTTTCGCCAACAATGCCGTGAATATCACCAGATAACACATTAAGATCAATATGATCATTGGCAGTAACCGCACCGAACCGTTTGCAGATGCCAGACATAGAAACGGCGAAAGGCAAGTCTGCCCTGCTTTTCGCCAATGGTGATGATACTGTCATAACAGAATGCTAATCAGTATTAATATGGGCAGGCGGAATCACTCTCATAGTTATGAACAGTTATCTTGCCGGATATAATATCGGCACGCGCCTGTTCTACCGCTGCTTTCATTTCTGATGTGATCAGGCTGGCATTATTTTCATCTAATGCCCAGTCAACACCGCCTTCTGCTACGCCAAGCATCTGAACGCCAGCGGTAAAGTTACCGTTTTTTGAATCCATAAAGGTTTCATATGCGGCAACATCAACACGCTTTAGCATGGATGTCAGAATGGAACCGGGGGCTATGCCGTTCTGATTGGAATCAACGCCAATGGCCAGCTTGCCTGAATCAACGGCGGCTTGAATCACGCCGATCCCTGTTCCGCCTGCGGCCTGATAAATCACATCAGCGCCACGGTCAATCTGGCTTATGGTTAGCTCAGCGCCCTTGGCCGGATCATTCCACGCAGAAGGCGTTGTGCCGGTCATGTTCTGAAAAACATCTGCTGATGCATTAACGGATTTGACTCCGCCAACATAGCCACATGCAAATTTACGGATAAGCGAGATATCCATGCCACCAACAAAGCCGACTTTTCCAGTCTGGCTAGCATGTGCGGCGGCAACCCCAACCAGATAGCTTCCTTCATGTTCCTTAAAGGCATATTGGCGCAAATTCGGTGCATCCAGCCAGAACACATCAATGATAGAAAACTGAACATCCGGATTTTCTGCGGCAACAGCGGCAATAGCGTCAGCCTGTGCAAAGCCAACACCCAGAACAATCGTTGCGCCACGATCTACCATACGGCGCATCGCCTGTTCGCGTTGCGTTTCATTGGTGACTTCGAATTCCATGACTTCGATGCCGGTTTCTTCGGTGAATTTTTTAACACCGTTCCAGACACCTTCGTTAAAGGATTTATCAAACTTACCGCCCATATCATAAATGACAGCAGGTTTTATATCCGCCGCTTGCGCGGTGATGCTGCCTATTAAAAACAGCCCACTGATAGCGGTTATGATCGTTTTATAAAGTGAAAATTTCATATTCTCCTCCAGCTTGTTGTCGCGTTGTTTATTGATAATTATTTATTTAAGGCCGATTTCCCGAAGTCGTTGTTGTAAAAACATATCGGCAGTAAAATCCGGTTTCAAATCGACATCCGGACGCGGGTGTAAAAACATTGGCATAGAAAATCTGGGCTCATTGGCTTCTTGATCCGGATTGGTCACGCGGTGTGTTGTTGATGGATAATACCCATCAGTTGCTAATGCCAGCATGTCACCATTATTAATGGTAATCATGCCCGGATCACATGGCACAGAATGCCAGTTACCGTCTGTATCCATCGCTTCCAGTCCCGGCTTTGATCCGGCCAGAAGTAAGGTAATAAGGTTGATATCTTCGTGGGCGGCGGCACGTATAGCATTTGGCTCAGGTGCTTCGGCCAGTGCCGGATAATGCAGAATCCGCAACAGACTTTGTTGACTTTCTTGCATCATCTCGGCCAGCGGCAAGCTCAACGCTTGGCGCAAATGATCTGGTAGAGCATCATCAAGCCAGCCCAACAGCTCAATCCCCAATGTGGTGAGGTCTTGATATAATCTGCGTGTGATATCTTCCAGTTCTGGCGGTACACGCCCCCATGGATAGACGTGATAAAACTCTTTTAAATCCTTGGCCAGCGCACCCTTGGCGTTCTCAGACTGGAATGGGAAAAACCCATCCTGCCGTTCCGGATCACGAAGCCAGTCATGCTTGGATTCATCGGCAAAAAACGCCGCCCAGCTAGCATATATGTCTTCAATGCGTTGTGGGGTAACGGGATGATTGACTAAAACCGCAAAACCGGTTTTACGAAGTGATTCGGCCAGATCAGCACCTGCATTGGAAGATTGATAATTAACGGTCTTTACAATCATGGCTTTACCTTGAGGAACTGGCTAATGATGTTTTATAGCAACATAAATTATGCTTTTGTTTATGACTTTATTTTGTCGCATTGGCTACATATGTCCAGAAAAATTTTCCGGACGGTGGCGGCATTCACCTGTTTTGCCACTTTTACTGGTCGTCTTGCTTTACCTGTTCGAATAGTGGCGCCAATCTGCTCACCAGAACAGACGACTTCCAGTGGAATTGATTCATAATCGAACACAGCGCGATTGGTGATGCTGATGACGGCCGACGGATCATGCATCAAGCACACATGACGGCCGATGACGCCATGATAAAACGTGATATAAAATTGCGAAATACGATCCAGAAATCCCCCAATATCTGGTGATTGGCTGGCTAGGGTTTTAAAATCGCTAGCATCACATGAAATATGACTAGTCACATCAAGCCCGATTAATTCCATGTCCCAGTCAGCGGCGAAAACGATATCTGCCGCATGGGGATCATTCCAGATATTTGCTTCGGCATATGGCGTGACATTGCCGGGGCAATCCACCGCGCCACCCATGATCACGACTTTTTTGACCAATCCGGCAATCGCCGGATCATGTTCCAGCAACTGCGCTATATTTGTCAGCGGGCCAATAGGACAGAGAATAACCTCACCCGGAAAGGCGCGAATGGTATCTGCCAGAAAGACATGCGCTGACCGGGGATCAGCTGATCGTGATGGTGTTATTGCTGGAAAATCACCAAATCCTTCATCGCCATGAACATAATGTGATGGCGCATTTGCCGGCATGGATAATGGGGTCTTTGCGCCCTCGCAGACTGGAATAATCCGCCCAGCCTGATCCGTCAGAACAATAGCGTTTCGGGTGGCCTGTTCAACAAAAACATTTCCGAAAATGGTTGTTAGCCCGATCAGATCAAGGTCTTCGTGAGCAAAGGCGTAATGAATAGCCATAGCATCATCAATGCCGGGGTCAGTATCAATAATCAGTTTCTGCTTTGGCATAAGTTCAGCTTTCTATTTGGCTGGCTGGCTAGCCTGTGTTTCTGCCATATCCGGAATAGCGGCACTGGCACCATGGCGGGTGACTTGTATGGCGGCGGCGGCGGCGGCAATTTGCATCGCGGTTTTCATTGGTATGTGTTGATCCAGCTGTGCCAGAACATAGCCCAGATAGGTATCTCCGGCACCGGTGGTATCAACAGCGGCCACTTGAACAGCCGGAATATGAAACTTGCCATCCATACCAGAATAATCCGCGCCAGCCGCGCCATGGGTGATAATCAGATGCGGAATATTCAGCTGATCAACGGGCTTGCCGGTGGCATGACTTAACGCCTCAGCCTCAATATTGTTGACAATCAGCACATCAATAATCGGCAATAGTGCTAGCGTGGTATCAACAACAAATGGCGCCGCGCTATAACAGATGTTTAGCCCTCTGGCCTTTGCGGTGGTGAGAAAATCAGCTGTCAGATTTGTTTCATTCTGTGCCAGCGCCCAATCACCAGCCGTAGCGGTTTGAAGCAATTCCCCGATGAGTGCAGATGGCAGAACCTGATTACTTAACGGGGCAAGAATAATCTGATTTTCCCCGCGATGGTCGCTGTCGTCATCAACCGCAACAATAGCATGACCGGTCGGGGTATCGCCGTGCAAAACAGCATTGGTATCAACACCTGCTGCATGTAATGGCTTGAGCCAGCCGGCATCATCACGATGGATCATGCCAGCATGGAAAACAGTACCGCCGGCTTTGGCAATGGCAATGGACTGATTAGCGCCTTTGCCCCCCAGCACCGCATCATACCGCGTTGCCGCCAGCGTTTCGCCAGCGGTCACCAGATGCGGTAATCCATATATATAGTCAATATTAATTGAACCCAGATTATATATAGCCATGACAGTACATGTATATTCCATTTTGCAGATACATACATTTATGTACAGAACATAAGCCAGATGACAAGACCCTGATAACCAAACATGCCTAGCAATCTTTTTTTAATTATATATTATTAAATTATAACATTCTTATATATTTAATATAAAATGCTTTAACAAAAAGTTAGTGTGTGATGAGGTAAGTAGGATGGCAACAGAAGCAAGCAAGACAAATGCGCTCAGATCGCCAGAGTTTTTCAAAACCTATCTATCCGGCCGTGTCATTGATATAGGTGCTGGCGATGATCTGGTTGTTCCGCACGCGGACATCTTTGATCAACATCAGGGTGACGCCAATCATATTCTGGACTACCGCGACGCCGAACAATATGACGCTGTGCATTCTAGCCATTGTCTGGAACATATGCATGATCCAAGGCAGTCGTTAAAAGACTGGTGGAAACTGGTCAAACCCGGCGGCTATATGATCACCGTTGTTCCACACGAAGACCTCTATGAGCAATTCACCTGGCCATCCATATTCAATGGTGATCATAAAGCCACGTTCCGCATGGGCGGTGCTGGTAGCTGGTCACCGGTATCTATCGATATTCTTGCCGAAAGCAAATCTTTGCCACATGCTGAGATTGTTGCTAAACGGCTTTACGATGAAAACTATGATTATGATCTGCTATTTCCGCGTGGGCAGAAGCCAAAAAATCACCGTAAATTTGTTAACCGGCAGATATCAAGCATTGCTCGGCGGATCAAAAACCGGTCACTTCGCACACGGTTGTTAAAGTTCCAGCTTTCTCGTGGATATCCCATTGACCAGACAGCGAAAAGTGATGCGCTGGCTCAAATTGAAATTGTTGTCCGGAAGACGAACTGAATATCTTGACTAAGCATCCGGTTTCGTATCATTTGTGAAAAATGATAAGAACCGCATATATCATTTCAGCAAAGTCCGACCAGCAGAAACGCATGGTGCTTCAAAAACGGTTTCATGATGTAGGACTGGATGTGCAATTTGTTGACGCAGTAATGGGCAATACGCTATCCGCCGCCCAGAAACAGGATTTTCTGAACTCAGACCGGCAAAACTGGCTACCCACGGTGATGCAGGATAACGCCCTTGGCTGTGCGTTAAGCCATCATAAGATATGGGAACAGATTGCATATGGTGATCAGGATTATGGGCTGATATGCGAAGATGATGCCATGCCATTGCCAGCAACATCACCACATATCACGGCAGTTCTGGATCAACTGGCCGGACTGGATAAGCCGATAGATATTCTGTTTTTGGGAAATAGATGGCCGCAACGTAAAGCGACGCCTGTCTGTGCGCTGGAACATGTGTCAGCGGATTATGATTTCCGCCTGACCGCAATCAAATATAACAGCATTGGGGCGGAATGTTATCTGTTGTCCAGACATGCCGCCAGAGCATTGCTGAAAAATAATTACCGGTATATTTTTGAAGTGGATTGTATGTTGCATCACTGGTGGCTTCATTCCTGCCATGTTCTGCATCTTGATCCGCCACTTTTTGCCGAAGAAGGCCGGCCGTCTACTATTGGCTATACGCATATCAAGTCATGGCCGCGTGATCGTATTCATCATAAGCTAAAACGCAAATGGCGCCGTATTCGCACGTCCTATATTAAGCGAATATATTATCCCGGCGTTCTGAAACGATTGCAGGCATATTTTGGCTGATGCCGATAAATAGGTTCATCCGGTAAAGCGGGTCTGGTTTTTTTGTTCAATCCAGTTGCTAAAGGTTCTATCAGTATCAAGCCGATTGGCCATCTCGCGTCT
>JAHEII010000068.1 GCA_024639485.1 Alphaproteobacteria bacterium
GGATTAGCCGGATTGATTTTGATAAAGCGCGAAAACAGCACCGTTGCGACATCCGCCATGCCCATTGGCATGCCCGGATGCCCTGAGCGCGCCGCCTGAACAGCGTCCATAGAAAGAAATCTAATCGCGTTCGCCATATTGTTATGGCTAGCTGGTGAAATAGAATGATTTGGCATGATGGTTCTCTGTCTTTCGGGCAAATGTTGACTGTGTTCTACCAACTCCTTGCCGCCGCTTCAACATCGTTATGCCCTATTTGTTGAGATGAAGTGCTTTCAAGCGAGTAATTTCTTGTTTTGCGCCTAAAATAACTGGCGTGCGCTGGTGCAGGCTTTGCGGTTGTATATCCAGTATATCTTCGCATCCATTTATAGCCATACCACCTGCTTTTTCAACAAGGAAGCTGATCGGATTTGCTTCGTAAACCAGCCGAAGCCGGCCGTCAGCATATCCTTTCCTGTTATCGCCAGGGTATAAAAACACGCCGCCACGCTGGAAAATACGCCACGCATCCGCAACCATAGACCCCACCCAGCGCATCCGGTATGGCTTCCCGTAAGCGCCAGCATGGCCAGCTAGCACATGTCCCATCCATTCCTGCACAGGCGCAAACCAGTGCTCAGAATAGGCGGCGTTAATAGCATATTCATTTGTTTCTGGCGGGATTTCGACCGCCCCGCCCATGGCAATAAATTGTTGATTGCGCTCATCCAGAACAAAACATTGCGGGGCTGAATCACTGGCAAATGCAAGAATCAGTGTTGTTTGTGGCCCATAAGTGAAAAATCCGGCAGCTAGCTGATCACGGCCAGCGCAAGCAACAGGGGCATCTTGTCGCGGCATCAGCGAGAAAATCGTTCCAACCGTAACATTAACCGCGATATTTGATGATCCATCCAGCGGATCAATAGCCACCATAACCTTACCATCCTGACCAGTCGCAATCGGCGCGTCCTGTTCTTCTGATAGAATATGTGAAGTGGCCGTATTTTTAAGATGCGTGATGATGATTTCTTCTGCCATCACATCCAGTGCTTTTTGCTCATCACCATCAGCATTCGCGGCACCGGTTTCCGCACCAAGGTCTTCTTCAATTCCACTCACGCGGATAGTTTGCGTAATCGCAATAGCGGCATCAGCCAGATGGCTGATAATCATGCCAATATCGGTCGTTATACTGCCGTCAGCCAGTCGGCGGTTAATATATTCTTGGAGTTGCATAAAACCTCTATATGTGAAACCGGAAATTGATCTTATGTCTTTTCCATCATCCTGAGAAAATATGCAATCCGGTATTTGTTTTCTGCTGTTATGCGTAATCAGTGATAGGCATATCTGTGATTAGTGTTTATTTGTAGGAAGCCCGACAACAACACCGGATTTAATATGCGCTTCATCCCACGCTTTGCGGCCAAACACCTCAAAAACCATAGGGGCAAAATGATCCAGCGGTTTCATCGGATAATCCGGATCAAATGACATCTGGTCCCATCTTTCGCAAAAATCTGCACAGCTTTGCCAGTAAGGATTATCCTTGAACTCATCGCGCTGATCCGGGTTCCAGTTATAATGATGCCCGTAATATTTCATCTGAAAAATGCCGTGTTTTTCGACTACCCATGATACTTCGTCGCGAACAAATGGACGGATAATTTCAGCCGCCATGCGATCATGATTCTGTGGTGACAGACCATCGCCGATATCATGAATAAGCGCGGCAACAATCCAGTCAATATCAGCGCCGTCATGTTCTGCACGGGTGGCGGATTGCAAGCCATGTTCCAGACGGGAAATCTGATATCCTGATAGCGATTCTTCGCCCTGCAGTTCCAGTTGTGCCAGAATGCGTTTTGGGGTACCGCTAAAATAATCAGCCTCTTTTTCGTGCAAGAGCTGATAATCCTCAAAAGTACCTTCATCCATGCGAATAAATGACACCTGTTCTGATTTGTTCATGTTCGCCTCCTCTTTGATGTACCACAAAACGGTATAGATAAGATTTGCTTATTGCAATATCTAAACATCTTTACAACAATGGGTATTCATCCTTATATTGTCACTCCTTTTTATCACCTTTTTTCACATAGAATTAGTAAACATGAGCAACATAACAGATTATTTACAGTCCATCGGGATTACAAATGTTAGTGAAGTCTTACATAATCCCAGCTATGACACGTTATATAGCGAAGAAACCCGTCCAGACCTCACAGGGTATGAACGCGGGGTTGTGTCCGAACTAGGCGCAGTCAATGTGCTGACAGGTGAATATTCTGGTCGCTCACCCAAAGATAAATATATCACCATGGATGATAGCACCCGCGATACATACTGGTGGAATGGTGACATTAAAAATGACAACAAACCAATATCACCGGATGTCTGGGCAGAACTCAAACACACCGCCACCAGCCAGCTTTGTGGCAAGCGGCTTTTTGTTGTTGATGCGTTTTGCGGCGCTAGCGAAGATACCCGATTAAGTGTCCGCTTCGTCATGGAAGTGGCATGGCAGGCGCATTTTGTGAAAAATATGTTCATCCGGCCAAGCACCGAAGAACTGGCCAGCTTCACCCCTGATTTTGTTGTGGTGAACGCTTCTAAAACCGGATTTTCCGATTACGCCAAACATGGGTTGAATTCCGAAACCTTTATTGCATTTAATCTGACCGAAAACATGCAGATCATTGGCGGCAGCTGGTATGGCGGTGAGATGAAAAAAGGCATGTTCTCATTGATGAATTATCTCTTGCCACGGCGCGGGATTGCATCCATGCATTGTTCGGCCAATATGGGGCATGACGGTGATACCGCATTGTTTTTCGGGCTTTCCGGAACTGGCAAAACGACACTTTCTGCTGATCCTGACCGGTTGCTGATCGGTGATGATGAACATGGCTGGGATGATCATGGTATCTTCAATTTCGAAGGCGGCTGTTATGCCAAAACCATTAATCTTGATCCGGAAAAAGAACCGGATATCTATGCCGCTGTCAAACGCGATGCCCTGCTTGAAAATGTAGTGGTGAGCGATGATGGCAAGATTGATTTTGATGATGCATCATTGACCAGTAATGGCCGGGTGTCCTACCCGATTGAGCATATCGATAATCGGGTTCAGCCTGTATCAAAAGGCGGCCATCCTAAACGCGTGATTTTCCTGACCGCTGATGCTTTCGGGGTGTTCCCGCCGGTGAGCATTCTGAATCATGAACAGATGCAGTATCATTTTCTATCCGGTTTTACCGCAAAAATGGCTGGCACTGAACGCGGGCTGACCGAATCCACGCCGACATTTTCTGCCTGCTTTGGTGCCGCTTTCCTTAGCTTGCATCCCACGGTTTATGCCGAAGTGCTGAATAAACGGATGATTGATGCCGGTGCGCAAGCCTATCTGATCAATACGGGCTGGAATGGGCAATCCAAACGCATTTCACTAAAAGACACGCGCGCGATTATCAAAGCTGTGCTGGAAGGCGCGCTTGATGGCGAAAGCACCACGACCCTGCCTGTATTCAACCTGGCCATGCCGCAACATATACCCGGCGTTGATACCGCAATTATTGACCCGCGCAATAGCTATGATGATGTGGAACAATGGCAGGAAAAGGCTAATAAACTGGCTGAACTATTCATCAATAATTTTGAAAAGTTCACGAACACACCGGCTGGTAAAGCATTGACCGCGGCAGGGCCCGTTATTACCAAATCATAAATGCGTCATCCGGCATAAGCTTTGTTTAACCGGCCGTTTATCTGGACAGATCACCAGTAATTCGGCCGGGTACAAGCTGTGCCAGTTCCTCAAAACTAAGCCCGACCACCAGATGCGTGTGACCAGCTGATGCCCAGACACGGTCAAAGCGGGCTAAGGAGCTATCTATCAGAATGGTGATATCTTCATCTAGCCCGATAGGTGACACCGCACCAATGGAATATCCGGTGATTTCCTTAACATAATTAGCATCCGGCCGTTCGGGTTTTCCATCTATGGCGGCCAGATCGGATAAGGATTCTATCGCGCAATGCCGGTCGCCGCTTACCAGTGCAGCGATTGTCCAGACCTTACCTGTTCCATTTTCAGTAATGGTAAAGATCAGCGTTTTGACAATAGCCCCGACTGCAACCCCGATAGCAGACGCGGCATCGGCGGCGCTTCGTGATGTATCATCAAGCTGAAGCAGGTGATCTTCCAGCCCTGCTTCGGCAAGATAGCTACGAACATGTCGGGTCGCTTTGGTATTGATATCCGTCATAATCAGCCACGCTGATCAATCGCCACCGCCAGCATGCAGAGAATTTCAAACATGATGGACACACCAACCCATGCTGTGTTTCCGCTTTCATCAAATGGCGGCGATACCTCAACCAGATCAGCACCAATCAGATTAAGTCCTTTCAGCTGACGCACCAGCAATTGCGCTTCTCTTGTGGTGAAGCCGCCAATTTCCGGCGTGCCTGTTCCCGGTGCAAATGCCGGATCAATGCAGTCAATATCAAAGCTGACATAGGTTTGCTGATCACCAACAATCTGGCGCGCCTGCCGCATCACATCGGCAATGCTCTGATCGGCGAACTCATCCATGGTGATAATAGTCACACCATTTGCCCGTCCCCATTCAATGTCTTCGCCATCATACATGGTGCCACGAATACCAATCTGAACCACACGTTTCGGGTCAAGCAGACCTTCTTCGATGGCGCGGCGGAACGGCGTTCCATGCGTATATTTGAATCCGTCAAAATAGCTGTCAAATAAATCGGTATGAGCATCAAAATGAATCATCCCCACCGGCCCATCACTGGCCAGACCACGCAAGACCGGCAAAGACACCAGATGATCACCACCTACTGTCATCGGGGTAATTCCGCGCGATTTCAAATCCGCATAATATGATGTTACCCTTTTCATTGTGTCGCCCAGATCAGCCGGATTAATCGGGCAATCCCCCATATCCGCGCAATTCACCATCTTGAACGGCGCAATATAAGACACCGGATGCGTAGAACGGATCATGGTAGACAGATCGCGCAATTGGCGAGGGCCGTGGCGCGCGCCCGGACGGTTTGTTGTTCCACCATCCCACGGCACACCGACAATGCCAATATCTACATCACCGGCACGGGCATGGCCGTCATCAATGACCGGTAGCCGCATGAAACTTGGCACGCCAGCAAATCGCGGCAAAACCGCGCCTGATACCGGTTCAAAAAAAGGATCGTTTTTCATGATTTCTCCCTAATCGTCTATTGCTATGTAAGTTGCTTTGATATCGCTATAACCTTCTAGTGCAAATAGCGAGGATTCCCGTCCGAATCCTGAACCTTTTACGCCACCAAATGGCAGATCAGGCGGGATCAGATTATAAGTATTCACCCAGACATTTCCAGCCTCAAGCCGGTCAGCCATACGATGCGCTCTTGCCAGATCGCGCGTGACCAGCCCAGCTCCTAAGCCATAAGCGGTGGCATTTGCCCGGCTGATCACTTCATCTTCGTCATCAAAGATCAGCACACTCATGACAGGGCCAAAAATCTCATCCCTGACGACAGACATATGATCCTGACATCCGGTTAGAATAGTCGGTTCAACAAAATAGCCATTTTCAAACCCTTGCGGGTGAACCCGCGCACCACCAACAGCAAGCTGGGCGCCTTCTTCGACACCCTTGGTAATCATGCCCATGACCTTGCCCAGATGCTGTTCGGATATCAACGCCCCGATTTGCACATCTTCGGCCATGGGGTCGCCAACATTAAGCTTGGCGGTTTTTTCAACCAGTCTATCAATAAGCTCTTGGGCGATAGACCGGTGAACAAATACCCGCGTTGCATTGGAACACACCTCACCCGCGGTATAAAAATTCGCATCCATGGCCAGTTGCACCGCTTTATCCAGATCAGCATCAGCGCATATCACCAATGGTGCTTTGCCGCCTAATTCCAGCGTCACATGTTTAAGGGTATCGGCCGATTGTTTCATGATAATGCGGCCAGTGTCTGCCCCGCCGGTCAGCGATACCTTGGCAATACCCGGATGCGCGCAGATCGCCTGCCCTATGCGATAATCACCGTGGATAACATTCATTAATCCCTTGGGCAGGCCTGATTCTTCCATGATGGCGGCAATCCGCATGGATACAAGCGGCGTCATCTCAGACGGTTTGAGGATAAAGGCATTTCCCATGGCCAGCGCAGGAGCTGATTTCCATAGCGCAATCTGTGCCGGATAATTCCATGCGCCAATACCGGCACAAACCCCAAGCGGCACACGCCGCGAATAGCCGATTGCCCCCGGCCATTGATGCTGAACACCGGTATAAGTCATAATGGCGGCACCAAAAAACTCTAGCGCATCGGGGCCGGATGGAACATCACCGCTAGCCGCTTCTGCATAGACTTTGCCAACATCCTGCACTTCGAGGCGTGATAGCTCATCATTAGCTTCACGCAAGGCATGTGCCGCCCGGATAATGATCTGGCCGCGTTCCTGAATAGATCGCACCGCCCATAATTTCTGGGCTTCGCTGGCTTTGGCAACAGCTTCATCAAGCAGTTCTGCAGAGGCAACGGATACTTTGGCAATCACCTCACCCGTGGCGGGATAATATTTATCAATAAAGCTACCATCCCCATCAACTAACGCGCCGTTTATATAATTCTTGATAATTTCTGTCATTGGTACTTGATCCTTTAATTTCATTCACGATAGCATAAACATGACCAGAAGAAAGGCATAAGATGACACAACTATCAATCCTCCGCCATAGCTGTTTTGCTGATCATATTGTGCCGGTCGGCCATCCCGAACGGCCAGACCGGATCAAGGCAATCAATGCCATGCTTGATCAGGATTTTGGCGATATTCCGCAATCTGAATGTCCGGCCGCTGATACGGATCATTTGCGGCTTGTCCATAGCGATGCCTATATTGATGCTATTTTTGATGCCGCCCCCGATAGCGGCATGATCAGTCTGGATGGTGATACGCATATGTCGCCGCTATCGCTTAACGCCGCGTTAGCCGGTGCTGGCGGTGCAGTAGAAGCCGCAAGACAGGTATTAACAGGCGAAAGCGAACGTGTGTTTGTGGCCTCACGACCACCGGGGCATCATGCCGAACCAGAACAGGCGATGGGGTTTTGCCTGTTTTCCAATGCCGCCATTGCCGCCAAATATGCGATTAGCACTCATGGGCTTGATCGGGTAGCTGTGGTTGATTTTGACGTTCATCACGGCAATGGTACCCAGGCCGCATTCTGGTCAGATAGCCATTGTGTATTTGCTTCCAGCCACCAGATGCCGCTATATCCCGGCACCGGCGCCCGAAGCGAAACCGGCGTTGGTAATATTTATAACGCGCCTATCGACCCCGGCACTGACGGTATGACTATCGCCCGGATATGGCAGGATTATCTGTTACCAAAAGTGGCCGCCATGTCACCAGAATTAGTCATCATTTCTGCCGGATTTGATGCGCATGCCAATGACCCGTTGGGCGGCTTGAATATGCAGGATACCGATTTTGCCAATATCACCACCATGATCAGGGATTTAGCTGATCAATATGCCGATGGCCGGATCGTTTCCATCCTCGAAGGCGGTTATGATCTGGATGGATTGCGCGATTCCGCCTGCGCGCATCTGAACGCCTTGCGATAAGCCAATTCCCAACCGTTAATCATTATCAGCCAGCCAGTCATTCATGATAGCCTCATTATGTTCGCCGCACCTTGGCGGAGCATGGCGATAGGTGACTGGCGTGTCAGACATCTTGATCGGATTGCCAATTAACCGCACCTCACCGTCACCGGCCAGATCATACGGCATACGGACAATCATATCACGCGCAGCCACTTGATCAGACGTAAAGACTTCATCCAGCGTATGCACCGGCCCGCCCGGAACACCCTGTTTTTCCATAGCATCCAGCAATTCGGCTTTCTCCCGCAAGGCTATGGTTTCTGTTAGTATAGGGATTAGAATATCACGATGCTCCACTCTGGCCGGGTTGGTGGCAAAGCGCGGATCATCAGCCAGTTCAGCCAGCCCAAGAACATCAGCAAAGCGGGCAAATTGCTGATCATTTCCAACCGATGCAATGATATGCCCGTCTGATACGGCAAACACCTGATACGGTACGATATTGGGATGTGCGTTTCCATAACGTGCTGGCACCTGACCATTGAGCAGATAATTTGCCCCCTGATTTACCAGCCATGACACCTGACTATCCGCCAGCGCAACGTCAATATACTGCCCCTTACCGCTGATGTGGCGATGATGAAGCGCCGCCAGAACACCGGTGATGGCATGCATGCCGCACATAACGTCAACAATCGCAACGCCAACTTTATACGGCTCGCCCTCTGGTGCACCGGTAAGTGACATGATACCAGCATATCCCTGTATCATGGCATCATAACCGGCACGGCTGGCATTCGGGCCTGTCTGACCAAAACCAGTAATGGAACAATAAATCAAACGCGGGTTTATTGCGCTTAATGTATCATAATCAAGACCATATTTTTTAAGCCCGCCGACTTTGAAATTCTCAATAACAACATCCGCCTTGCTGGCCAGTGTCCGCACCAGCTCCGCGCCTTCATCAGTGGTGAAATCCACCGCCATAGACCGCTTATTGCGATTAGCAGACAGATAATATCCGCTTTCGGTTGTGTTCGCGCCATCCGCATCCGTAACATAAGGTGGCCCCCATGCGCGGGTATCATCACCTTTGCCCGGACGTTCGATTTTCACCACATCCGCGCCCAGATCACCTAACATCTGGGTACAGCTGGGGCCAGCCAGAATACGGGTCAGATCAAGAACCTTGATGCCTGATAATGCGCCTGTTGTCATATTAATATCCTTATCTTTGAAAGCACCTGAACACTATGGCAAGCCATGTCCGCTATCGCAAGTCATGTAATGGGTAATAAACGGATGAACCCTCATCAGATATTCATGTTAACTCTTGTCAGAGTCATAAATTGATATAGTTTTTAGATATGACTACGCTACATTCAAAACATATTCAGATATATTTCCGCCAACCTCTGCTGGTTTTAATGGCGTTAATATTTATGGCAATCAGCACATTTTCCAGTCATGCGGCCACTGTATCCAGCCAGAATGACGACACGCTTAAGCAATTATTTGTGGAATTGCAAAACGCTGATGAACCCGAACGCGCCAATGATATTGCGCTTAAAATCTGGAACCGGTGGATGTCCGGCAGTGGTGATGCCGCAACAGATGAAAAAATGGAACGCGGCGTCTATTTCATGCAGACCGGCAACTTACCATTAGCCGAAAAGGTATTCAGCAATATCATTAAAACCCATCCCGATTATGCCGAAGCATGGAATAAACGGGCAACGGTCAGGTTTTTACAGAATAACTGGACAGGATCAGCAAACGATATTGCCGAAGTATTAGCCCTTGAGCCAAAACATTTCGGCGCTTTATCCGGACTTGCCATGATCCGTCTGCATCAGGGGGAATATTCAACTGCCCTAAGCATTTATGAAAAAGTGCTTGAAATTCACCCTTTTAGCCCGGATGCCATTGCTTATATTCCGACATTACAGGACATGCTGAAAGGCATGGCGCTATAGCATATTCTTGCTATTGCGTGCCACCATGACTAGCTGACCACGCCGCCGGATCATCAAGAAACGCCTCAATAGTCTTGATCTGTTCGGATGCCAGCATGTCCTTTTCTGCGGCAACCGCCAGAACATCCCGCCATGTGGTCAGATAATGAAGCGTGATACCGGCATCGGCCATTATCTGGCGCGCGGCAGGGAAAATATCATAAAAGAAAATCACAAAACAATGTTCAACCTTGGCATCAGCATCACGCAAAGCATCAACAAAGCTGATCTTGCTACCGCCATCTGTGGCCAAATCCTCAACCAGCAATACTCTATCACCAGCGTTTAAATGGCCTTCTATACGCGCATCACGGCCAAAGCCTTTGGGCTTTTTCCGGACATATTGCATCGGCAAACCCAGCCGTTCAGCAAACCACGCGGCAAAAGGAATACCCGCAGTCTCGCCACCGGCAATCGCGTCAAACGCTTCAAATCCGGCATCACGCATCACCGTAGCACAACCAAAATCCATCAATGCCGACCGAATACGCGGATAAGAAATCAGCTTCCGGCAATCAATATAAACCGGACTTTTTGCCCCGGATGTCAGGGTAAATGGTTCATCAGGGCGCAAATGCACCGCTTCTATTTCCAGCAACATGCTAGCCGCTTGTTTGGCGATAAATGATTTATCTGGAAAGCTATTGGCAAACATTTTATCGTTCCTCATCCGGTTATCAACATCTGACCGCATTTGCGTTTATGCGATCACTTCCCCATCCGGTGCAACAGACCAGTAAACCGGTTGCATCGGATCAAACACGGTTACATTTTCGCCATCGACTTGAATTGCCGGCATTGGTGCCAGTGGTTCATCATGGCGGATCAATGTGATTGTTGCCTGATGTTCCGGCAAGCCATAAAACCGCGCTCCATTTCGGCTAACAAATGATTCAAGTTGATCAAGGCTGTTTTCCTGCTCGAATATTTGTGCCAGACATCCCATGGCAACCGGTGCTGTGTAAATGCCAGCGCATCCGCATGCGCTTAATTTACCGCTTTCCGGATGCGGTGCGCTATCTGTTCCCATAAAATATCGTGCATCACCAGAAATAGCCGCCGCGATCAACGCATCCCGATGGGTGCTTCGCTTGGCCACTGGCAGACAGTAATAATGCGGCCTAATCCCGCCAGCCAGAATATGATTCCGCGTGATCATCAAATGATGTACGGTGATCGTCGCCCCCAGATTACGGTCAGCCGCCCCAACATAAGCCACCGCATCAGCCGTCGTGATATGTTCCATCACCACGCGCAATTCTGGCAAACGGCGGCGTAACGGGTCTAGCACCGTATCAATAAACCGTTTTTCCCGATCAAAGATATCAATATCATCATCTGTCACTTCGCCATGCACGGCTAGCGGCAATCCGGCTTTGGCCATAGCTTCCAGTTGCGGCATGACTTTATCCATGTCACGGACACCAGATGCTGAAT
>JAHEII010000074.1 GCA_024639485.1 Alphaproteobacteria bacterium
GCGGAATTTATCTTCGGCTTTATCATCGTCCGGATTGCGGTCCGGATGGTATTTCATGGCTAGCTTGCGGTAAGCAGATTTAATGGCTGAAGCATCAGCGTCTTTCTTGACACCCAGCACTTCATAAAAATCTCTTTTAGCCATAAAAAAACCCTTTGTCTTAAACCAAAACCACCCTGCCTGTTTTTGAATATACAGACGGGATGGTTACAGTGGTAATTTGGATATTAGGATGCTGATTTTTTGTCATCCGTATCATCGACTTCGGTAAACTCGGCATCAACAACCCCGTCTTCGGATGGGCTAGCATCTGCTGTGTCATCAGACCCGTCATCGGCATCATCTTGCTGTGCATAGGCTATTTCACCCAGTTTCATCATCTGGGCGCTTAATGCCTGCGACTTTTCACCAATGACATCATCATCTTCGTCGTCATCCAGTGCCGTTCTGAGTTCGGCAATCGCATCGGTTGTTGCTGTTTTCAGATCATCATCAACCTTATCATCCAGATCGGACAGGGTTTTTTCTGCCCCGTGGATAAGCGATTCTGCCTGATTGCGTGCTTCAATTTTTTCCTTACGCTTTTTATCATCTTCGGCATTGGCTTCCGCGTCTTGAACCATCTGTTCAATATCATCATCACTCAGCCCGCCTGAGGCCTGAATTTTGATTTGCTGTTCTTTGCCTGTTGCCGTGTCTTTAGCGCTGACATTCACGATGCCGTTAGCATCAATATCAAAAGTCACTTCAATTTGCGGCACTCCACGCGGAGCGGCAGGAATACCGACCAGATCAAACTGCCCCAGCATTTTGTTATCAGCGGCAATTTCACGTTCCCCCTGAAAGACTCTGATAGTCACCGCGGTCTGGTTATCGTCTGCGGTGGAAAAAGTCTGGCTTTTCTTGGTCGGAATAGTGGTATTCCGGTCAATCAAGCGCGTAAACACACCACCAAGCGTTTCAATGCCCAGTGATAGTGGTGTGACATCAAGCAATAGCACGTCTTTGACATCGCCTTTGAGGACACCGCCCTGAATAGCGGCACCAGCGGCTACGACTTCATCCGGATTAACCCCGCGATGCGGCTCAGCGCCAAAAAATTCAGTCACTTTTTCCATGATCTTTGGCATTCTGGTCATACCACCGACAAGAATAACCTCATCAATATCGCTGGCTTTCAGACCGGCATCTTTGAGCGCAACCTTACATGGCTGAAGCGAACGTTCGACCAGATCATCAACAAGACTTTCCAGTGTCGCCCGTGTCATTTTGACATTCAAATGCTTAGGGCCCGATTGATCCGCTGTAATAAACGGCAGGTTGACTTCTGTCTGGGTGCTACTGGATAGCTCAATCTTTGCTTTTTCAGCAGCTTCTTTCATCCGCTGAAGCGCCAGTTTATCTGACCGCAGATCAATGCCATTTGCTTTCTGAAACTCATCAGCGATATGGTCGATAATCCGTTGATCAAAATCTTCACCACCAAGGAAAGTATCACCATTTGTGGACTTTACCTCAAACACGCCATCGCCAACTTCGAGGATAGATACGTCAAACGTACCACCACCCAGATCATAAACAGCAATGATACCGGATTCTTTTTTATCCAGACCATAGGCTAGCGCGGCGGCGGTAGGCTCATTGATAATCCGTAAGACATCAAGACCGGCTATTTTACCTGCATCTTTGGTTGCCTGTCGCTGGGCATCATTGAAATGCGCTGGAACGGTGATCACAGCTTCTGTTACAGCCTCACCAAGATAGGCTTCTGCATCTTCTTTCAACTTGCGCAGAATAAAACTGGAAATCTGGCTAGGTGAGTATGTTTCGTCATTTACTTCAACCCAGCTATCACCATTGTCTGCCTTAACGGTTTTATATGGAACCAGCTTGGCGAATTTTTTTGACGCGGCATCATTGTGCCGGCGTCCGATCATCCGCTTAATAGCAAATAACGTGTTTTCCGAATTGGTCACTGCCTGACGTTTTGCTGACTGACCAACAAGCCGTTCTCCATCATCAACAAATGCAACCATAGAAGGCGTTGTTCTTGCACCTTCGGCATTTTCGATAATTTTTGCAGATTTTCCATCCATAACAGCAACACATGAATTTGTGGTGCCAAGGTCAATTCCAATTACTTTTCCCATGATTAGCCTCTTTCTTTCTTCGGTACGTTAACCGTTTTAGTGCTGATGGTCATCCATTTGCCATATTAGCGATATAAAATGACGGTTACGATATTGCTCATATAAGAAAGGAAAATCTGATTGCAAGATTTCCCTGTTTAACAAATGCTTCCCTATTCGCTGCTCTCATTGGTTTTATCAGCAGCATTATTATCTCCGCTAGCCGGATCAGCGGCTTTTGCCACACCGACCATCGCCGGACTTAATAGCCGGTCATGTAACATCCATCCGGATTGCGCGACCTGAACAACAACACCGGGTTCGGCATCATTCGTGGGCACTTCGAACATAGCCTGATGTTTGTTATGATCAAATTTCTCCCCCATCGGCAAGATACGTGTAATGCCATGACGTTCAAGTATGCTGGCCATTTCCCGTGATATCATTTCCACGCCAATGACCAGATTTTTCATGGTTTCATCCAGATCATCACGCTGTTCTGGCAATGCCTCGACCGCACGTGATAGGTTTTCTACCACTGATATCAGATCACGGGCAAAACCGGTATGACCATATTTACGGGCTTGCGCTACATCACGTTCGGCGCGCCGACGGGTATTGTCTGCTTCGGCAACAGCTCTTAACATTTGATCCTTTAGCTCATCACGCTCTGCCTGCAAGGTGGAAACCGGATCAAGTATATCCTCAATGTTCAGATCAATTGTCTGTCCAGCGGTCTGTTCGACTTGATCTTCATGTTGATCCCCATTTTCGGATGCAGCATCGGTTGCAGGGGTATCAGGATTTTGTTCTGGACTCTGATCCGGATTTTGTTCGGGCGTATCGTTAATCATGATAGTCCTCAAATTCATTAGCGTGAATAGATTCAAT
Organism: Alphaproteobacteria bacterium; assembly: GCA_024639485.1. Taxonomy (GTDB): domain Bacteria; phylum Pseudomonadota; class Alphaproteobacteria; order Puniceispirillales; family UBA1172; genus UBA12202. Next base: position 3,021 of record JAHEII010000074.1, read on the forward strand.
TCGATTGCGATTGTTATGTAGGGATAAGGAGGACATTTTCCAAGAAAAAAATTGGGTTTTTATCTGATTTAGTTAAAAAAATAGCTCAAAAGGCTTATTTTTCTGTCAAATCCGCTCAGAAAGCATCTTTGTTATTGTTGCCGAGGTATGATTAACCATTGGAATAATTCGTGCATAATCCAGCCGTGTCGGGCCAATAACGCCAACCGCGCCGATAATGGACTGATGGCTATCATAATAGGGCGCTATGATAGTCGAACAGTTTGTTTCTTTGAAAAACCGGTTTTCCGAACCAATGAAAATCTGTACCCCTTCGGCTTGTTGCATGGTGGCCAGCACATCAAGCGCGTTGCTTTGTTCTTCTAGTTGATGAAACAGCGACCGCACCTGTTCCAGCTGATCCATCGCTGTCACATTTTCCAGCAGATTTGCCTGCCCGCGCAAAATAAAGTTACCCGACTGGCCAGAATTTTTACCAGTCCAGATGGCAATACCGCTTGCGGCTACTTTCTGGGTTAAATCATCAATAGCGGCCTGTTTCACGTCAATCAGTTCTTTTAACAGAAACGATGCATCAGACAGGCTTTTCCCGACCAGATGCGCGTTAATGAAATTACCAGCCTCAATCAAAACCGATGCCGGCATGCCATCAGGCGTTTCCATAATCCGGTTTTCCACATGGCCTGTCGATGATACCAGCACCACCAGTGCTTTGTTTTTTTCTATTGGAATAAACTCAACCTGTTTAATGATCATGTCTGTTTTTGGCATAATAACCAGCGCCGCACAGCTTGTCAGACCAGATAACATAGACGATGTTTCCGATAGCGCCTCATCAAAGCTAAGCCCTTGCGCTTGACAATTAACGTCAAGCATCATGCGTTCGCTTTCGCTAATACTGCCGCCTATTTCAAGCAGACCATTAACAAATATTCTTAATCCGGATTGCGTTGGTATCCGGCCAGCGGATGTATGAGGCTGAAACAGCAATCCTGCGCTTTCCAGCTCACCCATAATAGACCGGATAGATGCGCTGGACAGCATATGATCCAGGTCCGTTGCAATCGCTTTTGATCCTACCGCCGATCCTGATGTCAGATAGCGATCAACAATCCGGTTAAATATCATATGTACCCGTTCATTCATGCCCAGAATGGATTTATCGGCCTTGGCAGAACTGGCATCAGGTAATGGCGGTTTTTGCAATGTCATAACATCAAAATAAAATTGGAAATCAATATGGTCAAGCCGTCGCCTTAAATAAACAGATATGATATGGTCGCGTCATAACTACCTCATAACTACTTATGATTTCTCATGACTACTTATGACCAATGACAGGATGATATTATGACTTCTTCTAAACGTCCATCGGGCCGCATGGCTGATCAGATGCGCCAGATTGAACTTACTGCCGGTTTTTCCACATATGCCGAAGGCTCTTGCCTGACCAAATTTGGCAATACCCATGTTCTGGTTACTGCCAGCATAGATGAAAAGGTGCCGCCATTTTTACGTAACACTGGCAAGGGCTGGGTAACCGCTGAATACGGCATGCTACCCCGTTCAACTCATAGCCGGATGGATCGCGAAGCGGTACGTGGTAAACAATCCGGCCGCACACAGGAAATTCAACGGCTGATCGGCCGGTCATTACGCGCCGTAACCAATCTGGAGTTGTTAGGCGAACGACAAATCAAAATTGATTGTGATGTCTTGCAAGCAGATGGCGGCACTCGCACCGCCGCTATTACCGGCGCATGGGTTGCATTAATGGCGGCAACCGAACGGTTGTTGCTTAATGGCCAGATTACGCGCCAGCCAGTTACCGGACAGGTCGCGGCGATATCTTGCGGAATTTTTGAGAAATCCGTTGTTCTTGATCTGGATTACGCTGAGGATAGCCAGGCCGAAACAGATGCTAATTTTGTGCTGACCGCTGATAACGGCATAGTTGAGGTTCAAGCCACAGCAGAAGCCGATCCCTATACTCAGGATGATTTAATGGCCATGCTTGATTTGGCCAAAAAAGGTGCAGGTGAATTATTCCAGCATCAACAAAAAGCACTGGATATATTAAGCTAATGGCGCGGCAATTTACAGAAGACACGCTGATTGTGGCCAGCCATAATCAAGGTAAAGTGCTGGAAATCGCGGCTTTGCTGGCACCCTATAAAATGACCGTGACCAGCGCCAGCGCATGTCAACTGGATGAACCGGTTGAGGACGGTGATAGTTATATTGCCAATGCCGCAATCAAGGCAAAAGCCGCCGCCATAACATCCGGCCTGCCGGCACTATCAGATGATTCCGGATTTGAAGTCATGGCGATAGATGGTGATCCGGGGCTGTATTCTGCTAGATGGGCCGGTGCTGATAAGGATTTTTCCGTGGCGATGCAACATGTTCATGATGCCATTACTGCTAGCGGCAAGACCGATACATCCTGCCGGTTTGTCTGTGCGCTGGCGCTATGCTGGCCTGATGGCGAAATAGTAACCACACAAGGGATTATTGATGGCCATTATGTCTGGCCACCACGGGGCAATCGCGGATTTGGATATGATCCCATGTTTATCCCCGATGGATATGAACAAAGCTTTGGCGAAGTAGACCCCGAATGGAAACATGCCGTCAGCCATCGCGCCATCGCGTTTCAGCAATTAATTGATCTGTGTTTTCAGGATACGCCGAGACAGCCATGACTCAGCTAGCTGATTTTGGCGTTTATATTCACTGGCCGTTTTGCCAGAAAAAATGCCCGTATTGTGATTTTAACAGCCATGTCCGCGACACGGTTGATCATGACCGTTTTGGTGCCGCTATTATCACTGAGCTGACAACCATGGCAGACCAGTTTGATATGCGTGGGCGGACAGTTCATAGCGTTTTTTTTGGTGGCGGGACACCATCGCTGATGCCGCCAGAAATCGCTGGCCAGATTTGCACGGCCATTAAAACCGTATTCCATCCTGCTGATAATATGGAAATCACGCTGGAAGCTAACCCCACATCGGTTGAGGCGGATAAACTGGCCGCGTTTCGGGCGTGCGGGATTAACCGGTTATCTATGGGGATTCAATCGCTCAATGATGCGCATCTATCCTTTTTGGGACGGCAACATTCAGCAAAGGAAGCGCTGAAAGCGCTGGATAAAGCGCGCCATGTTTTTGATCGGGTATCAACAGATTTTATTTACACATTACCTGATCAGACAACGGCAGAATGGTTAGCCGAATTAGACACCATTCTTGGGCTGGAATGTGATCATTTATCGCTCTATCAGCTCACATTAGAAGAAGGAACCGCGTTTTACAGCATGGCCAAACGGGGGCTGATGCAAATGCCGGCGGATGAGATATCGCTTGATATGTTCACCAAAACCCAACAGCGTTGTCAGGCGGCAGGGCTCAATGCTTATGAGATATCAAATCATGCAAAAACAGGGGAGGAAAGCCGCCACAATCTGACCTATTGGCGGGCAGGTGACTGGATCGGCGCAGGCCCCGGTGCTGTTGGCCGTGTCTGGCAGGCGCATGGCCGCACCGAAACCCGTTGCCGGAAACATCCCGATAGCTGGCTCGATGATGTAACAAAAAAAGGCGCAGGGATCGCCGAACAAAATCACGAAACCAGAATAGAGTATGCCGCAGAAGCCGTGATGATGGGGTTACGCCTACGCGAAGGGTTTGATATTGCCGCCATTGAACAGAAAGCCGGTGCCAGACAGACATGGCTGGATGAACACGCGGTATCGCTTTATTGTGAGCAGGGGTTATTACATCTGAACGATGATATCCTCACCCTGACTGATCATGGCAAGACTGTAATGAATACGTTGATTGGGCAAATCCTGATTTGACCGGCATGTTAAATCAGAATGTAGTATCAGCTGGTCGCACAGTAGCTGAACGAAAGCGGTTGATTTGCCGGACTTCCAGATGACGGCGGTGACTGCCATCAGGATAAAACCGGAAAACCCCGCTAAAACCGGCGAAACCTGTTTCCCGTAACAGCACATTGTTAGCCATGTCTTCGTTGTCTGTTGTTGCATCACCGGTCATAAGGCTGGCCACGGCAACCGCATCAAAACCAAGCGGTGCCAGATCACCTGGCGGTTCTGTGAAATATGTATTCCATACCTTTTCAAAACGCTGGCGCCTATCGGTTGGCAGGGTGGCATAAAGCCCACCCTGCAATGATGGTTCGGTGATCATATCCGCGCGGTTCCATTGTGATGATCCAACAAATCGCACCTTTGCCGGATCAAGATCATGCCAGACGAGCACCGGTGCTACTGTCAGGGTGAAATCTGCATCACCACATATGATAACCATATCAAATTCCGGTGACGGGTTTTCTTTTGTCCAGCGCGCAAATTGACGGATAGATTGCTGTAACCTGTTTTCATTTTCCAGCACAGTCTGATCAAGCAACAGTTGCGCTGGTTGCGCGGCACCAGCAGTGATCAGATGCCGGATGCTATAATCTCGCAAAGTTCTGCCATAGGCCGTATCATTTGTCACAATAGCAATTCTGGCCTGTTCGGGCGGAATATTTTCTATCGCCGCCAGTGATGCCATAGCATAACTAAGCACGGCTTCCATTTCATGTTCAGGTTGCTGACCCATGATCCAGACGCCCGGATTAGTGATGGTGCTGTTGTTTGAAAAAGACAGAACCGGAATACGGTTTTCTATGGCGATAGGCGCAATCGCGGCTGTATGACTGGAAAATACAGGGCCTATGATGATATCCGCATCAGCGGCAATAGCGGCATATGCGGCTTCTGCCGGTGCTTTGGCTGTATCAATATAAATCACTTCAAATTGTGGAGGGGCAAGCGATATCACCGCCATATCAACCGCTTTACGAAGCTCCGTCCCCACGGATTGATAAGCCCCGCTTAAAGGAAGCAAAATAGCCGCGCGCGTCAACATATCCTTTTTCGGGGGGAACCGGGACGGCGGCGGTGTAATGATGTCTTCTGTTTCTGGTTTACTGATAATGGCAAACACGTCTTCGAGGCTATCATAATCAAAACCATCATCAATCAAATCGGTAATGGCATTTCCGGTTAATGGCACAACATCAGGCTGATCCTGACCTGATAAGGAATTAGAGCTATTATCACTGGTTGCGGCGGGTTGCTGTGATGCGCTCACCTGACCGTTAAATATCCAGTCAATCGCGTTATCAATTTCATCCTGAGTGTCCGGGGTTCTGGGTTGAAGACTGTTAAACGAATTTCCGGCTTCCGCCTTATCAATAAAACTGTCCTGATCCAGAATATCCAGATTGGGTTCCAGTGCCAGAGGATCAGATTGCTGACTTAGATAGCTGACAGACGGGTCCACTTTGCTTCCCGTTTGCTGATCGTTATCAACCGGAATGACCTCAGTTATTTCTGTAGTTATTTCAGCCCCTGTGTCTATCGGTGGCGGCGCGGTTACTGTTGGCGCCGGTGTTTCAGGCTCACATGCAGACAGCATAACCAGCGCGCCACATAAACAAAAACATTGCGCGATAGAACGAAAACAAAATGGAACAGATACTGGCATTAGTGGCATGATATATCTCAACAAGCCTGACACAAAATTGATTTCAAATCAGGTATCCTTCGTGGAATGATCAGTCTATTATGATTTCCATACTTCGTAAAGTGTCAGGGGGAAAGACGCATGTCTGTTCCGGGATTAACCATCACGGCAACACCTATTGGTAATCTGGATGATTTATCGCCGCGTGCTATCGCGTCTTTTAAATCAGCTGATCTGATTGCATGTGAAGATACCCGACATACGGGGTTGATGCTGAGCCGGCTGGGGATACCATATGGCCAGCTGGTATCATATCATGATCATACATCTGCTAAAGCCAGAGAAGGTTTGCTCAAAGCATTAGCCGAAGGCAAAGCCATTACGCTAGTCAGTGATGCTGGAACCCCGCTGATATCTGACCCGGGGTACAGGCTGGTCAAAGCGTGCCGTGACCGCAATATTCCGGTGACAAGTATTCCGGGGCCATCGGCGGTTCTGGCGGCATTAGTAATATCAGGCCTGCCTACGGATCGGTTTCATTTTGCCGGATTTCTTCCTAACACGGCTAGCAAAAGACAAAAAACATTGTCAAAGCTGATGGCGATTGATGCCACCATGATTTGTTATGAATCCGCAAAACGATTATCTGAAACCCTGGCCGATATTGCCGCCATTGCCCCCAACCGGCTATGCGCTGTCGCCAGAGAGCTGACAAAAACATATGAAGAAAGCTGGCTCGATGAAGCGCAGAATCTGGCAGAGCATTTTGCTGTAAATGGCGCCCCAAAAGGTGAGATTGTGCTGATGTTTGCCCCACCATCAGATGATGAGAATACATGGTCTGATCAGGATATTATCGACAAGCTGAAAGAGGCGCTGGATGAAGGGTTAAGCCGCCGTGATGCTGTCAGAGGTGTTTGCCAGTCCACCGGTATCGGGAAAACCCGCATTTATGATCTGATGCTATCGCTGGATAAAACCCCATCATGACCAGAAAACAACGCCAGACTGCTGAAAAGCAGGGGCGTATGGCCGAACATCTGGTGGCTTTCCGGTTGCGGTGTAAAGGCTGGCGCATGCTGCAATCACGATATCGTAGCGCTTATGGTGAAATTGATCTGATCATGCAGAAACCTGAACGATTGCTATTTGTTGAGGTTAAGTTTACTAGTCAAACCAGCGATGATGCCCTGGAACAGATATTACCAGCATCACGGCAAAGACAGCGGATTTATGATAGTGCAAATTATTTTCTATCCGAGCATCCAGCCATGAGTCTGTATGAAATGCGGTTTGTTGTGGCGCTTGTCCGTCCTTATGGCCGTATCCGTTTTATTGAAGACCATTTTTTGACATGATGTGATGCCATATTTAAAATATGATAACATATTGCCGCAACGCATCTGATCAGTGTATAGATATTGAATTAGGCTTGAAAAGGATATGATGATGAACCCAACCTCACAATCTCTGCATTACCGTCTGGCTAGTCTTTGTCTGATCGGTATCCTGTCATTAGGCTTATCAGGATGTGTGGGGGCTGTTGCTGGTGTTGGTGCGGCAGCTGTTGCGGCAGGAACAACCGAAAAGGGTCTGGGCACCAGTTTTAATGATGGCATTATCAAAACAAAAATTTCAGAGGCCTATCTCCAAGAACATGTCAATTTGTATTCAGATGTCAAGATTGACGTCAATCGCGGGTCTGTCTTGCTAACCGGTGATGTGGAAGAACCAGAAAGCGCCGTCAAAGCCGTTCAGCTGGCGTGGCAAATTAACGGCGTGGTAGAAGTCATAAACGAAATTGATGTCAACAATAACGCATCAATAAAAGACAGAGCCAAAGACCTGGCTAGTGAAGCACAGCTTCGCGGTAAGCTGATTACAGACCCGGATATATCTTCATTAAACTTTAGCATTGATGTTGTTAATGGCGTTGTCTATTTGAGTGGTCTTGCCGGTTCCGAAGAAGAAATGAATCTGGTTGTTGGTCATGCTCAAGAGCTGCGTTTTGGAACAACCGTGGTCAATTATATTCGCATTAATGACGATGAGCGCGAATAGCATTCGGTGGTAAATACCATATTTGCACATTTTCAAAATATCAGGTCATTAAATCATGCTTAAAATCGCCTTGCAGATGGATGAAATCCAGAATATCGATATTCGCGGTGATAGCAGTTTCGCTCTAGCACTGGAAGCCGCAGACAGAGGCTATGAAATTTTTATCTACCATCCGGATAATATGGCTTACATTCCCGGTGCTGGTGTTACTGCTACCGGTAAATGGGTGCAGGTCAGGGATGATGCCAATAATCATGTCCATGTGTTATCCAAAGCGCGAATTGATCTGACAGAGCTGGATGTCATTCTGATGCGGCAAGACCCGCCATTTGACATGCATTATATCACCGCTACCTATCTGCTTGAAACTATTATGGATAAAGTGCTGGTTG
>JAHEII010000196.1 GCA_024639485.1 Alphaproteobacteria bacterium
CGTGATGGCGGCTTTGGCCTCAGCGTCTATCCTTGTGCATCCGATTGTTGAATATGCGCCCATATGGATGATGATGCGGTTTATTACCGGCTTTGCCTATGTCGGCATGTATATCGTATCGGAAAGCTGGATCAATGATAAAGCCACTAATTCCACCCGTGGCGGCTTGCTATCCGTATATATGATTATTCAGATGCTGGGCATGATGATAGGCCAGTCCATGCTGACATTCGGTAGCGAAACCGGTTATGACATGTTCATGGCGGTATCGATTATCGTGTCCTTTGCGGCAATCCCCATTATGGTTACCGCCGCCCGTTCACCGGATTTTGAAGAACCGGAACCAGCATCTTTCCGTCGTGTGTACCATAACTCCCCACTCAGCGTGGTTGGCATGGCTATCACGGGGTTTAATGCCGCTATTGTTTTTGGCATGGGGGCAGTTTTTGCATCCAAGCTGGGCATGACATTCAATCAGGTATCCTATTTTATGGTTGCGATTGTCGCTGGCGCCATGATCCTGCAATATCCGATTGGCAAATTATCTGATCTGATTGACCGGCGAACCGTTATTCTGATCACCCATATTCTGTCGCTTGGTTTTCTTTTTGCCAGTTATTATGCCAGTACGGTCAGCTTTTTCTGGCTTGGCGTGATGATGGCATTATATGGCGGGGTCAGCACGCCGCTATATTCGCTTTATATTGCACATGCCAATGATTATCTATCGCCACGTCAGGTGGTAGGCACCAGCGCAAAGCTGGTCATGATTAATGGATGTGGCGCTATTTTTGGCGCACCTGTATTGGGCTATACCATCTATCTGATTGGGAATAGTGCTTTTTTCAGCGTTCAGATTATCATGCATATTATTATGATCGCATTTGTATTCTACCGGATGTATGCGCGCGAATCCATGCCAGTGGAAGCACAGGGGCCATATGTTGGTATTCGGGGAACTAGCGTGGCATCAAGCCTGTTACCAGACGCTGAATGGGATGGCCGCGAAGACGAAGACAGCACCGAAGGCGAGCAAGCGGATTTAGCCACGCAGTTATCTTAAAGCAATCCCAAATCGCGTAATTCTTCCTGCATTTCACGCGGCATCATATCATCAGGGTCAGTACCGGCAGGCAAATCAGGCGGCGCATCAGCGGGTTCAAGATAACGCCAGCCTTGAAATGGCCGCAAGCGTCTTTCTACAACAGGGATCAACCCTTTGGCCAGCACAATGCCACAAGCAGGTTTACCATCCCCGCGCATCACCTCAACCAGATCAATAATCGGTTGTCGCGCGCACATCCAGCCCTTGATGATCCAGTACATTGACCCGCCATCCAGTATGGCATCTGCGCGTTTTGGAAATGACCGTGTGACATGCATGACCCGGCCTTGCCGTTGTGCTAGCTCATCATGCCACGCGGCAAGCGTTTTGATATCCTCAGAGCCAACAGATAGTTTTTTGAGATGCAAAGCCATAACACATCATACCAGATAAATAGCGGCCAGACCAAGAAAGGTCAAAAATCCGATCACGTCTGTGACGGTTGTAATAAAAACAGATGACGCGACCGCCGGATCAATTTTCATCTTTGACAGAATAATCGGTATCCCTGCCCCACTTAGCGCGGCGGCCAGCATATTGGCAATCATGGCAAAACCCATGACCAGTGCAATTTGTATATTCTGGAACCAGATCAGCGCAACCACACCGGCAACAACGGCAAATATCAACCCATTGGTTAACCCGACCATCGCTTCACGAAGCACGAAGCGGTTGACGATACGGGCATCGGTCAATTGACGCATAGCTAATGCCCGCACCGCCACGGTAACGGTTTGCGTGCCAGCATTGCCCCCCATAGACGCAACAATCGGCATTAACACCGCCAAGGCCACCAAGCGTTCAATCGTTTCATCAAAGACGCCAATCACTAGCGAGGCAATAACCGCCGTAAACAGATTAACCAGCAACCACAAAAACCGCGATTGAACGGTGGCCGCTAGCGAGGATCGCAAATCGCTATCACTAACGCCGCCCAATGCCATCAAATCTTCGCCTGCTTCTTCTTGAATTACATCAACAATATCATCAACCGTGATCATACCGACCAGTTTTTCCTGTGCATCAACAACAGATACGGAAACCAGCCCATAGCGTTGAAAGAGCAATCCGACTTCTTCTTTATCCATAGAAACCGGTATCTGATGCGGGGCGGTTTCCATGATATCAGACAACCGCAC
>JAHEII010000084.1 GCA_024639485.1 Alphaproteobacteria bacterium
GATCCAATAACGCGGCACGGGTGTTCAGATAATCCGTGTCCAGCAAACCATTGACCGCCACGGGAACATAATCACTATCAGCCATGTATCGCCCGCGATCCGCAAAGGCTAGGCGTGACGCATCACCAATTATCCGCCATGCTTCAGCAGATGTAGGCCCCATCCGTGATAAGTCATAATTCTCAACCATGCCCAGTATCTGACCAACCGTTAAAGCACCAGAAGATGGCGGCCCCATCCCACACACATCAAAGCCACGGTAATTCATACAGACGGCTGGCCGTTCTTTAACCGTGTAGCCTGCCATGTCATGAAGGTCCAGTAAGCCGGGATTATCCGTTGCTGTCTGCACCGTGTCCACGATATCTCTGGCAATGGCGCCATTATAAAATGAAACGCCTTTATCGGTTGCCAACGCGGTGAGCGTTTGCGCATAAGCCGGATTTTTTAATGTCTGGCCAGTGGCAACAGGCTTTCCATCAGGAAAGAAATAACGGGCAGTTCTATCAAATCTGGATAGGCGCGTTTCATCACCGGCAACAAGCATGGAAAGTCTGGGCGAAACGGTAAATCCGTTTTCTGCCAGATCAATACCTGCCACGAACAGATCTGGCCATTTATGCTTTCCCCAACGCTGATGCGCATCCAGCATTAAAGCCGGAACGCCCGGTACACCAACAGATTTGCCGCCTATGACGGCATCGTAAAACCCTAGCGGCTTACTGGTTTCATCCTGAAATAAGTAAGGGGTGACATGACGCGAGGCGGTTTCTCTGCCGTCTATTGTTGTGATCTGGCCTGTTTCTGCATCAAACCAGATAAGAAAAGCGCCACCGCCCAACCCTGAGCTTTGCGGTTCAACCAGCCCAAGCACGGTTTGTGTCGCTATCATGGCATCGGCGGCTGATCCGCCATTTTCAAGGATTTCCGCACCCGCCTCAACAGCATAAGGGTTTGCAGCCGAAATCATCCAGTTTTTTGATATCACTGGCTGACCCTGATGCTTTTTTTCTAGGGCGTCATTTAAATCAATGGCGAATGTATAATTACCAAACGGGGCGGAAATAAAAATTACTAGAAATGCCAGATATTTATACAATGCATTTTCCTCTCATGGTTCATCAGTCAACAATAGAATGACCAGAAAAAGTTACCAAATAAAGGCCAGCATATAAAGCATCTTTCTTAGTTTTCGTATCAATCTTGAAATGCCAATACAAAAAAGCCCGACCAATAAATACCGTGCTCAATAAATACCAAGTCATGATTTCCAGATGGTTTATATTTTCCTTATATGACTTGCTTGTTTATTGTTATTTATGGCGTTAAGAGACAAATAAAAAATTAGATTGTATCGCAATATAATTCTTGGCAGAAAATAATATTAAGTGTATTAAAAACTGTGATCACAGTTTTAGTGTGACTTGTTACTAAGGAGTGTTAAATGTTCGATAGACAAGCGTCAGAAATAGACAAATTACGCCAGGAATTATCAGAATTACAATCACTTAGTCGCGATCAGGCGCGGACAATGTCACCCAGTTTCTACACGTCCGATGATTTTACGGCATTGGAAAATGAGCATGTTTTTCGTAAAGAGTGGATTTGCCTTGGTCATGTTGGTGAGATACCGAATCCAGGGGATTTTTTCACCACAGAATTAGCCGGTGAACAATTGCTGATTTCCCGTGGAAAAGATGACGCTGTTCATGTTCTTTCCAATGTTTGCCGCCATCGGGGTAATATGGTTGAAACTGCTTCTAGCGGAAACCGGCGCAGTTTTGTATGTCAGTATCATGCTTGGACCTATGATACCGATGGTCAGCTGAAAACCGCACCATTAATGAAAACCGCAAAAAACTTTGATAGCAAAACCTGTCGCCTGCCAAACTTGCCTTCCGAAGTCTGGAATAATTTTATCTTTGTTAATTTAGGCGGCGAGGCAGAGCCATTAGCACCACAATTGAAAACCCTAGATGGGCTTCTTAAAAACTATCATAATGATGAACGCAATCTGCTTTTCAATGATGAAGCAGTCTGGAATACCAATTGGAAAAACCTTACTGAAAACTTCATGGAAGGTTATCATATTTTTGCGACACATCCCAAAACACTGCAACCAATGACACCTACACAACTGTGCAAAAAAGTGCCAGGCGAAGAACGCTGGTCAGCTTATCTGTCATATTATGACGCGGCATATCCGCCACGCGGCCCGTTCCATGAAGATATGACCGAAGACGAGCAAAACCATACCGTCATGTTCAATATCTTCCCCAGTTTTGTAGTAGCTGTTGCCGCCAATTATACGCTTTATCTATGTCTGCGTCCGGCTGGCGCGGACAAAGTCGCTATCCGTTGGGGGATATCCGGCTTCAAGTCAGACCCGAATGATCCGGAAGTAGTTGACTATATTGATCTTTGCAAGGCATTCAACGGCGAAGACAGAGAAAAATTAGAAACATTGCAAAAAGGCCAGAATTCACGATTTTATCATCATGGCCCACTTGCACCGGATGATCTAGAAGGCACAATTTGGGATTTTCTGCATTATATGGGGCGAACACTAGGCGCTGATCGTGATCTGGGATAAACGTTTATGGCTAATATTACCTATATTGAATTTAATGGCACCACGCATACTGTCGAAGTAGCCGATGGTAAATCGGTAATGGAAGGCGCGCGCGACAACAGCATCCCCGGCATTGAGGCCGATTGTGGTGGTGCATGTGCGTGTTCAACCTGTCATGTATATGTTGCGCCTGAATGGGTTGAAAAATTACCAGCCATGGGAGTCATGGAAGAAGAAATGGTCGATTTTGCCTATGCCTCTGATCCTGCGCGTTCCCGACTCACTTGCCAGATTAAAGTCACTGATGATCTGGACGGGCTGATTGTTCACCTGCCCGAAAAGCAGATATGATATCATATCATTAGCAATGCGTTGACCGATCAATCTGGCGACAGATCATAAACAGATGGTCACCGGCTTCTACCAATGGGTTCCGGCGTTGTACCGCAACAATCCCGTCTTGTGGAGAATGTATTTCTGCCAGGATTTCCCCAACATTGTGGCTGTGATAAATCGTTGCTAGAGGATCGCCTGTTTTGACGGTCTGGCCAAGCGCAATATCCCAGCTAGCTAGCCCATCATGCGCCGATGTGATATGTGACATATCATTACCAACATCAATCAAGCGTGTTTCTTTTGGGGGGAATGATGTGGCGTTTAATGTATACATCCCAAGATAATTGAGAATGCCATAAACCCCACTTAACCCTGTCGCAACAGAGGTCGGCGAAAGACTCCCCATACCGCCAAGTTCACAAGACAGAAAGCGTGTGGCTTGCTGATAAGCCGCCGTATCAAAATCACCGCCTGTTCCATCTATGTTTTGCAGCATGGTGAAATCAGCCCCGAAAGCATCTGCTAATATGAGGTTGGCCTGATTTAAATGATCATCCGCACCCCAGCAAAGATATCCGCAATCGATATATTTTGTTGCTGTTCCGCCAGAATGAAAATCTAGAATGACATCTGCCATTGGTATCAGATGCTGATTAACAAAACCGGCGATAGCGGCGGTTGGCCCGTTATCCGGATGCCCCGGAAAACTGCGGTTCATGTTACCATTATCCAGCGGTGATACGCGGGTTCGCGCACGCACCGCAGGAAGATTCAGCGCCGGCAACAGAATAATCCGGCCAGTCAGATGTTCCGGTGATATATCCTGCATGATGCGATTGCAAATCACCTGCCCTTCATATTCATCGCCATGATTTCCTGCCGTTATCAAAAGCGTTGGGCCGGGCTTGCCCGAAATAATGCCAACTGGCAGACGGATTAGGCTAAAGGCATGTCGATCATCAGAATGATTCAGATCAATAAACCCCCTTCGTTTGCCGGTACTATCAAAATCAAAATGGCTACTAACAGGGCCGTATTTTAGCATCGTTTGTTTTCCTTACCATGTTCAAGTTAACAAGGAATTTCTGTTTTACGTTTAGCTACATATGCTTCCAGTTCGTCTTCGATAGCCGGATCAATGGGCGGCTTTTCATAGTCCCGCAGCAATTGTTTCCAAATCGCATTAGCTCGTTGCGTGGCGGTTTTCTCACCATCCTCATGCCATGATTCAAAATTACGCCAATCAGACAGAATAGGGCGGTAAAAAGCATCTTCGTAACGTTCCAGTGTATGTGATGTTCCAAAGAAATGTCCGGCTGGGCCGACTTCTGCTATGGCATCTAACCCTAGCGTATTTTCACTTAAATCTAGCGGTTCCAGAAATGCCGCCTGCATTTGTAACAGCTCTGCATCAAGGATCAGCTTTTCAAATGAACAGGTCAAACCACCTTCGAGCCAGCCGCCGGCATGCATCATGACATTCACATGCCCATTTATGCAGGCATTAATAGACATATCGCTTTCATAGGTCGCCTGAGCATCTACCACGGCAGACGCGGTTGTGTTCGATGACCGGATTGGCAACCCGTATCTTCGTGCCATCTGTGCCGAAACCAGGACAGATTTCGCATATTCCGGTGTTCCGAATGCGGGCGAACCTGTCCGCATATCTACATTGGATGTAAAATGACCGTAAAAGACTGGCGCTCCGATTGCGGCGGCTTGCCCAAGAACAATTCCGGCCAGCGCTTCTGCGTTTTGCTGTACCAGTGAGCCGCCAATGGTCACCGGACTCATTGCGCCGGCAAGGGTAAATGGCGTGACATGAATAGGTTGCCCCGCGCGGGCAAACTCTATCAATCCTTCGGCCTGACTATCATCCAGCAATAATGGTGAATTGGTGTTAATGCCGCCAATAATTCCGGGCTTATTACGCAACCCTTCATCATCTGTCTGTAATGCTATCTTGGCCATTTCGATACAGTCACGCGCCCGTTCAGCCGAATTAAGCCAGCATGGTTGCCAGCCTTTATCCGTAAGCGTTGTTTGTGCCAGCATCATGTCAAGATGCCGTGTTTCTGGCGGTAAATCCATCGGCTCACATCCTGAACCCCCTTCGTGATGAAAGATATTCAGCATGCCAGCAAGCTTAACAAAGTTCCGCATATCTTCTCTAGTGCCTTGCCGCCGCCCTTGATCAATGTCAGAAACAAAAGACGGGCCACAAACTGTGGCAAAGATCATTGCGTTTTTTCCTACCGTGAGGGTTTTATCCGGATTACGGGCATGGATGGTAAACTCAGACGGAATGCCAATCAGCATGTCTTCTACCATGCCCGGATCAAAACGAACCCTTGCCGTATCATCGTCGATATCTGCTCCGGCTTCGTGAAGCAATTTGCGCGCAATTTTACTATCAACCTTAATTCCGACATCCCGCAGAATATTTAAACTGGCATGGTGAATGACCTCAACCTGATCAGATGAAATGGGCTCTAATGGCGCCATCGGGTTTTTCACAGCGGCAAATGGCGGTTGCACAAATCCGGTTTCACGAGAACCACGAGATGTAGGTCTTAAACGACGGGACATAAATACTCCTCTTTAGATACGCATTTTTTGACCTGCTGGATCATAAATTGCTTCGGTTTGTAAGGTGGCAAGATACAGGTTTCCCAAAATTTCAACAGCATAACGGCCGTGTTTTTTATATGCATCAACAGGCACATAACCCAGCGCAATATGCTGATTAACAACAGGCCCCCATCCGCCTGAGGATACATATCCAACAGGCGCGCCATCAAGAAAAATGGCCTCATCGCCCCAAATAGCATTTTCACCGGCATCAACTGTCAGCGTAATCATCCGTTCACGCGGCGGCGGGTAGTTCATCACCGCAGACCGGCCAATAAAATCGCCTTTATCGCATTTGACATGATCCATTAACCCACATTCATGGGCGTAATAGTCTGACGTGATTTCCAGCCCCCATGCCGGATAGCTTTTTTCGAGACGAAGCATCATAAGCGTTCTTAATCCGCAAAGCGCCACGCGCTTTTCTTCATGTTCATTGGCGCGTAATTGATCAAATACTGCTGGTTGATCTGCAGGCGCCATATATAGCTCATAACCTGTTTCACCGGTATATGACACCCGTAGCGCAATGACGTTTTGTCCACCATGAAAGCGGATTTGTTTTGCATCCAGAAATCGAAATGCACCTGAATCCATAGGCGCATCGGTCACTTGGGACATAATATTCTGGGCTTCAGGGCCGGCGATAGCCAACCCCGACAGTTGATCCGATATGTTTTCAACCACAACACCATCAGCAGGAAGATGCTGTTTAAAATGCCGCATAAAGGCTAACTGCATCGCATAGGTGCCAATGACCAGAAAATAATCATCAAGATGTGAAATTGTAAAATCACCGATTACAAAACCATTATGCGATAGCATAGGTGATAAACATATCCGGCCGGGCTTTGGAAGCCGATTTGCCATCAGATGATCAAGCCATGCAGCGGCATTGGAGCCAGATATTTTAAACTTCGCCATGTCAGAAAACTCAAACAAACCGGCAGCATGACGCAGCTGCTTGCCTTCTTCTGCTACGGGTTTCCACCAATTTGGCTGTCGATAAGTCAGACTATCCTCAGCGGTCATGCCTTCCGGTGCAAACCATGTGACATGTTCGCGGCCAAAACCGGTTCCGAACACGGCACCTGATGCCTGCAACAGATGATGAATGGGGGAAACCGCTTGCGGTCTCGCGACTGGAAAACTCTGATAGGGGAATATCTTTTCTGATCGGTTTTCATAAAAATAGCGCGTCATTTTCTCGGTATATGATGCTGTTGCAAAATCCCCAAATCTGGCAACATCCCAATGGAAAATATCAATATCCGGCTCACCGCCAATGATCCATTCTGCCAATACGCGACCAATTCCGGCGCCTTGATTAAACCCTGCCATCACGCCATTGGCGCAGAAATAGTTTCGTAACGCCGGATGCGGGCCAATCAATGGCCCCAGATCAGGTGAAAAAATCATCGGGCCATTAATCACCCGCTTAATTCCAGCCTCGGCAAGACATGGCATGATTTGTATGGATTGTTCGATGTTTTCTTCCATACAGGCCAGATTATCCGGCAATAATTCATGGCCAAAATCAAGTGGTGTGCCATCCTTAGCCCAATGCCGCATCTGATTTTCATATGCCCCCAGCAACATGCCTTTACCTTCTTGGCGGGCATAGCATCCGGTTTCGTTATCGTTAATTTGCGGTAATTCAAAATCCAGTTGTTCAATCAATGGGATGTTTTCTGTCACCATATAGTGATGTTCGACTGGCATAAGCGGCAATTCAATTCCGGCCATCCGTGCGACTTCACGTCCCCATAATCCGGCAGCATTAACAACATATTCTGCTTGAATACACCCCTTATCTGTCATCACATCCCACCCCCCATCTGCCCGTTGGGTGGTTGCCATGACAGGGGTGTGGCGATGGATAGTGGCGCCAAGTTGCCGCGCGGCACCGGCAAAAGCATTAGTAGCTGAGGCCGGATCAACATGACCGCCTTCTTCTTCCCAGAATGCTCCGATCATGTGGGTAGTATCAAGCACTGGAGCTTTTTCTCTGGCTTCTTCCAGCGAAATAAAATGTCCTTCAATACCCAATCGCCGACAAGCGCTTTGCATCATGGCATTGCTGTCAATCTCATCTTGAGTGCGGCAGATATTAATGCCGCCAGTAAAATGAAACCCACAAGGTTGTTGATAAGTGTTTTCCAGTTCACGATAAATCTGAAACGTGTAGCGGTGCATTTCAGCAGAAGCATTGGGGCGAACGACGGTGAATAATCCGCCTGCCGCATGCCAGCTTGAACCGGATGTTAGCTCTTGCCGTTCCAGTAATGTAACATCCGTCCAGCCATTTTTGGCAAGATGGTAAAGAATGGAACAGCCAACAACCCCGCCGCCAATAACAACAACCCGTGCAGATGTATTCATCCAAAACTCCCTTCAGGCATTGAGAGCTTTAACAAGCGCTCGCCGTTCAACAATAGCTTCATCCAGCCAATCCGTTCGCATCTCAGGAATAGAATTGAGCAATAACTGGGTATAGTCATGACATGGTGGGGTCAGAACATCACGAACCGTTCCCTGTGACACGATACGCCCTAGTCGCATCACCGCGATGCGTTCGGCAATTTTAGCCACGGTTGCAATATCATGGGTGATAAACATATAACTCAGGCCGAACTCATGTTGCAGATTTTCCAGCAGATCAAGAATTTGCTGGGCGACAACAGTATCCAGGGCTGAGGTAATCTCATCACAAATAATGATCTTTGGTTCGGCAGCCAATGCCCGTGCCAAATTAACTCTCTGGCGTTGTCCGCCTGATAATTCCGGTGGAAATCGCCATGCAAAATCTGTTGGCAGTTCAACACGTTCTAGCAATCGCGCGACTTCTTTTGTTGCTTCGGATTTGCTGAGCCCACGGTAGAACATCATTGGCCGACCCAGAATCTTGTTTATCCTTTGTCGTGGATTCAATGCCACATCCGCCATCTGAAACACAAACTGAATTTGGCGCAATTCATCCAGGCTTCGTTGCTGAACATGTGGATTAAGTGGCTGACCATTCAAAAGCACACTGCCTGATTTGGCGCTCATCAAGCCGGATATTAAACGGCCTAGCGTTGTTTTCCCTGATCCGGATTCGCCAATAATGCCTAATGTTTCACCAGCGTTTATTTTAAGGTTAATATCCTCAAGCACATTTTTAGTTTCGCTGTTGCTGTAAGCCGCTGATACGGATTTTACTTCAATAACTGGCAGGGCTTCGGCTGATATGATTGATGGCGCATGAATATCATCCGGCATGATATGGGCGGCGGCCATCAGCGCCTTGGTATATTCATGTCTGGGATTAGAAATGATTTGTTCCGTATCTCCATATTCCACCATCTGACCATCTTTCAGAACAAGAATATGGTCGGCAATCTGCGCCACAAGTGACAAATCATGCGTGACATAAATAGCGGCTGTATTGTTATCGCTGATCAGTTTTTTAAATGAATACAGCACCTCAATCTGAGTGGTCACATCAAGAGCGGTTGTTGGTTCATCAAGGATCAATAGGCGAGGGTCGCTAATCATTGCCATCGCCGCCATCAATCGCTGTAATTGGCCGCCGGATACCTGATGGGGATATCGTTTGCCAATATTTTCCGGATCAGGAAGCTCAAGACTTTTATATAGCTTAACGGCTTTTTCCAGAGCGTCTTTGCGGGTCATGCTACCGGTGATGACAGGTATCTCAGTCACCTGGGCATCAATTCGCATGGCGCTATTGAATGACGCCGCTGCTGATTGCGCCACATAGGTAATATCACGTCCGCGTAATTCCTGAAGCTCAGGAACAGATAAATCCAGAACATTAACGCCATCCAGTTCAACAGAGCCTTTGGTCAGATAGCACCCCGGGCGCGTATAGCCCATACAGCCAAGTGAAATCGTTGTTTTTCCAGAACCGGATTCACCGATGAGCGCAATCACCTTACCCGGTTGAACATCAAAAGAAATATCATCAACAATCTTGGTTTCATTTTTTTTCCGGTCATAAACCGACACGTCAAGATGGCGGACTTTCAATAGCGGTTTAGTCACATCACACCTCATCTGGCAATTTTGTGCTGGATTGAAGCAATAGCCAATCAACAAAAATATTCATGGAAACGGCGATCAACGCGATCATAATCGCCGGATACAGGGTCGTATATTCACCATATAGTAAAGCCTGCATATTTTCTTTTACCATCACCCCTAAATCAGATTGTGGCGGCTGCACCCCAAGTCCCAGAAAGGATAAGGCCGAGATAAAAAGAATGGTATATGTGAAGCGAATACCAAATTCTGCCGCCAGTGGGATTAACGTATTTGGCAATACTTCATGGAAAATGATCCACCATTTTTTTTCGCCCCGAACAACGGCGGCTTCGACATAATCCATTACCATGACATTAACGGCTAAAGCGCGTGATACCCGATAGACACGCGTCAAATCAATCAGGGCAATGGTGAAAATCAACACAGTAAATGATGAACCCAGTGAATTGATAACGATCAATGCCAACATTAATGATGGAAAGCTGAGCATGGCATCGTTAAACCGACTCATCCAGCTATCTATACGGCCGCCTGATACTGCCGCAAGAAACCCTAGCCCGACACCAGATAAAAAGGAAAGACATGAGATAGTCAGCGCTAGAAAAAGCGTAATGCGAATCCCGTAAATCAAGCGCGACAGAACATCCCTGCCCAGATAGTCACTGCCTAACCACATTTCCGCAGATGGTGGCATAAAGCTATCATTAGTAAGGATTTGCGCTTCATCATAAGGCGCGATCCATGGCGCAAATATGCCAATAATGAAAACAATAATAAGAAAGCCCAAGCAGATAGCCGCGCTAAATGTCATTTCTGACATTGTTGTGCGCCAGCGGCCATACCATGTTTGTGATGGGTGGGTTTCGGGTGTCATTTTTTATACCTTACCCTTGGATTAGCCATAATAGAGAGAATATCGGCTAGAATATTAAGCAATACATAGAATGTGCAAAAGATCATGGCACAAGTCTGGACAATGGGAACGTCCCGATTGGTAACGCCTTCAACCATATAGCGGCCTAATCCCGGAAAATTGAAAAGCGTCTCAATAATGACAACGCCACTGATCAGATAGGCTAGATTCAATGCCACCACATTAATAATTGGCCCCAGAGCATTCGGCAAAGCATGACGAACCATCAAACGGCGGCGTGGCACTCCTTTGAGAATAGCCATTTCAATCGCCGGACTGGATAACACATTAAGTACCGCTGATCGCGTCATGCGAACCATATGCGCCAGAATAGTAAAGGTCAGGGCTGTCACAGGAAGAATAAGAATCCGTATCC
>JAHEII010000087.1:0-4244 GCA_024639485.1 Alphaproteobacteria bacterium
ATATCTATGCCGAGGTAAAAACAGCATGGCCATATCGCCAGCTTTCGCGCAGTGACTTTGATGAAACCCTGACATTCCTGACAACAGGCGGCTATGCGCTCAGGGCATATGAGAAGTTTCATAAACTTCAGCCGGGGCAAGATGGCCTATACCGGATGGCAAGCCGTTCGGTAGCTACGCAATGGCGACTTAACGCTGGAACGATTGTGGAAACCCAGACGATGAAAGTGGATCAGCGCGGGGTTGGGCGATTGGGTGAAATTGAAGAATATTTTGTCAACGGGCTGGTTCCGGGGGACAGTTTTATGTTCGCTGGCCGGATTTTGCGCTTTCAGGGTATCCGTAAGGCTGGCGTGATAGACGTTGTGGCTTCAACCGATAGCGAACCCAAAGTGCCGGCCTATGCGGGTGGCCGCTTGCCGCTGACTAGCAATCTGGCAGATCGCATCCGCGCGATGATGGGTCAAAATCAAAACGGGCAAAATCATTTATGGGATCATTATCCGCTTGCGCTCCGCCAATGGTTACATATGCAAAGCCGGAAATCTGATCTGCCGGATGCGGATAGCTTGCTGGTGGAAACATTCCCCCGTGGCGGCCGCTATTATACGGTGATTTATGGTTTTGAAGGCCGGAACGCGCATCAGACGCTGGGTATGCTGGTGACGCGGCGAATGGAAAGACTGGGGCTGAAACCAATTGGATTTGTCGCAACGGATTATGCTATTGCGGTGTGGTCATTGCGGCGGGTGGATACCCCTGACCAGTTGCTATCGCCAGATATGATGGGCGATGATTTGGAAGAATGGATGCTGGAAAGCACGATGCTCAAACGGTCATTCCGTGTGGTAGCAACGATTGCCGGATTACTGGAAAAACGTCTGCCGGGGGCGGCAAAAACCGGCCGCCAGATGACCATTAATTCTGATCTGATTTATGATGTTCTGTTGCGGCATCAGCCTGATCATATTCTGATCAGAGCCACCCGACAGGAAGCGGCGCGCGGGTTGACGGATATTCGCCGGCTGGGTGATATGCTGATGCGGTTTTCCGGCAAGTTGAAAGTTAAACATCTGAACCGTGTGTCACCACTTGCTTTGCCGCTTATGCTGGAAGTCGGGCGTGAGCTGATCACGTCTTCGGCTGTTGAAGACGCGCTGGCCGAACTGGAACAGGAGCTCTTGTCCGAGGCAATGAAAGATGATAACGACGCGATATCTGATCCTCACCTCTTACAGCCGCATTTGATCTTATGACTGCTTCTTCGTTCTGTTCTTTCACCCGCGCGGCCATTCCTATGCTGGCTTATGCTGATGGGTCATTATTTATCCCGCATGAGCGGCTATTGGTGTTTTCTGATCTGCATCTGGAAAAAGGCCGTGCCATGGCTGGCCATGCGCCTTTGCCAGAAATGGATACCGATACCACGCTAGCGGATATGCAGACAGCGATCACCCGCGATAACCCCGACCGTATTCTGTTTCTTGGGGATAGTTTCCACCGGAGCCAGATGGCATCCAGCCTGCCAGCCCGTCACCGTACTGCCTTGCATGATATGCTATCCGGCCGGGAGGTGATCTGGATTACGGGCAATCATGATCCTGATCTGCCGGATTTTCTGACCGGTTCCGTGCGCCATGATCTGATGCTGGGGCCTTTGATATTCCGGCACGAAGCCGAAGCTCTGCCCAAAGCTATATCCAGTTCTCTGTCCAGTTCTCTATCTAGGCAGGGTTCTGTTAAAACACTGGAAATATCTGGCCATTATCACCCGAAAATAAGACTTTCAACACGGGCGCGGCGGATCACCGGCCGGTGTTTTATGGCAACGTCACGGCGGTTGATCATGCCGGCCTTTGGTGCTTATGCTGGCGGGCTTTATGTTGATGCGCCTGTGCTGAAAGCTTTTCACGATGACCAGATGGAAATATTTTTCTGCCACGCTTGCCGTATCTATCGCTACGCCTATTCTCAATTAAAGCACAACACATAAAGAGGATAATAACATGTCTGCCGTTATATGCTGGTTCTTTCAGGATTTGCGTTTGTCAGATCATCCGGCGCTTACCGCCGCGATTGCTAGTGGTAAGCCGGTTATTCCTGTTTATATTTATGATGATGTGTCGCCGGGCAAATGGGCGCCGGGTGGGGCTAGCCGGTGGTGGCTAGATCAATCCTTGCGGGCGCTGGATGCTGATTTGCGTCAGCTAGGCTCACAATTGATTATTGGTCATGGGCGCGCGGATATGATTATCCCGGATTTGGCCAAAGCGCATGCGGTGAGCGATGTTTATGCCCATACCCATCATGATCCATGGGCGCGGGACATGCAGGCTAATGTTATGGCCAAGTTAAAAGCAGAAGGCGTCACATTTCATCACAGCGAAGGTGTGTTGCTATGGCCGCCCGGATCAGCGCTGTCCAAGGTCGGTGAGCGGATGCGGGTATTTACGCCATTCAAGAAAAGCCTTTACCGGTTAGGGCGGTATCGTGCTATTGCGCCACGTCCGGCGCATATTCCGGCACCGGCAGAATGGCCTGAACATGATGGCATTGATGGATTAGCGCTGATCAATCACCAGATTGGCTGGCACAAAACGCTGACCCCCCATTGGCAAGTGGGTGAGGCGGCGGCACAACACATGCTGGCCGATTTTATTGATCATGCGATGGATGATTACAAACGGCTTCGTGATTTTCCATCATTGAAAGCCACATCCCGCTTATCGCCATATCTGCATTTTGGTGAAATATCGCCGCTTCAAATTCTCAACGTGGTGGAAAGCATAACATCACTTGATGACAATCACGGAGCAGAACATTTCATATCAGAAGTCGTCTGGCGGGAGTTTTCGTACGAATTGCTGGATCAACGGCCAGATATGCCGCAAGCTCCGTTAAAAGAAGCGTTTTCCAAGTTCCCGTGGATTGATAATTATGATCATCTGCTGACCGCATGGAAAAGAGGCCAGACAGGTTATCCGCTGGTTGATGCCGGTATGCGCGAATTATATGCTACCGGCTGGATGCATAACCGTATCCGCATGATCACGGCATCCTTTCTGACCAAGCATCTGTTGATCCCGTGGCAGGAAGGCGAGGACTGGTTTTTTGACACGCTGGTCGATGCTGATCTGGCATCAAATAGCGCGGGCTGGCAATGGGTGGCAGGTTCAGGTGCTGATGCGTCACCATATTTCCGGATATTCAATCCGATTACCCAGGGGGTTAAGTTTGAGGCATCCGAATATGTGCGCCACTGGTTGCCGGAACTAAACGGGCTTTCCGATGATATGCTGTTTGATCCATCATCCGCCCCGCCCGCATTAGTCGAAGCGGCCGGTGTGCAATTGGGCAAAACCTATCCGCATGCGCTGGTTGATCATGCTACCGCACGACAGAAAGCACTGGATGCTTATGAGAAAATAAAAGCATCATAAAGGCTTTTAATCTGTGGGTTTTGATCTAACTCAATATTAGATTTTAATTAAATAGTGTTGTTATGCGAATAGCTGTTATTGGTACCGGTGTATCTGGTCTTGCCTCATCTCTCATCCTTGATAAAGCGGCCGATGTCGATGTCTTTGAAAAAGACACTCGCATTGGTGGCCATAGCAATACCGTTGATGTTGACACATCAGCAGGTGTTATTCCGGTTGATACCGGTTTCATTGTTTTTAATCCCAAACGCTATCCAAATCTGATTGGCATGCTGGATTATCTGAATGTTGCGACTGAGCAAAGCAATATGTCTTTTGCTTTATCGCTGGATCGTGGCCGGATGGAATACGAAGGCTCAGCCATGGGGCTTCTTGGACAGCCAGCGAATATGTTGCGCCCATCCTATTGGCGGATGCTAGCTGATCTGACCCGATTTTACCGGCAAGGCATGGCGGCGGTTCATGCCGGTGCTGAGAATGAATCGCTGGCTACATTTATTGCCCGTATGCGGTTTTCCGATGCCTTTGTTCAATATCATCTGTTGCCATTAGGGGCGGCGATATGGTCTTGTCCGGCGGAAACGATGTTAGAATTTCCGGCACGGTCTTTCATGGCGTTCATGGAAAACCACCAATTGCTTGATTTTACTGGTCGTCCACAATGGCGCACGGTATCCGGAGGTTCACGCCAGTATATAACACGGATTTTATCGCAATTGAAAAAACCGCCACGGACAGGCGTTCATATTACCGGGCTCAGAAGACATGCTGGCGGGGTGATGCTATCTATCGCTGGTGAGGGTG
>JAHEII010000087.1:4254-10865 GCA_024639485.1 Alphaproteobacteria bacterium
GAGGTATGGTATGATCGGGTGGTGATGGCGGCACATGCCGATCAATCACTTGAACTTATCACGGACGCCTCAGATGCTGAGCGCGAAATACTGGGGGCATTTGATTTTCAACCAAATACGGCCATATTGCATAGTGATATCAGCCAGATGCCAAAACGGCGCCGGCTCTGGGCATCATGGAATTACCAGACAGGTTCCATGCAGATGACGACGGGATCAGATGCATCTGATAAACCGAATGATCTGTCTGTGACATACTGGATGAACAGATTACAGAATATCCGGCATGATCAGCCATTATTTGTGACCCTAAACCCGATTGATCCGATCCCCGAAGATAAATGCCACGCTCAATTTTCATATGACCATCCGGTGTTTGATCAGAAAGCGATCACCGCCCAAGCAGATTTGCCAAGCATTCAGGGGCAGAATGGGTTATATTTCTGTGGCGCGTGGACAGGATACGGATTTCATGAGGATGGCATGGCATCAGCAGTAAACATAGCCCATTTAATGGGATTTGATATCCCGTGGGAAAGCCCGACAGTGACAAATATCAAAGACCAGGCCAAGCATATAATCAGACCGGCTGAGGTGCCGGCAGAATGACCTCACCGGTTGTGCTGGTAACATCGGATATCTCACATACCCGTTACGGTAAGCCATCGCATTATCTGAAGCGAAAGGGGCTATCGCTCTGGATTGATCTGGATAATCTGGATGAAGCGAATTCATCTAGCCGTCTGTTTTCTGTTGGCCGATTTAATCTGTTGTCATTCAGGGAAAAAGATTACGGCCCCAATTTTCACGCCAAGGCGTTTGTTATGCCATTGGCGCAATATATCCGGACGCTTGCCGCTGAGGTTATTTCGGATCAGAACATTGCCCATATCCGGCTATTGACCTTTCCGCGTATTCTGGGGGCTGTGTTTAATCCGTTATCGGTTTATGTGGCAAGTGATGCATCTGGCCAGATTGTCATGACGGTATATGAAGTCAGCAATACTTTTGGCGAGAAACATACCTATGTGGCTTATGATCACCATTCTGCCCGACCAGTTCATGTGACAGAAAAACGGTTTTATGTATCGCCGTTTTTTCCGGTTGAAGGCGAATACCGGCTGTCATTCCGTCATATAGATGACTATATTCAGGTGATGGTGGGGTATAGTATTCAGAAAAAACCGGCTCTGCTGGCTATCCTGCGTGGAGCGATCAAGCCCATGACTGGCCGCAATATTTTAACATATGTCATGGGCACTTTTCAGTGGCCGATGCGACCTTTTGTTTCTATTCATGTTGAGGCATTGAAACTCTGGTGTAAACGTGTACGTTACTTTACACGGCCGGAGGCACCGAAAAAGCCATGGTCAAAAACCGAATTACAGAAAGATAAGCCAAGATAAGCTAAAACTATCCCTAATTAACCGGGATATAATTTGGCGAGGGATTAAAGATTATGAAGTCAAAACTGCAGAATTGGTTGTTTTTCCGTCTGTGTAAGCATATCCGCAAAGGCGGATTGAAGATCACTATGCCAGATGGATCAGCGCATCAGTTTACCGGTAAGGAAAAAGGCCCTCAAGCAGAACTGGTATTCTTGGATAAGCGGGCAATCGGGATGATCCTGAAACATGCCCAGATGGGTTTTTGCGAAGCCTATATGAAAGGGTATGTATCCAGCCCTGATCTGGTCAAGGTGATTGAACTGGCTTCGGTTCAGCAGGATGTTGTTGAAAAAGGTGCCGGTTTCAGCTTTGCGCGGAAAATACTTTTAAAATGGCAACACTGGCGGAACCGCAATAACCGGACAGGATCACGCCGCAATATTTCCTATCATTATGATCTGGGTAACCGGTTTTATGCTAGCTGGCTTGATCAGAGCATGACTTATTCGTCGGCTTATTATGGTGATGAAACCAATGACCTGTATGATGCCCAGCAGAAAAAATATGCGCGGATGGCAGAACTGGCTGGTGTAACCAAAGATAGCCATGTTCTGGAAGTAGGGTGTGGATGGGGCGGATTTGCCGAACACGCGGCAGCGGAATACGGTGCGCGTGTCACCGCTATCACGATTTCACAGGAACAATATGATTTTGCCAGAACCCGTATTGAAAATGCTGGCCTGTCGCATCTGGTGGATATTCAGCTGATCGATTATCGGGATGTGACAGGAACATATGACAGTATTGTTTCTATTGAAATGATAGAAGCCGTGGGTGAGTTATTCTGGCCGTCTTATTTTCAAACCTTGTCAGATCGTCTGAAACCCAATGGCAAGGCTGCTATTCAGATGATCACGATGAATGACCGTGATTATGATTATTACCGGTCGGGGCCAGATTTTATTCAGCGCTATATTTTCCCCGGTGGCATGTTGCCAGCCATGAATCCGTTGCAACCGATTTTTGATAAAACCGGATTGGAATTAATTTCAGCTGACGGGTTTGGTCTGGATTATGCCCGAACACTGGCGGTATGGCGTGACCGGTTCTGGGACGCGTGGGATCATATTGCCGATATGGGGTTTGATGACCGTTTCAAGCGGATGTGGGAGCTGTATCTGATGTATTGTGAGGGTGGTTTCCGAACTGGCTATATTGATGTCAAACATGTCTTGCTAGAACGGAAGGAAACAGCTGAAGCATGATATTTGATCCCTGCACCTATTTTGACGGCCGATTTAAAGCCACGGGGCTATTTATTGATCGAAAAGGCGTGATTCGCCGCCGTTTTGATGTTGATGTTACCGCCACCCCACAGGATAACGGATTTATTCTGGATGAAGATTTTGTCTATGATGATGGTGAACTGGAAACACGGCAATGGGTTGTCACCAAATCCGGTGATAATCAATATAAAGGCGTGGCTGGCGGCGTTATTGGTGAAGCCACGGGTTATGTTGATGGCAACGCCCTGATCTGGCAATACCGGTTTGCGCTACCGGTTGGCAAGCGCCGGATCACCATTCGGTTTGATGATGTGATGGCCGTACAACCTGATGGCGTGCTGATCAATCGCGCCCGGCTGACCAAATGGGGCATATGGGTTGGTGATGTGTTGATCAGCTTTCATCCGCAATAAACTGGATTATTTTGGCGTTTTAAGCCGGAATAACCGCAAGATACGGCGGGTAATCCAGCCAATATACGGCAATGTCTGAAGCAACTGGCTGGCGCTATCCCAATGGTCGATATGCTTTGTGACCAGACCGTCATCGTTAAAATGGATTTCTGACATACCGTCCAGATGCAAAACCTGTTTGGGGTAGCCGCTGATCTGGCCAGTCATAGTCCAGCGCATATAGATAGCATGATTGCCGGCGGCCATATCGCTGACGACAAATCGTGGATCATCGCAAGTGGTGAACATATGGGCAAAAATCTGCCGGAAGCCATCCTTGCCATGCACGGTATTAAATGGATCGGCAAAGACAATATCTGCCGCCGCCAATGCCACCAGATTATCCAGCGTGTCTGGCGTTAAATGTTCAAACGCATATCGATAGGCATCTGCCGCGTTCATATTGGTCATTAGCGTTGTCCTGTTGTCCGTTTCATTAGCCAGAAATACCAGCGATAGGGAATGATGCGAAGAATTTTCAAGCTCAGGGCAAAGAGAAATGGAAAACTGACCATGAACTTTGATGAACGCATGCCTTTCATAATGGCGTTTGCGGCTTGTGGGGCTGTCATGATCATTGGCATGTTGAACGTATTCTGGGCGGTAGCTTCTGTTTCTACGAATCCGGGGCAGATGACCTGTAATTTGATCTTGTTCTGGCGGCACATAAAATATAGGGATTCGGCCAATGATATGCTGGCCGATTTGGTCGGGCCATAACTTGCCGCTAATGGCAATCCCCGCCATCCGGCCACTGATGATATCAACACAATATGCCCATTCTGGCGAGATTCCATCAGCGGTAATAGCGCCGCTAATGCATTTACCTGCCCCATGTAATTGATGTCCATTTGTTGACGAAATAAAACAGGGTCTAAAGACAGATCAGATTGCGGAACATATGTGCCAGCGTTCAATATGGCCTGATGGATCGCTCCATGCCTGTGTTCGGCTTGATGAATGGCATCTGCTAGCATATCGCTATCGGTAACATCACAAGTGATGCCAAAAAACAGATCATATTTGGCCGCAAGCGTTTTAAGGGCGGCTTTGCGTCTGGCTATGCCAGATACCCGATAGCCTTGCTCCAGCATGTTTTCCGCCAGCGCCCGTCCGATTCCTGACGATACACCGGTAATAAAAGCATGGATATTTTGTGTCGGATTTTTGATTGTCATTATTGGTTATATAGCCCATAAATGTGAAAAATCCACATAAGCCCTTTGCTTGCATAGATAGCCCAGCATTCATGGCTTTAATATGCGTATGCAATCGTGCTAAAGATAATTTGACGAATATATAATCTCTGCTTTTATGTGAGGAACTACCATGAAGATGACAACTGAAGAAGCATTTGTAAAAGTCCTGCAAATGCATGGAATTGAAGAAGCTTTTGGTATTATCGGCTCTGCTTTTATGCCTATTTCTGACTTGTTTCCCAAAGCGGGTATCCGGTTCTGGGATGTCGCGCATGAAAATAATGGTGGCATCATGTCTGATGGCTATACGCGCGCCACTGGCAAAATGTCCATGTGTATTGCGCAGAATGGCCCCGGCATCACAAATTTTGTGACCGCGATTAAAACCGCATACTGGAATCACACGCCGCTTTTGCTAGTGACCCCGCAAGCTGCAAACAAAACTATTGGTCAGGGCGGCTTTCAGGAAGTGGAGCAAATGGCTCTGTTTCAGGATATGGTCTGCTACCAGGAAGAAGTCCGTGATGCGTCACGCGTGGCCGAAGTGCTGAACCGCGTCATTGAACAGGCTTTGCGCGCAAGCGCACCGGCACAGATCAACATGCCCAGAGATTACTGGACGCAAGTGATTGATATCGATTTGCCGCCGATTGTCCGTTTTGAGCGTCCTGCTGGTGGAGCAGAAGCTATTGATGCGGCGGCTAAGTTGCTGTCCGAAGCGTCATTTCCGGTTATTCTGTCCGGTGCTGGGGTTGTTATTGGCGGGGCTATCCCCGACGTGGTTAAACTGGCCGAACGGCTGGATGCACCGGTGGCATCAGGTTATCAGCATAATGACAGCTTCCCCGGCAGTCATGAGCTAGGTGTTGGTCCGCTTGGATATAACGGGTCACGGGCGGCGATGGAATTGATTTCCAAAGCCGATGTTGTGCTGGCGTTAGGAACACGGCTCAATCCGTTTTCCACCTTGCCGGGTTATGGCATTGATTACTGGCCGAAAGACGCCAAGATCATTCAGGTGGATATGAACCCTGACCGGATTGGTCTGACCAAGAAAGTCACCGTTGGTATTTGTGGTGATGCGAAAAAAGTAACTACACGGATTATGGACGCGCTTTCTGCCAATGCCGGTGATACAAACCGTGCTGACCGCAAAGCTGCTATTCATATGGCCAAATCTTCATGGCTACAAACGCTTAGTTCGCTGGATCACGAAGACGATGATGAGGGAACATCATGGAACGCTGATGCGCGGCAGTCCGAACCGGATCGCATGTCACCGCGTATGGCGTGGCGCGCCATTCAATCCGCGCTACCGCGT
Organism: Alphaproteobacteria bacterium; assembly: GCA_024639485.1. Classification (GTDB taxonomy): domain Bacteria; phylum Pseudomonadota; class Alphaproteobacteria; order Puniceispirillales; family UBA1172; genus UBA12202. Next base: position 9,901 of record JAHEII010000087.1, read on the forward strand.
GATGCAATTATTTCATCCGATATCGGTAATAACTGTGCGATTGGCAACGCCTATCCCAGCTTTGAGCAAGGCAGAAAATATCTGGCACCGGGGCTGTTCGGCCCTTGCGGATATGGCTTCCCTGCAATTCTTGGTGCAAAAATCGGTTGCCCTGATGTACCGGTGGTTGGTTTTGCCGGTGATGGTGCGTTTGGTATTTCCATGAACGAAATGACCGCATGCGCCCGTGAAGACTGGCCAGCGATTACCATGATCATTTTCCGCAATTATCAGTGGGGCGCAGAAAAGCGCAACACGACTTTGTGGTATGATAACAACTTTGTCGGCACTGAGCTGGACCCGCATTTAAGCTATGCTAATGTGGCTGAAGGATGTGGGCTAAAAGGTGTGAGTGTTACCACGATGGATGAGCTGACCAACGCGCTTAAAACCGCCATTGATGAGCAGATGAACAACAAAAAGACAACCTTCATCGAAGTCGTGCTTAATCAGGAACTGGGTGAACCGTTCCGCCGTGATGCCATGAAAAAACCAGTTGAAGTAGCTGGGATTGATCCTGCTGATATGCGGCCACAACAACCAGCATGATCACACGACTGACTATCCAGCGGCCAGATGACTGGCATCTTCACTTGCGTGATGGTGCTATGCTGGCCGCTGTTGCGCCAGATACGGCGCGGCATTTTGGGCGGGCGATGATCATGCCTAATCTGGTGCCGCCTGTTATTGATGTGGCGGCTGCATCTGCATATCGGGCGCGTATTATGGCAGCAACCGCAGGGTTTGATTTCACGCCACATATGACGCTATATCTGACCGAAGATACCAGCGTGGAAATGATTGAAGCCGCCGCCGCCGATGAAACGGTGGTGGCGGTAAAATTATATCCGGCGGGTGCTACCACAAATTCAGCATCTGGTGTCCGTGACATGGATAAAGTCATGCTGCAACTGGAAGCTATGGCC
>JAHEII010000198.1 GCA_024639485.1 Alphaproteobacteria bacterium
AATCTGGCCAGTGAGAAAATCACCCCTTACACACAACACTATTGAGGAAACTGATACTATTAGTGATCTTCGTTTTTATTATTGCGATCAACTATCGCCAAAAAGTATAATAACTAAAACTGTTCAATTTTCAAATTTAATCTATGCCAGCATCACCCCCACACCAACCCCCGCGCCAGCCCCACCCCAACGCAGATCAAAATATCGTTACTGATGTCTATTCACTCTCGCCATATGGCCAAAATCCGATTATACATTTTAATGATAATTTTGCGTTAACTGGGTGATTATCGGCTATAATAAGTTGCCGCCATCTTGAATATATGGCCGGATATAACAACACAGAAACGGAGCTTATGCGATATGGCACACCTTCTCCTTGATCATATTGATATCGTCGCCACCATGGATGATGCCGCCCCGATTGCCGCGCCAAATTCCGGCTCATGCGGGCGTGAGATTCCGGACGCGGCTATCCTGATCAAGGATGGCGTGATCATTGCCGTTGATACGCATCAAGCCATGCACGCGATGCTGGATACCGCCACGCCTGCGATCACCGATCTGAATGTGATGGATATGCGCGGCCATATCATCATCCCCGGCATGGTCAACACCCATCACCATCTGTTCCAGAATCTAACCCGCGTTGTCCCGGATGCCCAGAACAAAAGCCTGTTCGGATGGCTACAAACGCTGTATCCGATCTGGCAACATTTGTTGCCCGAAGATATCTATATCTCAGCGGCGGCAGGATTGGCCGAATTGGCCTTAAGCGGTTGCACCACATCATCCGATCATCAATATCTGTTCCCGAATGGAAGCCGGCTGGACAACGCGATAGAAGCCGCGGGCGATATCGGCATCCGCTTTACTGCCACTCGCGGTTCTATGAGCATTGGCGAAAGCAAGGGCGGCTTACCGCCCGACATCCTGACCGAACCGGAACACAGCATCCTTGCCGATTGTTTGCGTGTCGTTGATGAATTCCATGATGCCAGCCGCCACGCCATGACACGGGTCGCATTAGCTCCATGTTCGCCGTTTTCGGTTAGCCGTGAGTTAATGCGTGACACCGCCATCATGGCGAAGGATAAGGGCGTCGGTCTACACACGCATCTGGCCGAAAATGTCGAAGATATCGAATACAGTTTAGAACATTTCAACATGCGGCCGGGGGATTACGCTGAGGATTTAGGCTGGACAGGATCACATGTCTGGCATGCCCATTGCGTTCAGCTCAACCCCGATGAAATCAACCTGTTTGCCCGTACCGGCACCGGCGTGGCGCATTGCCCATGTTCCAATATGCGGCTGGCCAGCGGCATTGCACCCGTGCGCCAGATGCTGGATGCAGGGGTTCATGTCGGGCTTGGCGTGGATGGCTCATCATCCAGCGATAGCGGCCATATGCTTAACGAAGCGCGCCAGACCATGTTGTTGCAACGAGTTATCCATGGTGCGGATAATATGACCGCCAGAGAAGCCTTGCGCGTCGCCACCAGAGGCGGGGCTGAGGTATTAAACCGCGATGATATCGGCCAGATTGCTGCCGGATTTTCTGCTGATATGGCTATATTTGACCGCAACGTCATTGATTTTAGCGGCACCCAGACCGATCCGCTTGCGGCGTTGATTTTCTGTGGGCCGGTCAAGCCGCGCCATGTCATGATCAATGGCCAGTTTGTCGTTAGTGATTTTCATCTGGCCAGTATGGATATGGGATCATTGCTGGAACGTCATGATGCGGCGGCGCGGCAATTGCTGACCCGAAGCGGATATTAATCAAAGGTTAATTAGCCGCGCTTATTTTGCGGCTTAAATCTGCATGTTCGTTTTCGGCTTCATGTTCGTCTTCGTCTAGCCAGATGGCCAGTTGCGCGGCGATGGATAATGCCACCCGTTCCGGCGCCTTGCCCTTAATCGCGGCAAGCCCGACCGGGCAATTCATCCGCGCCAGTTGACTATCGCTAATCCCTGCCTGTTTGAGCAATGTGGTAAACCGCGCCCGTTTGGTTGCTGACCCGATCAACCCCAATCTGGCAAACCGGTTTTCGCCCAGAATGGCCTGAACAATCGCCGCATCCATCTGATGCGAATAGCTCATTACCAGATGATAGCTATCGGCCGGCGCATGCCGCGCAATGATGGTCATATCGCTGGCCGGTATCACCGTGATATCGTCATCAATATCT
>JAHEII010000152.1 GCA_024639485.1 Alphaproteobacteria bacterium
AAGCCAATAGTTAAGCCAATAGTTAAGCCAATAGTTAAGAAGGCATAAAACCGGCGAACCGCTATTCGCTAATAAGGGGACGACAGATGCATTGTCATTGACCTCAAATCATTTTGCTCCACCTTTAATCTTAATAATATATTCGCACTTTATTTATAATGATTAGTTAAATCTGTATGGATTGGTATTAATATGAGTTTACACTTAAAACGCATTATTTATGTTTCTGAACGTACAGATGTTTCAAATGCAAATTTGCAGAAAATCATTGCTTCCTCCAGAAAAAATAACCCGCAAGTTGAAGTGACCGGATGTCTGGTATCGGGAATGAATTCATATCTTCAATTATTAGAAGGTTCTGATACTTCCGTAGACCAGCTTTATTTAAAGATTAGTAAAGATACAAGACATGCGAATATCAAAATCCTCAATGAAGAAAATATTCAAAACAGATTATTCACGTCATGGTCAATGCGGCTTGACCCGTTTAATAATTTAATGTGGTCAGACGAAGACATTAGTGCCGGAAACTTCCTGAACATTAGCGAGGCCAATGCAATAAACATATTTACCCGAATACATGAACAGGGTAGAGCCATTTTCTAAATCCGATTAACGAACAGAATCGGATGAACACAAACCCATATATCAACAGCTTTTGATTAGCCGCCTGTAACGCTCATATGGCGCGATACTGCCGGGGCGTTGTTATCGCGGTCTATGATAAAATCATGGCCTTTGGGTTTGCGGCCAATAGCCTCAGCAATAGCGGCATCCAGTGCTTCGGTGCCGCCTTCGCGCATCGCATCACGCAGATTTGCGCTATCATCCTGCCCCAGACACATATACAGCATGCCAGTACAGGTCAGCCGAACACGGTTGCAACTCTCACAGAAATTATGCGTTAGCGGCGTGATAAAACCAAGCTTCTGGCCAGTTTCGGCAATCCGCACATAACGCGCAGGGCCGCCAGTGCGATAGGGGATTTCCTGCAAGGTAAAGCGGCGACTTAGCTGGGCACGAACCATTGACAGGGGCAAGTATTGATCCAGCCTGTCCTCACCGCCAATATCACCCATTGGCATGACCTCAATGATAGTCATGTCAATGCCATGATCACCGCACCATGCCAGCATATCCGCTAGCTCATCTTCGTTAGTGCCTTTCAGCGCGACAGTATTAAGCTTGATTTTCAAACCGGCGGCTTGGGCGGCTTTGATGCCATTCAAGACCTGCGCCAGATCACCCCATCGGGTAATCTCTCTGAACTTGTCGGGATCAAGTGTATCAACCGACACATTCAACCGGCGGACACCGGCATCATAAAGCATATCCGCCATTTTATAGAGCTGGCTTCCGTTAGTGGTAATGGTCAGCTCATCCAGATTGCCCTTTTTCACCTCAGCCCCCAGATTGCGGATAAGCGAGATAATATTGCGGCGTACCAATGGCTCACCACCTGTCAGCCGGATATTGCGAGTGCCAACAGCCATGAACCGCCGGCATAATGTTTCGGTTTCCTCAAGCGTCATTAATTCGGCTTTCGGCAGAAAGGTCATGTCTTCGGCCATGCAATACACACAGCGAAAATCACAGCGATCTGTCACCGATACACGCAGATAGGTTATCGGCCGCCCAAACGGATCAAGGATAGGTGATATAGGTGAACTCATATGAGAAAATTAGCCTAATTTTCCGATAAAAGAAACACTGATTTATAGCACTTGGATGGCTTTCGCCATCACAGGCCAGAAATCTTGGCAATTCCAAGTGCGGATTCGCCTGCACATGCATAAATCACATAAACATCTGTGCCAGAATCAAAAATACATGGATCACGCAATGCGCGTTCGCGTGGTCTGGCAATGCCGATATCTGATGTGGTAATTGGGCAATCGGTGCCTTCCCATTCCTGTTCGGGTTCAAGCAGGGCGCATGTGTTTTCTGCTGTCCAGTCCAGCCATGGCCGGGTCAAATCAATGCACGAATATAACAGCTTTTCTGGAGCGTCCCCAATTCGTGTCCAGATCACATGCAATTGATCACCACGGAGAAGCACCGCCGCGTGCCGATGCCCAGACGGAAACGAATTGGGGA
>JAHEII010000164.1 GCA_024639485.1 Alphaproteobacteria bacterium
GACCGATGCTGATGTTGATGGCGCACATATTGCCGCTTTGCTTATGACATATTTTTATCAGCAGATGCCTGAGCTGATCGAAAAAGGCCATCTCTATCTGGCGCAACCACCGCTTTACCGACTATCTCAAGGCGATAAGGTGCGTTATGCGCTGGATGATGACCAGCGGGAAACATTTATCGAAAATGATTTCAATAAGCGCGGAAAGATTGAGGTAAGCCGGTTTAAAGGATTGGGCGAAATGCCGCCTAGTCAGCTTAAACAAACTACCATGGCACCGGAAACCAGACGCTTGCTGCAAGTCAGCTTGCCAAGCCGACAAGGTGAAGATGCCGATGACCGGCGGCGTGTTGATAGTCTGGTTGATACCTTAATGGGACGGAAAGCCGAAAAACGGTTTCATTATATCCGTGATAATGCCCCAACGGTGATGGTCACACTTGATATTTAAGCTCTGTTAAAAAATCATCCAGATGCTTGCTCACCTGTTGCGGTTGTTCCATGGTGATCAAATGTCCTGTATCTGGCAATTCAATCAAACGCGCCTGCGGGATCATATTCTGCATATCATGATGCCATCCGGCGGGCGTTACTTTATCCTCGCTTCCATACATGATTAACGCCGGACAAGGGCAAGCGCTTAGAGTGGCGGCATAATCACGTCTGTTGATAATGGCATGCATTTGCGCTTCATAGATAAGCTGGCCGGGTTCTCTTGCCATGTTTATAATCCGTTCCACCAGAGCAGCATCTTGCATATGTGTTTCTGATATCATTCGCCTGACCCCTGCCCTTGTCATGCCCACATATCGCCCATGATTGATTAAATCATGTTCAGCCAGACGTTTCATGCGGCGGGTTTCGCTTTCTGCATAGGGATTGCTATCCATGATAACTAATCCGGTCAGCCGTTTTCCGGCCAGATAAAGCATTTCCATAGCCACATAACCGCCCATTGATAATCCAATAGGAATAACCGTACCAGAAACAGCATCTAAAACCGCTTCCGCCATGCCATTAATGGAGTTATGGGACATGGTATCAGCCACATGAACAGGATAATATTTTTCAAAATGCGCTATCTGATCTTTAAAAACAGCGGCTGATCCCATATGGCAGGGTATAAATACAAGCGTAGCATTCATAAGCTCTATATAGCCATTATCCTTAAAACTGGCAACAAACTTGACATTTTCCTTTTTTTTGCTTATTAGGTGATCATTATTTGGTGATTTGCGCGTATTTACACATTACACCATCATATTTTCATCATATCAGGCACCTCATGACATCTTTTGCTGATCTTGGTCTTAGCGACACTTTGCTTAAATCTATAAAGGCTTGCGGCTACGAAAATCCGACCCCGATTCAGGAAAAATCTATCCCGATTATCCTGATGGGACGTGACGTTCTAGGCTCTGCTCAAACTGGAACTGGTAAAACAGCTTCATTTACCTTACCAATGATTGATATTCTGGATGCCGGACGCGCCAAGGCCCGACTGCCACGCTCTCTTATCCTTACCCCTACCCGTGAACTCGCCGCCCAGGTATCGGAATCCTTCAACCAGTTTTCGCAAAATCATGGCCTTACTAAAGCGTTACTTATTGGTGGCGTTAGCTTTGGTGAGCAAGACGCCCTGCTTGATCGTGGCGTTGATGTATTGATTGCAACACCGGGGCGGTTACTGGATCATCTCGAACGCGGGAAAGTTCTATTACGCGATGTCAAGATACTTGTCATTGATGAGGCAGATCGCATGCTGGATATGGGCTTTATTCCGGATGTGGAAAAAATAACCAAGTTATTACCGAAAATCAGACAAACGCTGTTTTTCTCGGCTACATTGAATAAAACCATTTACAAAATTTCAGAAAACTTTGTTATCAATCCCAAAATTATTGAAATCTCACCAGAATCCACCACCGCAGACACGGTTGAACAATTTGTCTGTCAAACCACACCGCGTAAAAAACATGACACCTTGCGCCAGCTAATTACATCAGAAAATGTGGCTAATGCCTTCATCTTCTGTAACCGGAAGCGTGATATTGCTACCCTGAAAACATCCTTAAATAAAAACGGGATGGACGCAGAATGTCTGCATGGGGACATGTCACAAAGCGCCAGAAACGCGGCGTTAACC
>JAHEII010000118.1 GCA_024639485.1 Alphaproteobacteria bacterium
ATGCCACATCTGCCAGCCGCCACGGCATCGCCGCTGGTGATTCTTTTGCCAGAATTAATAATGATCCATTGCTACCGGTAAATCGGGTCAGCAGATGAAATAGCATCTCATCAGGCCAGTTAGCTCCACATACCAGATTATCCAGCACATAGGATTTATCCGGATCAAGGGCATCAATCCCATCAAAAACACTGTTTATATCAGTGGCATGTGATGCGTCTTTCCAGATAGTAGCCAGATGTGTTTTTCCACATGTTGGCTCACCATGAATGATAAGCGCTCTGATCACACCGGGCCAATCCGGCCAGCGATCAATCCAGTCCGCCGCAATCGCATTGCAAGCCCCGATCATGAACTGGCTTCGTCCATAATTACTGGCAGACGGAAAATCCAATGTGATTTGTTGACTTGTCATGATCAGACGACCCTTAACAAACAGATAAGTATAATGCAGTTCAGTTTCGTGGTTTTAACAAAAACCCGCCAATAGATGTATCCGGATTTGGCTCAATCCGAAACCCTATTTGTTCTAGCGCATAATCCATTGCTTCGGAAGACCCGTTCAGCGTGATATCCATTACTGCCATATCAGCCGATAGCTGACGTAAATCCACCTGTTCCACCGGTGACAGGTTTTCCAGATTAGCTAATAATGCAAACCATTGTTCCAGTGAAATGATATCCACCGATAGGCGCAACATATTCTGGGCATTCAGATCAACCAGATTAACTTCGCGCCATACCTGTTCGATATTGGCAATCATATCCTGTCCCAGCTGGCGCAGATGCCGCGGCACATCCGTACTATTTTTAATAGGAAGCCGTGTGTCTTCAATCCCTGCCAGCTGATTGCCGTCTCTGTCATACAGCCCGCCTGTCACCACCAGTTCAAAACCGGATGCCGTATCAGATGACGCGATGGTCACTCGTGCTGTGGTCAATAAAACCATTGATACCTGATCCAGACTGGCGGCTTGTGCTATGACGCTTTCCGGATCAGCCAGAATCCCCTGTCCGGTAATGCTTCTTTCCAGTACAAGACCAGAAGGAATAAATAACTGCACTAGCCCATTATGATCTGGCAAGATCGTTTCCAGCGTGTTTTTCCACGGATTAGGCTGTTTCCATAAATTGGCGCGGTCACCAGTAATAAATACCGGCAAAAGCATGATGCGATCAGATATCAGTTCGGCATATGCAATATTATTTTCCCTGAATAACTGCCGCACCAGTTGGCGATCAAAACAGTAATCCAGATCAGCGAGATAACGGCTAGTCAATACTGTTTCGTTTTGCACGCGTGTATATAGCAACAGATCATTGGGGTTAACCTGCATCAATGGTGTCATATCCTGTCCAGCGATAACCAGCCGGTTGATCAGCATCTGCCACGCGGTATTGAGCGCGGTATCAGTCGCTTGGGTTCTGGCCAGATTGCCTGTGGCCGCGCTTGCTTCGGCATGGTGATTATCAATTAGAAACGCATCAGATTCGCACGCCTCGTCTGCCCATACCGGAACAGACCATGCCATAATCCACACCATCAGGCTGATAATGATGCTGTTTGATGTTTTCTCTTTGACCGACATTTCGATACCTTCTATGACTATCTAAAGTTCTATGACTATATACCGTTTCTTCATCTAGTGGAGGTTAACATATCTGACACGCGGAAAACAGCAGGCATGACATATCGTGATGCCGGCGTTGATATAGATGCTGGCGATGCGCTGGTCAATCGGATTTCAAGCGATGCCAAAAGAACACGTCGCGCCGGTGCAGATGGCTCACTTGGCGGGTTTGGCGCTTTATTTGATCTCAAGGCGGCGGGATTTACCGATCCTATCCTTGTGGCCGCCACCGATGGCGTTGGCACCAAGCTTGAACTGGCCAGACAGGCACAGCAATATCGCGGACTTGGGATTGATCTGGTGGCTATGTGCGCGAATGATATTCTGGCACAGGGCGCGGCACCGCTATTTTTCCTTGATTACTATGCCACAGGCGCATTAGACAGCGATCAGGCGGCTGATGTGATTGCCGGTATTGCTGATGGATGTCTGTTGGCTGGCGCGGCATTAATTGGCGGTGAAACCGCAGAAATGCCCGGCGTTTATCCGGATGGCGGTTTTGATCTGGCCGGATTTTGCGTTGGTGCGGCTGAGCGTGGCGGCTTGCTGGATCACGGCAAAACTGCCGCCGGACAGATGGCTATCGCCATTTCATCCAGTGGCGTTCATTCCAACGGATATTCACTGGTGCGGCGGATACTGGAACGCGCCGGATTAACACCAGCTGATCAAGCACCATTTGCACCGAATCAAACCATTGCTGATGCTTTTCTAGCGCCAACAACGATTTACACGAAAGCAGTGATGCCGTTGATCCGTAACCATATGGCAACATCAATTGCCCATATCACAGGTGGCGGGCTAGTCGAAAATCCGCAACGGGTATTTGCCGATCATCTGGCGCTGGATATAAACATGCAAAGCTGGGCATTACCTCCACTATTTTCATGGATGCAGGATATTGGCCAGATTGATGACAGAGAATTGCTTCGTACCTTTAATTGCGGCATTGGCATGATTGTCACGGTTGACGCGGATGACTGTGATCAAGCGATTGAGATGATTACCGCCGCCGGATATACGGCATGGCCAGTTGGTCAGCTGATTGAACGTGATGATGCGCCGCCGGTACGGTTCAACCATCTGGAACACTGGCAGAAAGCGTAGATTATGCTTAGGCTTGCGGTTCTGATTTCTGGACGCGGCAGTAATATGCAGGCGTTGATTGATTACACATCACAAGCCGATGTTCCGGCCAGTATTGTTGCGGTCATTGCGGATAATCCCGCCGAGGGATGTGATATTGCCGCCGCCGCCAATATTCCGGCAAGCGTCATAAATAAATCAGATTTTGAAAACAAAGCCGAATTTGAACAGGCGCTAGCCAATCACATTGATCAGTTAAATGTTGATCTGATCTGTCTGGCCGGATTCATGTCGGTGTTATCGGCAGATTTCTGTCAACGCTATCATGGGCAGATCATCAATATCCATCCGTCACTTCTGCCGGCTTATAAAGGGCTTGATACCCATCAACGCGCCATAAATGATCAAGCCCGTTTGCATGGGTGTAGCGTTCATATCGTTACCGCACAAATTGATGCTGGCACAATACTGGCACAAAAATCTGTTGCTGTTCATGCCGATGACACAAAAGACACGCTAGCGGCAAGAGTGCTGGCTGAGGAACATGTGATCTATCCCATGGTGATCGGTGCATTCGCGGCTGGACTGTTAACGCTTGAGCGTCACAAAGATAACATCACGCCCATAATGACATCCGGCATTTTACCCGGCATCATAGGCGGACAACGCCACCTCGCCTGGCCAATGGTGGAAAAATAGATGCATAATCCGGTTATGGTGACATTTTAGGTGCAAAATCTGTTGAGTTTGCTAAATTGGTGGCTGGAAAATTAAGGGGGATGTTATGGATACTTCAAATCTGGACAGTCAGGAAAAACAAAATCTGGAAATGTATAAAGGCTTCATGGGCTTTATGCGTAATAGCGCCATTGTGGTTGCTGTTATTTTAATTCTGATGGCGTATTTCCTGCTGTAAAATAGCTAAAAAACACATAAAAAAGGGGGCGATTTGCCCCCTTTTTCTTTATTCTGTTTGCATATTATGCGGCGATATTAGCCGACAATTTCATCAGCGGTGAAAAAGAAATCAATCTCAATCCCTGCATTTTCCAGACTGTCTGAGCCATGAGCAGAATTAGCTTCGATGCTTTCAGCAAAATCTTTACGGATTGTTCCAGCTTCGGCATCGGCAGGATTGGTTGCGCCCATAATCTCACGGTTGCGGGCAACGGCATTTTCGCCTTCTAGTACCTGTACAACAACCGGGCCAGAGATCATGAATGACACCAGATCATTGAAAAACGGGCGTTCTTTATGAACACCGTAGAATCCTTCGGCCTGTTCGCGTGTCATGTGAATGCGTTTTTGTGCAACAACACGCAAACCGCCTTCTTCTAGTCTGGCGATAATAGCACCAGTCAGATTGCGGCGTGTTGCGTCAGGCTTAATGATAGAAAACGTACGTTCGAGAGCCATGGGGCATCCTTTCGATAGATGGGAATAGCGGTTAATCTGTGCCTTATAGAAAAGCCTATCCGCAAAGGCAAGATAATTAACCCAAAGCTCAAAACTTTTTGACCCAGCCCTTTTGGTCATCCTGCTCAAAATAGCTTAAATCATGGTTATCCTCACGCCATGATTTCCAAGACGTTCGCGCGGCATTAAGGCTGTCATCATTGCGGCCATCAAAAACAATAAACATACGCCCATTGGCATGGGCTAGCATCTGTTCCGATGGCATCTGGCCGGCCACATAAAACCGGAACATATCTGCATCATGCTGATCGGATTCGTCAGCCATGATCCAGATAGGGCAGTCCGATTTATCCATGTGTTGATCATCACGGCCAACAATACCATGAGGAAGCCAGCTATCCGGTTTCTGTGTCCAGATATACTGGCTAAGGTCATTATGAATATGTTCTGGCGCAATAATTTCGGCTTTATTGCCGCTATCGTAAGTCTTTTGCAATAACGGCGGCAGAACATCCTCAACCGGCCGTGATTGCAATTGATAGAATGCGATTTGCGCCACGCCTGCCCCCTATTTGGCGGATGGTTGGAAATGTTCGGCCAGATGCGTGAGCAATTTGACCCCATAACCAGTACCGCCCGCCGGCGTGGTTGGCTTCGATTTATCTGACCATGCCATTCCGGCAATATCCAGATGCGCCCAGGGCGTGTCATTTTCAACAAACCGTTCCAGAAAACACGCCGCCGTAACAGAACCACCATAACGGCCACCGATATTTTTCATATCAGCAATTTTGGAGTTGATCAGCTTATGGTAATCCGCCCCTAATGGCATCCGCCATGTATGCTCACCCGTGGCCGAAGCAGAGGTTTCAATCGCTTTTGCCAGCGCATCCTGATTAGAAAACAATCCCGATTGCACCATGCCCAGCGAAACCAGTATAGCACCGGTCAGCGTAGCCAGATCAACCATGGCGGCAGGTTTGAAATGGTGTTGTGCATATGTCATGACATCAGCCAGCACCAACCGGCCTTCGGCATCGGTATTGATAATCTCAACCGTCTGGCCAGACATGGACGTAACCACATCACCCGGTTTAATGGCCTTACCATCCGGCATGTTTTCAACTAGCCCTACAAGTCCGATCACATTGCGCTTAATACCCGCCCCAGCGATAGCACGCATAGCACCAACAACAGCGGCAGAACCGCCCATATCCCACTTCATGTCTTCCATGCCGCCAGCCGGTTTGATGGATATACCGCCAGTGTCAAAACATACGCCTTTACCAATCAACGCCAGCGGAGCTTCTGTACCGCCGCCATTCCAGCGCATGACCACCATGCGCGATTCACGCTCACTGCCCTGCCCAACGGATAAAAGCAACTTCATGCCTTGTTCTGCCATTTGCGCTTCATCAAGGACAGTTACCTCAATCCCGACATCGGATAATGCCTTGCACCGGTCAGCATATTCAGCCGGATACAACACATTTGACGGCTCACTCACCAGATCACGGGCAAGAAACACACCTTCGGCTATGCCTGCATGACGCGCATAGGCCGTAGTCACAGCATCCTTATCATCGACAGCGATATTCAGGGTCGACATAACTGGCTTTGCCGCCTTGCCTTTGGTGAAATATCTGGAAAAATGATATCCGGCCAGATGCGCGCCATGGGCAACACTGGCCATCCAGTCCGGTGACATGTCTGATACATGTAAAGTGGCGTGTTTAAGCTTGGATCGGCCAAGTGCTGATGCGACATAGCCGCCCAGATGTTCCGTATCTGTGCCAATATCAGCGGAAGCCCCTGATCCAACCAGAATCACGGTTCCTTCGGCGGCTCGGATAATGATATCTTCACCTGCACCTGCTTTAAACTCGGCTTCTGTCATCGCGCGGGTAATCGCACCAGATAGGCTTTTATCCAGCGCAATGCCAGCGCTATCCAGCGTGGCGGCATCATCTTTTCCGGATACCAGAAGAATAACAGGATAGGTTGGGGCATCATGCTTTGCGGTAAATTGTATCGTTATCCTAGAAGTCATAAAAAAATCCTTACTTATTTGGGTTGTTTTTTGATAAGTTGGCTACTGATAATATTGTGGATAGAACATAAAATTGCAACGGCAAGATCATATCACGCCCGATTAGCCATTTTAAATTAAGGTTTATTAAGCAGAATGGTACTCACCTGGTATATATTTCGACAATGTTTTGTCACATTAGTCATGACCAGCATAGCTATTATCGGCATTGTATGGCTTGGTCAGACATTACGGTTGATCGAATTACTAGTCAATAAAGGCGCGTTATTCATTGATTTTGTCAATGTTACCATGGCGGCTATTCCGTTCTGGTTGCTTATCATTCTCCCGATTAGCGCAGCGATTGCCACATCAATCGTATTTTCACGCATGCAACAGGACAAAGAGCTGATTGCCATAACAGCGGCCGGGGCATCACCTTTACGAATTGGATCAGGGCCTTTGCTGATGGGCGGCATTATCTCTGTCTTTTTGATCCTGAATTCAGCGTTCTTTATCCCAATGACATATAGCTATTACAAAACTGTTATGGCTAATCTGCGCGCCGCCGCCCCTATTGTTATTCTGCAAGCCGGAGTGTTTACCGATATTAATAAAGGTCTGACGATTTATATTAACGATAAAGAAAGCGATAACGTTTTTCAGGATATTTTCATCCATGATAACCGAAGTAAAAACTCCACGATTGAAATTCATGCCGAAAAAGCCACCGTTACCATTGGGCAAGAGGAACCTGTGATATATCTGTTTAATGGTATCAGAACCGAGTTTACAGATACATCTGAAAAAGCCGTCATTCTTGAGTTTGATACTTACCAGCTCAACATTATCGAGAATACTTCTGCGACAGGAACCCGGGCAAAAGATTATAATGAAATGTCTATCAGCGAGCTGTTATTTGCGGATATAGGATCAAATCAATATCAGAAAGAAATGCGCGCCGAAGGCCATTTCCGCATAACCGCCCCACTAATTGGCTTAACGCTGATCATGATGGTTTTGATGGTATTCATGCGTAGCCGTTATCAACGATCACATTACTGGACACAGATCAGTATTATAACCGTTCTGACTCTGTTTACTGAAGTCGCGCTTATGACTGCCCGCAGTCTAACCGTTTCAATCCCTTCATTATTTCCTTTGATGTATGCGGTTGTTTTATTGCCATTGATCATCGGCTATATTCTGATATGGCAACCATGGACAGGAAAGGCAGAAACCATATGAACAGGTTTGGCTGGTCACGCATCTTGTCTATGTATTTGTTTCGGCATGTTCTTATCCATGTTCTGCTGACATGGATCGTGCTTGCGCTTGTGGTCAATCTGATTGATACAGCAGAATTATTACGGCGTAGCGCGAATAAAGAGGCGATGTCCTCTGTTACGGCAATGTCTATGGCCTTTTTGAAATTTCCATCCAGCCTGCCTTTTCTTTTACCCTTTGCGGTCATGTTTGGCTCTTTGATCAGTTTTTACAAATTAAGCCACAAGAACGAAATTATTGTTGCGCGTTCCGCCGGTTTGCCAGTTAGCAAGATTATCCTTGGCCCTGTGTTATGCGCTATCATGCTAAGTCTGGTTATGCTGTTTGTTATTGATCCTATTTCATCGGCGACAAATAACCGGTTCGCGGCATTAGAGGAACAGAATTTTGGATCATCTGGCCGCAATTTATCCGTATCAACAGAAGGCATCTGGCTCAAAGATAATTTTTCAGGACAGAATATTATCATCAGCGGAAGCCGGTTAGATCAAACGACACTCACCATGGAAGATGGAGAATTATACCGGTTTGATAAAAATAATGCATGGGTGTCGCATTATCTGCCTGATCAATTATGGTTTGAAAATAACCGCTGGCAACTAAAAGGCGGCAAAGTTCTGCTTAATAATGGCACGATTAATACGCTTGATAGCATGACCTTTCCTTCATCACTTAACGCCGCTGATTTGGCCAATTCCAACAAGAAACCGGAAACGATTTCGTTAATCAAATTATGGAGCTATATTGGGGTACTGGAAGACGCTGGCCTTAATAGTCTGGGGCATAGATCGTATTTTTATTATCAGCTATCGCTTCCTATTGTTTTAATTGGAATGATTATGATTGCAGGGCATCATGGACTCACCTACAAAGGACGGAAGAAACGGTTAAGCATTATCATGGTTGCCATGATTTCAGCGCTTGGATTTTATCTGTTCAAAGATATTATGTATGTGTTTGGAACATCTGGTCGCCTGCCGCCTATTATTGCTGGGCTGGCACCCGGATGTATTGTTACACTGGTCGGATTAGGGTCATTAATGAAAGCTGACCAGAACGCGTAAATATAGGAAAACAAATGCCAAGAATTTTGCCATTATCCCGCGCTTTTTTCATCAGTATTGTTATGCTGATGCTTTCCAGCATATCCAGTTTTGCCACATTGATTGAGGTTGTGGCCACCGTTGATGGCGTGCCTATCACCAGCCATGAGCTGAATGAGAGACGCAACATGCTGATCAAAACGACTGGTCTGACGATGACGTCAGAAAATACGGCACAGATCAATCGGGATGTATTGCAAATGCTGATTGATGATCAGATCAAGATTAGCGCCGGAAGCAAGGTGCTGGGCAGCCAGATGCAGATAGTTGAGGACAACGCCGATAATCTGATCAATCAAACATTTTCCCAAAATGGCGAAAACCCGAATGATGTTCTGCGTGAACTGAATATCCCAAGAGAAATTATCCGCCATAAATTCAAAGCTGATATTCTGTGGGCTTCTATTATTAATAACCGCTTTGAAGGACAGTTTGCCAATGCCAGAGCAGAAGCAGAAATAGAACTCAGCCAGCTTGAGCAGAACCTTAATGAGCCACATATCAATCTGGATGAAATCGTTTTACTACCGGAACCGGGCAGAAATTACGCGGCTACAATTAATCTGGCCAACCAGATGGTAAACGCTATCCGTCAGGGTGCAGACTTTAACCGGATTGCCCAACAATATTCCGCATCCGGAAGCGCCCAATCTGGCGGTAATATTGGCTGGATTCTGGTTGATAATCTTGATCCGGAATTAGCCCAGACTATCATGCCATTGCAACCCGGGGATATCACTGACCCAATTGATCGTGATGGCGCTATTCTGATCTACAGGCTGAGCGGTAAGCGTGAAAACGGCATGGCAGACCCAATGGAAACACAAATTGCGTTAACCCGTTTGCTTTACCCTCTGGCCGCAAATGATGATGCTACCCGGTTAGAAGCAGCGGCAAAAATCAAACGGAACACCAAAGATATCACTACCTGCGATGAGCTGGAAAATCTTCATCTATCATATGGCTCTGGTCTGGCTTTTAATCTGGGGATATTGCCGCTTTATAGCCTTGCTCCGGAATTGCGTGATATGGTTGCGCCACTGGATAAGGGCGAGATGAGCGAAGTAATCGCATATAAAGAAGGCATGGCGGCGTTTATGGTTTGCGATAAGCAGGCACCACAAATTAACCTGCCTGATCTTGATGCTCTGGAGCTGAATGTGAAAAATCGTTATTTTTCTGTTCTATCGTCACGTTATCTGAATCAGTTGCGGCGTGAAGCGGTTATTGATATCCGGAAAAGCTTTTGATGAATGATCCTCTGGTTCTTGTTACCCCCGGCGAACCTGCGGGTATTGGCGCCGAATGTCTGATCAAGGCAGTTGCACATGGCCACAATAATCTGATCACGATTGATGACCCTGACCGGTTGACCAGATTAGCGGCGGCAGGCGGTTATGCGCTGAATTGTTCTATCATAGAAAATAAATCTGCTATGGCAGATATCCCACGACAACCCCACCCGCATCATGTCAATGTTATTCCCATCACATGGCCGGATGCGGTTATTGCGGGGCAGCCATCTGCTGTAAATGCGGCACAAGTGATTGATGCTATTCGTGATGCTGTGGCTATGGTCACATCCGGTCAGATTGATGCGATTGTGACAAACCCCATTCAGAAAGCAACGCTTCATCAGGTTGGATTTAGCTATCCCGGCCATACCGAATATCTGGCCGCGCTGGATAGTAATCCGGACGCATATCCGGTGATGATGCTGGCAAATGATATGCTTCGCGTGGTTCCACTAACCATTCATATGCCGCTAAAAGATATTTTTAATCACATCACACCGGCGCTAATCATGCGTACTATCCGCATCATGGCGCAAGATATGATAACATATTTCGGGATAAA
>JAHEII010000119.1 GCA_024639485.1 Alphaproteobacteria bacterium
GCCACGGGTCATGGCTATTATATATTCAAAACCATGATCATATTCTAGTCTTACTAAGGGAAAGCCCCGTGCTCGTCAATAATTATGTCACTAATTATATCAAGAAATTAATTTAGATATATATTATTTTCGCGCCTGACAGACGGCTCTGTATTGGGAAAGCCACCGCCGCTTACTAAATCCACTTCCTCAATCCGTTTGCTGATGCGCGCGGGTTGGTGCGGCGCTGATCCAGCCGCCACCAAGCAACCAGTCCGGTTCGGCCGCGTCATAAATCGCCGCCGCCTGCCCTGCTGCTATCCCGAATTGCGGCGCATTTAGCCGTAGCGTCGCGGTTCCTGATGCTGCATCCCAGCCAATAATTTCTGCGGGTTCAGCCGGTGCCGTGTTTCGTAATCGCGCCAATATCTTGCGCCCCAATGGCCGCACATCATCGGCCAGCCAGTTGGTATCACGCAATTCCACCGCATGACAGGCCAGATCAGATTTCTGGCCAACCACCACCTGCCGTTCTGCTGGCCGGATTGCTACCACATAAAGCCGGCCTTCATCCACATCCGCGTCTTTGCGTCCACCAATGCCTAATCCGCGCCGCTGGCCAATGGTAAAATCAATCACGCCATCATGCTGACCCAGAATATTACCGTCCAGATCAACAATGTCCCCTGCCTCAATTGCCCCCGGACGAAGCCGCCGGACAATATCGCCATAACGGCCATTTGGCACAAAACAGATATCCTGACTATCCGGTTTTTCGGCCAGCGTCAGCCCCAAGCGCCGCGCATGATCGCGCGTGTCTTCTTTCGTCATCCCGCCCAGCGGAAACCGCAAATAATCCAGCTGATCTGGCGTTGTCGCAAACAGAAAATAAGACTGATCCTTGGTCGCATCAATGCCACGTTGCAACATCGCCCTGCCCGCGTCATCAACCGCCCGCCGCACATAATGACCAGTGGCAAGACATGCCGCCCCCAGTTCCCGTGCGGTCGCCAGCAAATCATGAAATTTCACAGTCTGGTTGCATGTGATGCACGGCACCGGCGTTTCCCCCTTGAGGTAGCTATCGGCAAAATCATCCATCACCGAGGCTTTGAACCGGCTTTCGTAATCCAGCACATAATGCTTGATCCCCAGCGTTGCGGCGGCACGGCGCGCATCCAGAATATCCGCACCGGCACAACACGCGCCTTTATTGCGAATAATCTCACCATGATCATAAAGCTGAAGCGTGATGCCAACAACATCATATCCGGCTTCTTTTAACAGCCCAGCTACAACCGAGCTATCAACGCCGCCAGACATCGCCACCACTACCCGCGTTTCCGCTGGCGGCGCGTCAAAACCCAGACTATTCAAGCCGGTATCATTGATGCTTGCAACAGACAGATCAGTCGTCATTCGCAATCCTGATCTTCAATCCGTCAAGGCTATCATCCATGGTAATCTGGCAACCAAGCCGCGAATTGGATTCAACATTAAAAGCCAGATCAAGCATGTCTTCTTCATCAAGGCTGGCCGCGCCTGTTTTTTCGACCCACGCATCATCAACAATCACATGACACGTCGCACAAGACAGACTGCCGCCACATGTTCCCTCAATGCCCAGATTATTATCGCGACCAATTTCCATAACAGAAAGCCCGGCGGCGGCTTCTACTGTTGCTTCGCTACCGTCACGTTTTACAAAAGTTACTGATGGCATAGATTAACCCTTTCTGATTTTTAATATCACCTGATGTCATATGATATACGTTTTACGTATGATGATTTCAACGCGTGTTATACTTTGTTTTCATAGACCTGCAACCAAATCTCAAAAAAACGTTCGAAATCCGACTGCTTGCTGTTCCATCCTGATGACACGCGGATTGTCTGATGCGCCAGATCGCCTGCGCCCATTGCCGCCAGAACATGGGAATTGGCAACTTTTCCGGATGAGCAAGCCGCCCCTGCGCTAACAGCTATTCCGGCTAAATCCAGTTGCATGATTTGGGTTTCGGCACTGCGGCCGGACATGGCGATAGCGCTGGTATTAACTAGCCGTTTGGCCGCTTTGCCAAAAATAACCGCGTCTGGTGCATGGGTGCTGATCTGGTCTTCTAGCCATTGATGCCATTTAGCCAGCTGGTCAAGCCATGCTGTCCCGCTATTCATAATATCACTTGCCGCCGCACCAAAACCGGCAATTCCGATCAGATTTTCGGTGCCGCCACGACGCCGGGATTCCTGTCCACCGCCTACTATTAATGGCGGTATCACCAATCCTTCACGCACCAGTAACGCGCCAATGCCGGTGGCCGCGCCCATTTTATGTGCCGATATGGTTAGCATATCAACGCCGCTAGCCCGCAAACCGGCACATCCATTGGCATCGCCCTTGCCAAAACTCTGCACCGCATCGGAATGCACCAGCGCACCATATGCACGGGCAAGTTCCACCACCTGATCAAGCGGCTGGATCACGCCGGTTTCGTTATTGGCAGTCATGACAGATATCAGCGCATTGTCTTTATAGGTTTTAAGCAAATGTTCCAGATGATTCAGATCAATCACCCCATCCGCATCCACATCAATCAGCAAGGCATCCGGTGCCGCAGATAATACCGCCATATGTTCCACCGGTGTGGTGATAATCATGCGATCAGAAAAGCCGTGTAACGCCTGCCAGTTTGCTTCTGTACCGCCACTAGTAAAAATGACGCTTGCCGGATCAGCATCTGCCAATTTTGCCACTTGTTCCCGTGCCAGTTCAACAATGGCTCTTGCCTTCTGCCCCTGATGATGCACCGATGACGGATTACCCGGTGGGCCCATTGCGTCCATCATGGCATGTTGAGCCGCCAGCCGCAAAGGTGCGGTCGCGTTATAATCCAGATAAATCGGATCAGATGTCATAGGTAATTACCAGCAATCATGAGAACAAACGGCTAGTTTCTGTCTGTTGTTGAAAATGGCTTGTGGTCAAACTGATCTGCCTCACTGTCAAAGTCGCCATCTCTGGGCTTGGTAGCGCCTTGCGCGTCTTCGAGCATTTTCAATTTGTTGTGAAGGATATCAACTTCTTGCAACAGCCACTTGATTGCCTTATCACGAGCATCAGATGATAAATCTGCCGGCGTGCCATATGGCTGAAAAGTGGTATCATCATGAACCCGTCTGGCGCTGACTGGACGTGCCGGAATACCGGTCACCGTCGCCCCGCGCGGAATATCCTTGACAACAACAGAATTTGCCCCGACACGGGCGCAATCGCTGACGGTAATTGCTCCCAGTATCTGTGCACCGGCACCGACAATCACATTATTACCAATGGTCGGGTGACGCTTTATCTGGCGTTGGCCATCGCTGTTAACACTTGGCAATAAACCGCCCATAGTCACCCCATGATAAAAGGTAACATCATCACCAATAACAGCGGTTTCACCAATGACAACGCCCATACCATGATCAATAAAAAACCGTTTACCAATTTTTGCGGCCGGATGAATTTCGATACCGGTAAACCACCGCGCCAATTGCATCGTAAAACGGGCAAGGAACTTGAGCCGCCACCGCCATAACCGATGCCCCAGCCGATAGGCCAGCATAACGTGAACACTAGGCGTAAGAAAAAACAGTCCGATCAGCCCACCGGCCGCCGGATCTCTTTCTCTGATGCTACGCAGTTCATCAATAAACCCGCGCATGGATGCCTCCTTGTTACGTTCATATATAACATTTGTAAGCAGAAACTGTTGTTATACCCTATCATTTAGCGGCAAAGATGACAAATTTCAACCGGAAGCAGATCAAACCTTTCTGCTTTTGTTAGTCATCCCAAGGAATTGTTTTTGATTTTACAAGATAATTCGGCTATAAGCCCGACATATCATTTCTTTGAGACATATCATGCCAGAAGTTATTATAAATGGCCCTGAGGGCCGACTAGAAGCCCGTTACATGCCAGCAATCGACCCGACGGCGCCGATTGCCCTGATCCTGCATCCAGAACCGAATTTTGGCGGCAACATGAATAACCGTGTGTCATTCGCCATGTATAAGCTGTTTCAGGCACGCGGATTTTCGGTTATGCGATTTAATTTTCGCGGTGTTGGCCGATCACAGGGCAATTATTCCGGTGGCGAGGGCGAATTGTCTGATGCGGCAACAGCACTTGACTGGATTCAATCCCAATGTCCGGGCGCCAGATCATGCTGGATTGCCGGATTTTCTTTTGGCGCATTAATCGGTATGCAATTAATGATGCGCCGGCCTGAGGTGGTGGGCTTTGTTTCTGCTACTCTGCCTGTTCATGAACATGACTTCACGTTCCTTGCGCCTTGTCCGTCATCCGGACTGGTTGTCCATGGCGGTGCTGATACGGTGGTATTATCAGAACAGGTTACTGCCACTATTGAAAAAATCCCGACCCAGAAAGGGATTGAGATTGATTTCCGTGAAATTGAAGACGCCAATCATTTCTTCACGCACCATCTAGAAGACTTAACAGACACCATAGGTGATTTCCTCAGTACGGCAGAACCTGATATGGTTGAACAGACAAACGATTAACACCGGCATTACCTCCAACATCTTTCCATCCAGCAGGCCAGATGCGATATGAGTTACCAATCTGATTTTATCAATATCATTACCGAACGTGGCTACATGCATCAGGCCACGAATATTGACGACCTCGACCAGATGGCCAGCAAACGCTGTATTCCGGCCTATATCGGATTTGATTGCACGGCAAACAGTTTGCATGTCGGGTCTTTGATCCAGATCATGATGCTCCGTATTTTGCAGAAAACCGGCCATAAGCCGATTGTTCTGATGGGTGGGGGCACTACAAAAATCGGTGATCCATCTGGTAAAGATACCCAGCGACCATTGCTCTCTGATCAGGATATCGAAAAAAATAAACAGGGCATCAAACGCATCTTTGAAAACTATCTCAGCTTTGGTGATGGCGCAACTGATGCCGTCATGGTTGATAATGCCGAATGGCTGGATGAGCTTGGCTATATTTCCTTTTTGCGGAATTTCGGCATGCATTTTTCGGTTAACCGTATGCTGAGCATGGACAGCGTCAAGCTCCGTCTTGATCGGGAACAACCGCTTAGCTTTCTTGAGTTTAACTACGCTATCCTGCAAGCCTATGATTTCATGGAATTGCGCCGCCGTTATGGATGTTTGCTGCAAATGGGCGGGTCTGACCAATGGGGCAATATTGTCACCGGAATTGATTTAACGCGCCGTGTTGATGAACAATCGGTTTATGGGCTGACCTCACCTCTGATCACGACCGCATCAGGGGCTAAAATGGGGAAAAGCGCCCAAGGCGCTATCTGGCTGAATGATGACCATCTGTCGGTCTGGGATTTCTGGCAGTTCTGGCGCAACACCGAAGACAATGATGTTGGCCGGTTTTTGCGGTTATTTACCGAATTGCCGTTAGATGAGATCGCCAGACTGGAAGCACTGGAAGGTCAGGAAATTAACGATGCCAAGATTATACTGGCTAATGAAGTGACCGCGCTTTGCCATTCTCCGGAACAAGCTAAAGAAGCCGAAGCCACGGCAAATCAGGCTTTTAACGAAGGCAAGCTAGCCGCAGGTCTGCCACAATTTTCCACCACCCTGCCGCTTAGCCTGATTGATGCGCTAAAGCTATGTGGTTTTGCCGCCAGCAATGGTGAGGCTAGACGATTGATCCGTGGCGGGGGTGGCCGCGTCAATGATATATCCATCACTGACGAGGATTATCAGATCACAACAACAGACACCAATCCGGACGGTGAGATCAAAATATCCTCTGGCAAAAAACGCCACGCTATTCTGCAAACCGCCAGCTAATACCAGTTAATAATATAAACACTGATCCAGCTGCCGGTTAATTTTCGTCAAGCAAACGTGAGCGTTCGCTATTGATCCAGTCTGGTGAAAAAATATCACGCAACACGCCGGGGGCAAGGCTGGATAACCGGACATCCGTATCCGGATCATCAATCGTGCCTTTCAGGCGAAACCGCGTATTGAATATGCCTTCATTATTGATGCCGGTGATAATCTCACCAACGATTGGTACTTGCCCCAGCAATTCTGTCACCAGATAGACCGGAACAATAACGCCACTAATATTCAGGCTTTCATCACTGCGGTTGATCTGGCCGGTTAGCTCAATCGCCAGCGCATCACCACGCGCTTTCACAGTATCAAGTGATTGGAACTCTGGCGTGACAATGATGCGCGCCTGTCCTTCTGTAAATCCTGTTCCATCACCTTCAACCAGCGAATAAAGCCCGGCCAGACTGAGCACCGACAACATACGGATCGCACGCGGGGCTTCGATCACACGGAAATCTGTCAGCACAAAATCGGCAACATAATGTTCGGCATCATCCGGTTCATAAAGAACATTCATGGTCATGGCACCGCCACGAATAGCATCGGTCACATCCAGTGCCTTTAACACCTGTCCGCCATTTTGTGTTGTCAGCACAAGCTGATCTCCATCCGCTAATCCTGATTGCAGATTAAGCTGGGCTTCCACGCCGCCAATCAAACCGGAAGCATCCATAGCATCACCACTACCGCCAAATTGCGCGGTCATGGTTGCTTCGGTCATGAAAGGCCGGTCTTTTAAAAACATGCTACCCAGAAAATTAGCATCACCAGAACCGTCAGCACGGGTTTCTATTACAACACTGCCAGCAACCGATAACCGGTGATCAAGGATCAGCCGTTCAGCCGACAACTCAAGTGTTAAATCCATGCCTTCACCGGGGCTTTCTTTTAACCGGAGCGGCCGCAAATCCATGACCTCTGCCTTTGCGGTTAACACGTAACCGCCATCTGTACGCCGCCGGAAAATAACATCACTCAGCTCATTCCCCGGCCATTCCATGACCGCTAGATCAGCATTTGTAAATGCGCCATTCTTGGCAAAACGGATGTCACCTTCCATACGCAAAACATCGGCATCAATAACAATATTCTCAATCAATTGCGGGATACCATGACTTATGCTGATATCAGCAGAAACAGATGCTCTTTCGCCTTCCAGCTTGGTGAGTTCCAGACGCGGAATATAAAAATGGGCATCCCCCAGATCAAGATTGACTTTAATATCCATATCATCGCCCTGATACGGATCAGCGATATATATCTGCCCACCAACAGCCCCGCCAAGTTCTAGCGGAAAAGACCGGTTAAGCATGGTGGTAAGCGCATCGCTTTTCGTAAAGGTCAGATCAACAAAGTTATTTTTCTGGCGATCTCTGTGGAAATAGAAATTTGCTGGTGCATCATTGATACGCCCACGCCCGTTAATCCGGATATCACGATTATTATATTGCAGATTGATCAGCCCATCGGAAAGCGTGACATCACCGGGCAAGCCAGACATGGCGGCGGCTTCCATACTAGCCGATATCTTGACATCAAACTCGGCTGGTTGCATCTGGCGTTTCTGTTGCGGCAATTGCCACCGGACAGCTCCGGTAATATCAGCCCTGCCCTGCACATCCTCAAGCAATAGCCCATTGGCAGACAGCACTTTAAAGCGGGGTTCGTCCAAGACAGCGATAATATGGTTGAAATCACCACGCGCCATAATAGCCAGTGCCGCATCAGCAACATCATCTTTGCGGTTAACGGTCAGCTTGGTGCCTTTGATATCAATTCCGTTGAGCGTTGCTTCGTTGAAAGTGACGTCTATCGTTGTTCCAGCCAGTTTTGTTCCCTCAATATTAAGCCCTATTTGGGCATCTATAATGGGCTGATGATCCAGCATATAATATAAGCGTGACGTTGTTGCCATGCCGCCGCCTTCGACAAATAACGGCTTGATCCGGTCTTCTTTCAGATCAAGTCCGACATTCAGATAAAAGCTATTAACCTGACCACCGACAATATGGGTTTTGATCCATGACTGGGTGCGCGGGAATAATTGTTCTGGCCACAAATTCATCACTAGAGCATTGTCCAGCCCCTCGGCCTGAAGCTGGGTTTCAAATACCGATGGAACCAGCTGATTATCCAGCGTCAGCTTCCCACGCAAGGCCACCTGGCCATTGGATAACGCATCTACCGCCAGACGTTCTATTTCCAGGGCATTGCCATCCAGTCGGGCGATAAGCTCAATGCCGTTAAGCGGGATAATCATTGCACCTTGTTTAGGCAGGATACTGCTTGCGCTTAAAACAACATGGGTTTCTGCCTGCTTAATCTGCCCGTCTTCACCAAGAACAAAATTAAACTGGCCATCCAGAAGCCCGACAAGCCGATCAACCGGCCCGAAACCGGATATAAATCTGATCTTCTCCACCTTGGATGCCAACGAAAAGGTTTTAAACGATATCTGGTCATCATTGCGGTTAATGGTTGCAATGGTTTCCAGTTCCACATTATCAATTTTGCCGCCACGCAACATCCGTCCATGATCAGGATGGCTGAGCCATTGATAATCCGGCACTATCGCCAGCACCGGTTGCAGGGGGATATTCTGGCCAGTAAGTGATGCTTTCAAAACCGGCGTTGCTGTTGACGCTTCTCTCAGCTCACCACTCAGGGATATCTGGCCCGATATAGCACTTGTCTGTGGGGCGTTTATGTTCAGCGAGTCAAGCACCAGCCGGTCAACAGATTTATCATAATGAAACTCTGACGCGGCGTTGATAAAATCAATAACACCAACCGCCGGCACGATGATCTGGCCATTTCTGGCCGTAATATCGCCTGACAGAACGCTTATTTTTTGTTCGGATAATATCAACCGGACATTCCCCGTGATCAGCCCCAGATCATGCAATTCCGGAACATTTACTCCCAGATAGGGATAGAAAAAACCGCTATCAAACTGATCCAGAATGGCGGCTATGTCCCAGTCGCGCAAATCAGGGCTGATGCGGCCATTGAGCTTAGCCTCGCCTAATTCCGGATGATTTACAGAAATATCGGCTTTAATCTCATCTCCCATATGTTTGATATCAATCATGATACCATCAACATGCAGGCTGAGATTATCTTCATCTGCTTCTGTTGAGGGATAAAGCACAGTGATTTTACCGTTACTTATTTTCAGATTTTCTATTGGAAACGGATTGTTGGGCGCGGCTATATCCGGACTAAAGAGGCTTATTAATGCGGCAAACGATTCCCCTGTATGCCAGCCATTAGCACCGTATTCTATCGCAAAAGCCACCCTGTCCAGAGTGATGCTGTTGGGAATAGGATGTTCAGAAAACAGATCAAGAACACCAAAAGTGAACTGTGCTTCGGGCAGCGCAATCGTCTGTTCCGGAACAGATATATTCACTTCTGATGTATTGATCATAATCGGATGCGAGGATAGCGATAGAGAAATGCTGGCATCAGCGACCCGCACCATGATCTGATTATCCGGATTGCTGAGTTTTGTTTCAATCCAGCGTTCTAGCCGGTCACTGGAATTGATATACCAGATGCCCCCACCCAGAACAGCACCGGCAAGCCCGACCATAGCAAGCAGACCAATCAGAAAATGCCGCAAGCGTAATGTTTTATGTATGGCCACGCCTCATCCCCAGAAGTTTCGGGAAAAATAACTCACAATCAATGGAATTGACCATGGTCAATTCACTATGAAATACTATATATCAATTACAACAATCAGTCACACCCCGAAGGTTATTTTATCCTGTCATATCCCCACATCTGGGAACCATTCAGGCACCAGACCGGGGAATATTTCAGGGAACACCGACAAGAAAGGAAAAATCATGCTATCCTCCATGCTAACTGAGGGCGATAACGCGCCGGATTTCACCATCCAAACAGATATGAGTGACACTAATGGGGGCGTGTTCACGCTCAAGGAACAGACCGGCATGACCGTTGTCTTTTTCTTTCCTAAAGCCGACACATCTGGCTGTACCAAAGAAGCCATTGCCTTTTCCGAATTAAAAGCCGAGTTTGACGCGCTTAATGTGGCAGTTATTGGTATTTCCAAGGACACACCGGAAAAACAGGGCAAGTTCAGAGCAAAACATGCGCTGACCTGCGCGCTTGGTGCTGATAATGACAGCGATATCTGTGAGCAATTTGGCGTATGGGTAGAAAAATCCATGTATGGCCGAAAATATATGGGCATTGCCCGTGCTACTTTTATTATTGATACCAATGGCGTGATACAGAAAGCATGGCCAAAGGTGAAAGTTCCCGGCCATGCCGAAGACGTGCTGGAAGCGGTGAAAGCATTGCTCTAGATCAAGGCGGCTAGCTGTCTTTATCCGCGTTGAGGCGTTGAGCTAATCCGGCTTCCAGAAAGGCATCGATATCACCGTCAAGCACGCCTTGGGCGTTGCCTTTTTCAACCTGTGTCCGCAAATCCTTAACCATCTGATACGGGTGAAGCACATATGATCTGATCTGATTGCCCCAGC
>JAHEII010000166.1 GCA_024639485.1 Alphaproteobacteria bacterium
CAAAAAGAGTAATGGCACCATTTTTCTGCGCTTGCTTAATAAATTTAGTATAGGGGCTGGCCATATCGTCTTTATGATCTTCGCCTTTATGTCCATAAACATTAAAATAACGAAACCCTGTAATCGCAATATTCTTAGCTGGATGTTTCTTTACATGACGATCAAACAGATATTTGCTGTATGCGTATGGGCTTTGCGGTTGGAAAGGCCCTTCTTCATTGAAATGTTCAAGAGTACCATATACGCTAGCGCTTGATGCATAGTGCAAGTTTACTCCATGTATTTGACATTGTTCATAAAGCCAGATGCTAAAGTCGGTATTTTGAGTCATAATTTGATCAACATCACGATAAGTAGTCGAACTTATAGCTCCTAGATGTATGACTAAATCCCGGTTTTTTACCTCCGGTAAGGCGGTCGCTGGCTGGCTTTCTTTACCCCATTCCCATCCTTCAACATCATGTCCCATATCTAATAGAGTCTGATACAGATTTAAGCCTATAAATCCATTGTGACCTGTAACAAGAATATTCATTTGAAAGCACCATTAAATAACAGCTATATTTGTCTAATCGTAAATAATACATAAATATAAATATCTAAACACGTTTTATAATATCATACTTAATTGGATATTGGATTAAGAGCGCTTCATAGTATCTTAAATATAATCATATCAAACCAAATAAAGGTTTAAAACTCATCTTCATGAAGTGTCCTAGTGATAATGAATTACATATCATTAAGATTAATCCTCGGATATAGATAAAATATCCACCTCAGAAGTGGTTTATATTAATTTTTAAGCGGCATTAGGAAGCAATATTAATAACATGGCCTCATCACAACTTTTAGGCAAACAAGCCCTGACTCAGAAACAAAAAATACTCATTCTTCAACCAATGATAGGTATTGGTGATATGATTTGGGTTAAGCCTTGGATAGACGAAGCCATTCGTATTCATGATGTAGTTTTAATGGCAAAGTCATCATCACATTCCCACATCATTATGCAGGAACATGATATCGATTTGCGGATGCTACGTCGCTCTGAACGCGGGTTAAGAGGTCGCCATGATGGTATCATTGGGTTTTTCAGGCTAGTCGCAGAAATGCGACAGATTAATCCTGATGAGATTTGGATTCTTCACCGTAGTTGGCGTTATGCGGCTGCCGCATACCTAGCGGGTATTAAGAGCCGTTGGGGATTTGGGATGGGAAAACAAGAATGGTTCCTTTCACAAAAAGCAACACTACCAAAGCAGAAACGCGGCGCTCACCCGCGGGAAGCCGTATCACGTTTAATGGCTAATCGGGAGATAGTTCCAAGCGATATTCATCCACGCCTGACAGCTACAAATGATCAACTGGCACTGGCAAAGGCTATGCTACCTGACCATAAATCTGTTGTTGTCATGGGAGTAG
Source organism: Alphaproteobacteria bacterium (assembly GCA_024639485.1). Lineage (GTDB taxonomy): Bacteria > Pseudomonadota > Alphaproteobacteria > Puniceispirillales > UBA1172 > UBA12202. The sequence goes on from JAHEII010000166.1 coordinate 1,426, forward strand.
GATGTACAGGTGAAGACCGGCGCTGGTCACCAGAAAACTTTGCTGTTGTAATACGTTGGATTACTTCACATTTTCCCCATATACATATCGTGCTCTGCGGCAGTCCTAATGAACGTGTTATTGGTGACCGGATTGTTGAAAATCTAGGTCAGACATTGCCGCAAGTTCAGCTCATTTTTGATCAGCCACTTGGTGTTGTTGTCGGCATTCATCAATTGGCTAAACTTTATATTGGCAATGATACCAGTTTAATCAATATTGCTGCTGCCGTTGGGATCAATGCTATACGCATCTATGCTAGCACCCTACCTTTTCTGGAGTCTGATTTCATCACGTCACTCTGGCCTGAAGACCCGGAAAGAATCGGGGTTGAGGGCAGCATTAATGATATATTACCAGATCACGTAATTGCTTTGGCGCGCCCGCATTTAGAGGCAATGAAGTAAGAAATATACCAATGCCGTATCAAAATAATAATAGCAACGGCAAGACCTTTTTAGATATTCTTCTTCCGGAGCCTAATGCCTGCCCGTCTGGTAATATACAGGCTTATTAAAATCGTCAGCATGGCTAGCATGGTTGCCGGTGATATGCTTTCGCCCAGAATAAAGAAACCGATCAGCACCGCAACAATGGGGATCAGATAGCCCACATTAGCCATAAACCCTGCACCGGCGCGTTCAATCAGAACATAACGCAAGGAAAAGG
>JAHEII010000127.1 GCA_024639485.1 Alphaproteobacteria bacterium
CCATCTAGATCACATCTAAAATATGTCAGTCTTTATTAAACGGGTTATCCATCTGTTTTACCGGACGCGTCCTGATAACATCACCTGCTGATATTGATAGCATGCCATCTGTGTCTGTTTCCAGTCGCATTGTACCATCAGGATGAATTCCTCTAAACCGGCCATGGGTAGGTTTTCCTGTTTCATGCGCTAGTATAATATTCTCATTCAGAAACGCGGCATAGTCTGTCCACGGTTTGATAAATGGCTGAAGCCCTGACTGATCCCATTCAGCCAGATGATGTTGCAAATGCGTCAACAGCTGATCCCGGAAATCATCCATGAAAACCGGTTGTGAGATATGATCAGTCAATGCCGTGGCAGGCCAGCTTTCAGCACCGACATCAGGTGCGGTGACCAAATTAACGCCAATGCCGATAATCACCACGCCTTTATAGACTTCCAGTAAAACACCAGCGATTTTTTTATCGTCTACCAGCACATCATTCGGCCATTTCAGACGAAGATGCCCGTTATTGATCAGCGGAGCAAATGTATCTGCCAATGCAAGCCCGGCAACAAGCGATAACCCCGGCCAATCCATCTGTGGGCGGGATGGTTGAACAATCACCGAAAGATATAAATTGCCTTTAGGGGATTGCCAGACGCGGCCATGCCGCCCTCGCCCGCGGGTTTGAATATGCGCCTGAAATACCGTACCCGATACCGCGCCATCATCAATAGCTGACCGCGCCAGATCAGACGTGCTGGTTGTCTGCTCTATGACCGAAACCGACAGATTGGTGATCACATCAGCCCGCCACAAAGACGACAAACGGAACAGCCGCAGTAATCTGTTCACGCAGAACACCAAGCCCGAACAGGAACACAGCCATCAACACAGCCGCCCCAAGTGCTATCATGGTATTGCTACGGGGAATATGATTATCAATGCTAATGACCTGATCATCAACATACATCACCTTGATAATACGGATATAGTAAAAGGCGCCGATAACCGAAGCCAGCACACCAATAATAGCCAACGCGACATGACCGGATGCAATCGCCGCAGAAAACACATACCACTTGCCAAAAAATCCACCCATTGGCGGTATTCCCGCCATGGAAAACATCAACACCATCATGGCTAATGCATAAACCGGATGCGTTTTTGAAAATCCGGCTAAATCTTCGATACGGGTTAATGGCCGGCCTTCTTGTTTCAAAGACAGAATGATAGCAAATACACCAATGGATGATATGACATAGATAGTCATATAAAGCATGACCGCCCCAATGCCCAGATCACTGGCCGCGGCAACACCAACCAACGCATAACCCATATGCGCAATCGACGAATAGGCCATCAGACGCTTGATATCGGTTTGCATAATTGCCCCACCTGCACCAATCAGCATAGATAGAACAGCAATAATCATTACAATCTGTTGCCAGCTATCACTAGCATCCGCAAGCACGCCATAAGTAAAGCGCAAGAACAATGTCATAGCCGCCAGTTTGGGCACAACCGCAAAGAATGCGGTGACAATGCTAGGTGAACCTTCGTAAACATCCGGTGTCCACATATGAAATGGCGCGGCAGAAATCTTGAACGCCAGACCGGAAATCAAGAACACCATTCCAATCACAGCACCGGGGCTAACATCATTTTCAAGCGCAATTTTAATTCCGTCATAGCTGGTATGACCAGTAAAGCCATAAAGCAGAGAGGCGCCATAAAGCAGAAGCCCGGATGACAATGCCCCAAGCAGAAAATATTTCAGCCCTGCTTCGGATGAACGTAAAGATTCACGCCGGATAGCGGCAATCACATATAGCGGCAGGGATTGTAATTCCAGCCCCATATAAAGCACAATAATGTCATTAGCGGATACCATAAGCATCATACCAACGACGGATAAAAGCATCAGTAATGGCAATTCCGGACGATCAATCTGATCCTGCTTCAACTCACGCTTAGCCATCAGCAAAATGCCCATAGCACCCAGCAGAATGATCACCTTCATATAAACCATAAAGGATGAGGTGAAAAACTGACCGTTAAAGGCATATGCCGGCGTGCTTCCATTATAAATGGTGAGAAAAATAGCAATGGCAAAACTGATCAGTGTTAATCGCCGCACCAGTTTTGATGCTTTTTCCTGTGGGGCAACAAACGCCGACACAAGCACCAGACCAAGCGAGGCTAGCGCCAGAAATATTTCCGCAGTAGCCGGTTGCAGATTAAGTAAATCCATCATCTATTCTCCGATGCCAGTGGTGGCTATCTGGCTATTGCCTGACAATTCCATGCTAGCTAAATCCATCTGATCAAGAACAGTCATAATAGACACATCCATGATTTCCAATATTCCAGAAGGGAATATTCCATACCAGATGACTAAAATTGTTAACGGTACAAAAATAAATATCTCACGCTGGTTTAATGGCTCCAGAGATAAAATCTCATCCTTTTCGGCACGGCCAAATACCACCCGACGATATAGCCACAGCATATAGGTAGCACCCAGAACAATGCCGGTAGCGGTAAATATGGCCACCAGAATATTCGCCTGCCATGCCCCGACCATAACCAGAAACTCACCAACAAAACCGGTCGTTCCGGGCAAGCCCACAGAACCCAGCATCATAATCATGAAAAACACCGCATAGCGCGGCATAGCATCCGCCACCCCGCCATAGGCATCAATATCACGGGTATGCAGACGATCATAAACTACACCGACCGCAAAGAATAACGCGGCAGAAATTAACCCGTGGCTTATCATCTGGAACATGGCACCGGCCACACCCTGAACATTAAGCGAAAAAATACCAATTGTCACAAATCCCATATGCGCAACCGAAGAATAGGCAATCAGTTTTTTCATATCCTGCTGGGCTAATGCCACCAGTGACGTATAGATAATCGCAATAATCGACAGAACAAAAATCATTGGCGCAAAGGTTACAGACGCATCAGGGAACATAGGCAGTGAAAACCGCAAAAACCCGTATCCACCCATTTTGAGCAAGACACCGGCAAGGATCATGGAACCAGCGGTTGGTGCCTCAACATGGGCATCAGGCAACCAAGTATGCACCGGCCACATTGGCATCTTGACAGCAAATGATGCAAAAAAGGCCAGAAACAGCCAGAACTGAACATCCGGATCAAAAGCAAAATCGGTCAATTGCGGGATATTTGTTGTGCCGGCAATATTATACATGACCAGAATAGCAACCAGCATCAACACCGATCCGGCCAGTGTATATAGGAAAAACTTAAACGCCGAATACACACGCCGCGCGCCACCCCATATGCCTATAATGATAAACATCGGGATTAGCACTGCTTCAAAAAACAAATAGAACACAACCAGATCAAGCGCCGCAAATGTCCCGATCATCAGGGTTTCCAGCGCAAGAAAAGCGATCATATATTCCCGAACACGATGCTGAACCGATTGCCAGCTAGCCAGAATAGCAAGTGGCGTCAAAAACGCGGAAAGAACAATAAATGGCATGGATATACCATCCACCCCCATCATAAATCCGATACCGTCAGCGGCCAGCCACTCGCCTTTATCCACAAATTGATATCCCGCATAAGTCGGATCAAAATTGATCAGCAAGGTCAATGATAACAAAAAGGTAAATCCGGACACCCATAACGCCACATTGCGCGCATTCCGGCTGACGACATCTTCGTCACCACGGATAAGCAGTAAAAACACAACGCCAATAAGTGGCAGAAATGTCAGAACCGTTAATACAGGCCAAGTTGTAGTTTCCATTTATTTTCTCCTTCGGCCTATAAGCTGCGAATATACCATGCCAAGAGCGCAATCACGCCGATTAGCATGGCAAAGGCATAATGGAAAACATAACCCGACTGCATCCGGCTACAAAAAGCCGAAAACCGGTTTACCGTGTTTGAAATCCCATCAGGACCAAATCCATCAATAGTATCTTTATCACCGCGTATCCATAACACGCGGCCAATCTCAACCGCTGGACGGACAAATACGGCGTCATAAATCTCATCAAAATACCATTTACGGTAAAACAGCTGATGGATCGGGCGAAACAGACGGGCAATACTGCCAGCAACCGAAGGCATCATGCCGTAAATGATAATCGCCAACCCGATACCGGCAAGGCTGATAAATAGCGGCAATAGCTTGACCCATTTTGGCACATGATGCGCGTCATCCATGATGTTATTAGCTGGATCAATAAATATTGACTGTCTCCAGAAATCATACCAGTGATGGCCAACAAACAGCTCATAGAACATCCAGCCTGATAGCACCGCACCAATAGCCAGAATAAATAATGGCACTGTCATAACAAGCGGGCTTTCATGAATATGTGACATAACCTCCGCGCTTGCCCGTGGCTTGCCATGGAACGTCATCATCAGAAGCCGCCATGAATAAAACGCCGTCAGGAATGCCGCCGCAATACCCATAACCCATGCAAAATTGCCAATTGGTGTATGTGCCGCATAAGCTGCCTCAAGGATCATATCCTTGGAATAATAACCAGCGAAAAACGGGATGCCAGCCAGTGCCAGCGACCCTATCCACATCATGGCATAGGTAAATGGTATTTTATGCCAGATACCGCCCATATTCCGCATATCCTGTTCATCAGACATGGCATGGATAACAGAACCGGCGCCTAAAAATAGTAACGCTTTAAAAAACGCATGGGTAGTCAGATGGAACATCGCCGCCGGATACGCCGATACACCGGCCGCAAAGAACATATAGCCCAGCTGTGAACAGGTGGAATAGGCAATAACGCGCTTGATATCAAACTGCGTCAAACCAATGGTGGCGGCAAAAATGGCGGTCAATGCACCAACAACCGTAATCACATCTCTGGTAAATGGTGCATATTCTAGCATAGGTGACAGCCGGCAAACCAAAAAGACACCAGCAGTTACCATCGTTGCCGCATGGATTAATGCCGATACTGGAGTTGGGCCTTCCATCGCATCGGGTAGCCATGTATGTAGCCCTAGCTGTGCGGATTTACCCATAGCACCAATGAACAGCAGGATGCCTGCGACTTCTAGCGCGGGCATGGCATAGCCCAGAATAGTGATCTGGCTATTCACCAAATCCGGTACGGATTGAAAAATCACATCCAGCTGAACCGACCCTGTCAGATGGAACAGGGCAAAAATACCCAGCGCAAAGCCAAAATCACCAACACGGTTAACCACAAACGCTTTCATAGCGGCTTGATGCGCCGATGGCCGTTGATACCAGAATCCGATCAAAAGGTATGAGGCCACGCCAACACCTTCCCATCCGAAAAATAACTGAACCAGATTATCAGCCGTAACCAGCATCAGCATGGCAAAGGTAAACAACCCCAGATAAGCCATAAAGCGCGGCTTTGATTTATCATGTGACATATAGCCAACAGAATAGACATGAACCATGGCCGACACCGTGGTCACCACAATCACCATCACCGCCGTGAGCGTATCAAAGCGCAATGCCCAGTCGACCTGAAAACTGCCCACACTGATCCAGTTAGCCAGAAAGACTGTCTGATCAATGCCGGGGATAGCCATAGTGATAAAGACAATCCACCCCAGCATAGCCGATAACAACACACCAGTAAGGCTGAACACATAGCCAAGCGTATCGTTTTTCATGAGCGAGGCTATGCCCGCACCGATTGCGCCCAATAATGGCAAAAAGACAATGGCACTGATCATTTGGGTTAGCCTTTCATCATATTAATGTCTTCGACCGCGATGCTGCCCCTGTTGCGGAAATACACAACCAGAATAGCCAGCCCGATAGCCGCCTCTGCGGCGGCAACAGTCAGAATGAACATGGCAAAGATTTGCCCAGTGATATGCCCGTGAAAAGAGGAGAACGCGGCCAGATTAATATTCACAGCCAGTAACATCAGCTCAATGCACATCAGGATAATGATCACATTCTTTCGGTTGAGAAAAATTCCAACCGCCCCGAATGTAAATAGAATGGCCGCAACCATCAGATAATGAATGAGTGAGATATCGCCCATAACGTCCTCTTATTTAATCTGCTTATTTGCCGCCCGGCTGTCTTCCAGCACTTTCGGGGCAACGTGACTATCAACAGATACAATCTGTATGGTTTCATTTCGTGTTCTGCTATTCTGCACTGATATGACCTGCCGCTTAACGCCTTCGCGATGCCGCATGGTCAAGGTGATAGCCCCGATCATGGCAACCAGCAGGATCAACCCTGCCACCTGAAAGTTCAGCAGATATTCCGTATAAAGCACGGAACCAATCATGGCGGTATTGCTTATCTCACCAGACACATTAGTTGCCAAAACATTGCTACTGCTCACATCCTGAGTGAAGATCATCATTAGCTCAACAATAAGGATCAACCCGACCACCAGCCCAAGCGGTAGATGCTGGCGGAAACCCTGCCGCATCTCATCAATATTGATATCCAGCATCATCACAACAAACAGGAAAAGCACCGCCACCGCGCCGACATAGACGACCACTAGCAACATGGCCAGAAACTCCGCCCCCAGCAAAACAAACAATCCTGCCGAATTAAAAAAGGATAAAATCAGGAACAGAACCGAATGTACGGGATTTCGGGCAATAATAACCATCAATCCGGATACGACAGTCATCAATGCAAAGAGGTAAAAGAATAATGGCGCAATCATGATTAATCTTCTCTATCGGTAGCGCGCATCAGCGGCAAGGTTTCGGGCAATTTCCGTTTCCCAGCGATCACCATTTGAGAGCAGTTTTTCTTTATCATAATACAGCTCGTCTCTTGTTTCAGCGGCAAACTCGAAATTTGGCCCCTCAACAATGGCATCAACCGGACAGGCTTCCTGACAGAACCCGCAATAAATACATTTTGTCATATCAATATCATAACGGGTTGTTCGGCGGCTACCATCAGGCCGTGGTTCAGCCTCAATAGTAATAGCTTGCGCCGGACAGATAGCCTCACATAATTTACAGGCAATACAGCGTTCTTCGCCATTGGGATAACGGCGTAAGGCATGCTCACCTCTGAAACGGGGCGAAATAAATCCTTTTTCATACGGATAGTTCAAGGTCGCTTTCGGCTTGAACAGATATTTTAAGGTCAGTCCCATCCCTTTTAGAATCTCAAGCAACAGAAAAGAGCGAGCCGCGGCAATCAGTGATGACATCTTATCCCCCTAATCTATTGTGGCAAAAGCCCGAAACCAAGCAGAACGCCGCCGGTCAGAACAACAAATATCAATGTGAACGGCAGAAATATCTTCCAGCCCAGACGCATTAGTTGATCATAACGATAACGTGGTGTTGTGGCACGAACCCAGAGAAAAACGAATAATACCAGCGCGACTTTCAACGCGAACCAGACCGGCCCCGGTATCAGATATAAAATCGGCCAGTCAAATGGCGGCAACCATCCCCCAAGGAATAGCGTTGTTGTCATGCCGCTCATCAAAATCATATTGGCATATTCACCAAGAAAGAATAGCGCAAAAGACATGGATGAATATTCAACAAAATATCCGGCCACCAGTTCGGATTCGCCTTCGGGCAGATCAAATGGCGCGCGGTTTGTTTCCGCCAATGTAGAAATAAAGAAAATGACAAACATCGGGAATAACGGGATGAAGAACCACATATCCTTCTGTGCCATGACAATATCCGTCAGATTAAGTGATCCAGCGGCCATAATCACGGTAATGATCACCAGTCCCAGCGATACTTCGTAAGAAATCATCTGCGCGGCGGATCGCATTGCGCCTAAGAATGGGTATTTGGAATTACTTGCCCAACCAGCCATGATAACGCCATAAACACCCAGTGAAGAAATCGCAAACAGGTAAAGAATACCGACATTAACATCCGCAATTACCATGCCCTCACCGAAAGGAATAACCGCCCATGCCACCAGCGATAAAACAAAGGTCAGCATTGGTGCGATAACAAATACGGCTTTGGATGCCCCAGATGGCAAAATTGTTTCTTTTGATAGCAATTTTAATGCATCGGCAAAAGGTTGAAGCAAGCCGAAAGGCCCCACCACATTAGGACCCTTGCGCAATTGCATTAACCCGATCACCCGCCGTTCAGCCAGTGTCAGATAGGCAACAGCGATCAGCAGCGGAACAATAACAGCAAAAATCTGTGCCACTGTCCACATCAGTTCAACCATCATCGGGCTGGTAAAAAATCCGGTTAGCGTTTCCATTATTCAGCCGCCTTTGCTTCGTCATTCTGATCACTTGCCTTGACACATTCAGCCATGGTGACAGATGCGCGGCTAATCGGACAGGTCATATAGAAATTACGGTCAGCCGTAACAGCCCCCGAACCAATGGCAACATCCAGCGGTTCATTACTGATAGCCTGTTTCCGGCCAAGTTTTTTCGGACGTGCCGGTTGCGGTTGATCCACAACAGCAAATGCCGGATAAGCGGCGGATAGCGCGTCACGCAAGCTAGCCTGATCATCAAATGCCAGCGTTTTACCCAATACAGCAGAAAGCGCACGCAAAATTGCCCAGTCTTCGCGGGCATCACCGGGTGGGAAGCTGGCACGCTGGCCATGCTGAACGCGGCCTTCCATATTGACATAGATACCGTCTTTTTCGCTCCATGCCGCGCCGGGCAGAACAATATCAGCCTGACTCGCGCCACGATCACCGTGGCTACCAATATAAATAATCGTGGATTTGCTATCACGCTGGCTTAAATCCAGCTCATCTGCGCCCAGATTAAACAGCAATTTGACAGCACCGTTTTCAAGACCAGAGCAAATATCAGCAGTTGATTTGCCACCTTTAGCTGGCAGGAATTCCATCATTAGCCCGGCAACACGCGCGGCGGCTGTATGCAGGATATTAAATCCATTCCATTCCGGCGTGACCAGATCAACAGTTTTCGCAATGGCGGATATAGCGGCCAGAATACCCGCGCTATCCTTACGGTTACAAGCAGAAGCCCCCAGAATGATCATCGGCCGTTTTGCCCGTTTCAGCGCGGTGATAACCGCCCCGCCCTTATTCGCCAATTCATCCAGCACAGAAACATCATCACCCAATTCTGTCACCGGATAGGTCAGATCAACAGCCGCGCCCAAACGGTACACTTTCAGATTTGAGTTAAGCCAGTTCTGGCGAATACGCGCATTCATCACGGCCGCTTCGTGACGCGGATTAGCGCCAATCAGGAAAATGACATCAGCATCATCACAACCGGCAATCGTGGAATTAAACAGATAACCACCCTGCCCTTGTTGTCCGATAATGGCGCCATCCTGCCGGCAATCCATATGCGGCACGCCCAGGTTTTCCATCAGGTTTTTGAGCGCAAACATGGATTCAGCATCAGCCAGATCACCAGCAAGCGCGGCGGTTTCTTGCGGTTTGGTTTTCTTGACAACCTTTGCAATAGCGGCAAACACATCATCCCAGCTGGCTTCGGCCAGACGACCGTTAGTGCCGCGCATATATGGCCGGTCAATCCGTTGCCGCATCAGACCATCAATATGGTGACGGGTTTTATCCGAAATCCATTCTTCGTTGATATCATCATTAATACGCGGCAGAACACGCATGACTTCATTGCCGCGTGTATCCACCCGAATATGGCTTCCCAAGGCATCCATCACATCAATGCTGGATGTGTGGGTTAGCTCCCATGAGCGGGCTTTATAAGCGTAAGGCAAGCTGGTCAATGCACCAACCGGACATAAATCAACAACATTGCCGGATAATTCCGAAGCCATTGATTTTTCCAGATAGGTGGTGATTTCCATGCTCTCACCCCGACCAATAGCGCCTAATTCTGGCACGCCAGCCACCTCGGTCGCGAAACGGACACAGCGCGTGCAATGAATACACCGCGTCATGATCGTTGAGATCAAAGGCCCCATATTCTTGTTTTCGACAGCCCGTTTTTCTTCCTGATAGCGGCTATCAGCAACGCCATAACCCATCGCCTGATCCTGCAAATCACATTCGCCACCCTGATCACAAATCGGGCAATCCAGTGGGTGATTGATCAACATGAATTCCATCACACCTTCGCGGGCTTTTTTAACCAGCGGCGTATCGGTTTTAATCACCATGCCATTACCAGCAGGCATGGCACAGGATGCCACCGGTTTAGGCGCGCGTTCCATTTCTACCAGACACATGCGGCAATTACCGGCAATAGACAGGCGTTCATGATAGCAGAAACGCGGCACTTCCTTGCCAGCGGCTTCGCATGCCTGAAGCACGGTAGAGCCTTCTTCTACCTCGACTTCGGTTCCATCAACGGTAAGTGTGATCATATCCGA
>JAHEII010000128.1 GCA_024639485.1 Alphaproteobacteria bacterium
CTTTCAGCATAGCCATTAATGCGACCAGTGTTTTACCGGCACCAACATCACCTTGCAATAACCTTAGCATCCGGTGATCTGAATCCTGATCGGCATTGATTTCTGTGATGACGCGGTTTTGCGCATTTGTCAGCGAGAAGGGAAGCGCGGCCAGCAAGGCGTCTGTGAAACGGCCATCACCTTTAAATATACGCCCATCTGTGGTCGTTCCATGTTGCCTGACCATTGCTAATGCTAGCTGATTGGCAAATAATTCATCATAAGCCAGCCGCATGCGGGACGGATGGCCGGGTAATAGGTCTTTTTGTGATTTGGGATGGTGAACATCACGCATGGCATCAACCCATGATGGCCAGCCAAATCGGGATATTGCATTTGCGCTTATCCATTCAGGCAAATCCGGTAGCAGGTCAAGGGACTGGTTAATAGCGGTGCGCAATGGTTTTGCCGTTAAGCCAGCGGTTAACATATAAACCGGTTCATATTCGGGGATAGTGGCGGCTTTATCTGGCGGTAGGATATAATCGGGATGCGCTATTTGTAATTGTTGCCGGAACCAATCCGCACGGCCACTGACCAGACGCGCTTGCCCTAACGGTAACTGGGTTTCAACATAATTGCCCTTTGCATGAAAAAAAATCAGCTCAACCGTGTTGTCATTCTTACCATCATTATGCTGGCAAGTGACACGAAACGGCCGGCGCGTGCGTGGTGGTGGTTTATCATGATGGATAGGGGTAAGCGTTAATGTTACTACTTCGCCATCCTGAATATGTGCCAGTGTGGGTCGAATATGACGATGAATGATCCCCACCGGAACATGCCAGATCAAATCAATAGCATGTGTGCCAATGCGCTTGCTAATGATACTAGCTAACCGAGGCCCTATCCCTTTGAGTGTTTCGACACCACGAAACAGAGGAAAGAGATTGGCAGGACGTTGAAATTTCCGATACCCGTTTTCTCTCATTCTTTACACATACGCTATATTTTTCCATATGGCTATGCTATCCCATTCAAGGCAAAAAGCAGAGGATGAAAATGAGTGAAAATCAACAAGATAAAGTCCGGCGTCTGATCTATCAATCCTGTTATACCGGTACCAGAGAAACAGATACGTTATTATGCGGGTTTGCCAAAGAGAAACTGCCCGAAATGGATGCCGCTGAACTGGAAAGCTACGAAGCCTTGCTAGAGCTAGGTGATCCAGCTATTTGGGCAGTAATTAGCGGTCAGCTGGATGTGCCTGCCAATCTGGACACCAAGGCGCTTGATTTGCTTATTGCCCATGTTAAGGCGCGTTAATTAAACCCTATTTACAACAGATCGAAATGTTATCGCATGAACCTATCTTGGCATGACCTGAAACTGCCAGAAGCAGGAAAAACCATCACGGTCGAAGGCGTGTCGCCGGGGCTGGATGGATTATTGCTCTATGATCTGGCTAGCCGTCATCATGGACAGCTAGTTCATATCAGCGTCAATGATGCCGCCATGGTAGAAACAGAAAGCAGCCTGTTAGCCCTTGGCATGCCAGCGGAACAGATATTGCGGTTTCCGGCATGGGATTGTCTGCCCTATGATCGGGTTTCACCTAGTTCTGCGTTAATTGGTCAACGGATTAAGGCGTTATCCATGCTGGCCAGCGGGCAGTTTGGCCATGGGGTCATTCTGACCACAATGAATGCGTGGCTTCAGAAACATCCAAAACCGGAATATTTTACCAGAGGAAGTATCGAATTGACCGCAGGCGGCCATGTGGGGCAGTCGGCCTTTACTACATATGCTGAAGCCAATGCCTATCAGCGTACAAATACCGTGCGTGAACCGGGTGAGTATGCGTTGCGTGGCGGTATTATTGATGTGTTTCCGCCGGGTGGAACGGTTGCCGTCCGGCTTGATCTGTTCGGTGATGAGATTGAAACCATCAAAACCTTTGATCCGGAAACCCAGCGAAGCGGTGATCTGGTTTCGCATGTCAGGCTTTATCCGGTTAGTGAGATACCAATGGATGCAGATAGCATTTCGCGGTTTCGGCGCAATTACATTGATAGCTTTGGTGGTACCGCAAGTCGGGATGTATTATATCAGGTGATATCAACTGGCCGCCGCGTCACAGGAATTGAACATTATTTGCCGCTTTTTCATGATGAATTAACGCATTTATCCGAATATTGTGAAAATATATGTGTTGTTCAGGCTGATGAAACCGCTGTTGTCCGGCAAAACCGGCTAGAACAGATTCAGGATTTCTATACCGCCAGATCAGACTATGCCGAGGCTGAAACCAATAGCGATGACATCTTCAGACCATTACCAATAGATGCGCTTTACCTAACCGATAAGACTCTTGCGGCTATGCAGGCCAATCAGCCGGTTATTCAGTTTCTATCATTTGTATCTGACATTAAAAACGCATCTGAACATGTTGTAATAAATAGTAAAAAGTCACCTTTATTATATCAGTCCCAATCTGCCAATGATGATCATGATTTAGCAGAATTGCGAAAATTGCTTGATCATCGCGGGAAGTCACAGACGGCTATTCTGGCGGCTTCCAGTCGTGGAGGGCTTGAGCGTCTATCATCACGGCTAGAACAATATATGACTAGCACGAGTGATGTGCATGTTATCGCAAACTGGAATGAAATGGTGTCTGGTGCCATTAATCTGATGGTCTGGCCATTGGAACACGGATTTATCATGCCTGAGCTGTTTGTGATTACAGAACAGGACATTTTCGGCCGCCGTTTGCATCGACCGCAAGGCAAACGTCGCCGGGCTGAACATTTCCTGCGTGAGGTGTCCAGCTTGAACGAAGGTGATCTGGTTGTTCATGTGGATCATGGGGTTGGCCGTTATGAAAGCCTTGAGACGCTGAACATTCTTGGGGCTGATCATGATTGTGTTCTGCTTGTCTATGCAGGCGGAGATAAGCTGTATCTGCCTGTTGAAAACATTGATTTGCTTTCCCGCTATGGCCGCGAGGGTGGTGAGGTAGCTATTGATAAACTTGGCGGTGCCGCATGGCAGGCTAAGAAAGCGCGGATCAAAAAACGCATCAAGGATATTGCCGCACAGCTGATTAAGGTGGCGGCGTTGCGTAAGGTATCCCAGACAGAACATTTTTATGCCGAACCGGCCAGTTATAATGAATTTTGTCAGCGTTTCCCCTATGCCGAAACCGAAGATCAGCAAGATGCCATTGATGAAACGCTAAATGATATGCGATCAGGTCGGGTGATGGACAGGCTGATCTGTGGTGATGTTGGTTTTGGTAAAACCGAAGTTGCCATGCGGGCGGCTTTTGTGGCTGCGATGGCCGGGTTTCAGGTGGCGGTGGTCACGCCGACCACATTACTAGCCCGCCAACATGGAAAAGTATTCACCGAACGGTTTAGCGGGTTCGGGATTGATATCGGTGTTCTGTCACGGATGACAACAACCAAACAGGCCAATCAGATCAAAGAAGGGCTGGCAAATGGTGATGTTCAGATTGCTATCGGGACACATGCGTTGCTGTCAAAACAAATTGCATTTAACAATTTGGGGCTGATCATTGTTGACGAAGAACAGCATTTTGGCGTTACCCAGAAAGAACGGCTGAAAACATTGCGGGGGGATATTCATGTATTAACCCTGACCGCAACGCCCATACCGCGTACTTTGCAAATGGCATTATCCGGGGTTCGTGATATGTCAATCATTGCCACGCCACCGGTAGACAGATTGTCTATCCGGACATCTGTTGGCCCTTGGGATCACGTTGTTCTGGCTGAAGCCATTAAGCGGGAACGGCATAGAGGCGGCCAGATATTTTGTGTTAGCCCGCGTATTGAGTTTTTGGCGCGTACCTATGACCGGTTGCAGAATATGATCCCCGATATAAGAATTATCACTGCCCATGGACAAATGCCAGCAGCAGAACTGGATGATGCCATGACCAAATTTGCGGATGGTGAGGCTGATGTTTTGCTGGCAACTAATATTATCGAGTCTGGAATTGATATTCCTTCCGCAAATACGATGATTATTCATCGGGCAGATATGTTCGGATTATCCCAATTGTATCAATTGCGTGGCCGGATTGGGCGCGGCAAGCAACGTGCCTATGCTTATCTGACCACTGATCCGGCACGCATGCTTACCCCACAATCGCGCCGCCGGCTTGAGGTTATGCAGACACTGGATGCGCTAGGTGCCGGATTTACGCTGGCATCATATGATCTGGATATTCGCGGGGCAGGGAACTTGCTAGGCGATGAGCAATCCGGCCATGTAAGGGAAGTCGGAGTTGAGCTTTATCAGGCTATGCTTGATGATGCGGTAAAAGAAGTAAAGTCAGGTGACAGTAACAGCGAAGAAAGCCAGCAGGATAAATGGTCGCCAGCGATTAATCTGGGCGCATCTATTCTTATCCCTGATGCTTATGTTCCTGATCTATCGGTGCGGTTATCGCTTTATCGGCGAATTGCCGCGCTAGAGCATATTAATGAACATGACGAGCTGGTAGCAGAGCTTGTTGATCGCTTTGGGACGTTGCCGCAAGAAGTGCAAAATCTGATCGATACAATCCTGATTAAAATCAGATGCCGGATTGCGCATATCGAAAAACTGGATGCCGGGCCTAAAGGAATGAGCGTCACATTCCGGAATAATCGTTTCCCTAATCCGGAGGCGTTAATCGGGCTGATCAATAAAAAATCTGGTATTATGCAGGTAACAGGCGACCAGAAAGTAGTTGTCCGGCAAACGTTACCACAATCAAAGCGGGTTAATGCCGCGCGCAAGCTGGTTGATGAGATTGTGGCCTTGCTTTAAGTGGAATTTAAGTATCAAAGGTATCTAATTTGGCATTTAATGCTGCATCAAAGAGTGGCAGAAAAGCATGTGGTGGATGCGCGCCGGATACAGACCAGCGTTGATCTATAATAATATAAGGGACACCGTGGATATCCATCATGCTGGCTTCTTCGAGATCAGCCTGAACTTTTGTTCTGGCCAGATCAATCAGATCAGATGAAATATGATAATCAGTAATGATCATGTTCTGATATTCTGGTGTGCTGATATCAATGCCATGTTCAAAATAATCAGCCATCATTTTTATTTTTATGTCATGCCCATTTTTCCCGGCGGCTTTGATCAGAACATGGGCAGGTTTGCTATCTGGCGTTCGTGTAATGGCAGAAAAGTTGAAATTGATGCCGACTTGCTGACCAACATTGGAAATACGATCATAAAACGCGGCACCGGCCTGACCGAATTTAGCCTGAACATAAGCTTGCCTGTCCATTCCGGTTTCCGGCATGGTCGGGTTTAATAAAAAGGCGCGCCAGGCAATATCCAGCGTGACATGCTTATGCATTTTTGCTGCCGCATCTATCCGTTTCCAGCCGATATAACACCACGGGCAAATGATATCGGAAAAAATATCCACCCGAATTAGGTTTTTATGTGTATTCATGGGGCACCAGTCATTGACATTTCGGCTGTATTTATATCTAGGTTATAATATGTTTTTACAAATTAGTGAACCGTCCTGATGGGCATTGATCATGCCATAGTCCTGCATCCGGATTTGCGAGAAGACGCATCATCCCGACCAGCAGATATGATGCTGGCAGAAGCAGTGCGTCTGGTTGAAGCCATCGGTTTACCGGTTGAGCAGAGCTTTAGCATCCGGATAAACACGCCCAGAGCCGCAACATTAATCGGAGCTGGTGTTATTGAGCGCATTAATCATGAAGCAGATGATCATAGCCTGCTGGTCATTAATGCCAGTCTGTCGCCGGTTCAGCAACGTAATCTGGAACAACAGCTAGGGTGCAAGGTCATTGATCGAACCGCGTTGATACTGGAAATTTTCGGGGAACGGGCAAGTACGAATGCAGGCCGTTTACAGGTTGAGCTAGCCGCGCTTACGTTTCAGCGAAGCCGTCTGGTGCGGAGCTGGACACATCTGGAACGTCAGCGTGGTGGTGGTGGTTTTCTTGGTGGGCCGGGGGAACGCCAGATTGAACTGGATCGCCGGATGCTGGATGACCAGATTATCAAAATCAAGGCAGAACTGCGCGAAGTCGTCCGTACCCGCACCATCCAGCGACAAAATCGGCAACGTAATGAAACCCCGTCCATTGCTCTGGTCGGTTATACGAATGCTGGTAAATCAACGCTGTTTAATACGCTAACAGGGGCAGGGGTGCTATCACAGGATATGCTGTTTGCAACGCTTGATCCGACGATGCGCGGGTTGCCATTACCATCCGGCCGCACCGTTATTTTTGCTGATACCGTCGGTTTTATCAGCCAGCTTCCAACAGAATTGGTTGAATCGTTCAAAAGCACATTAGAAGAAGTGGTAGAAGCAGATTTGTTGCTACATGTTCATGACGCATCTTCACCCATGGCAATAGAAGAAGCCAAAGACGTGCATGATGTGATGCAGTCGCTTGGCCTAAACGAAGAAGAACAGTATCGCCGTGTTATTCATGTGTTTAATAAAATTGATCAGGTGACTGATCCCGATCAATTGCAGATGTTGAAGCAACGTTTTCCGCAAGCTGTGATGATATCGGCATTGCACGAAACAGGCTTTGATGAGCTGCATACAGCCATAGAAAACTATTTTTCCGCTGATGAAAATTCGGTTTTGATTAACGTACCATATTCAATGGGTGATGCCAGATCATGGTTATTTGAACATGGTCATATGAAAACAACAGAAGAAAACAAGGAAGCAAACGGCTTATCCTGCTATGTCATTTTATCAGATGCCAATCTTGCCCGATTTCGCTCACGCTGGCCGCAATTGACTGCTGATCACTTTACCGGCTAGTAATCCGCCACCAACAGAGGCCAGAAAAATAGCGCCTGTGTCTAAATTTGTGAAAAGCGAAGCAACAGCAGGGCCGGGGCAAAGGCCGGTAATTCCCCATCCAATGCCAAACAAAGCCGATCCCGCGATTAATTGCATATCGAATGATTGTTTTTGCGGAAGATGAAAGCGAGCGTCGCAAACAGGTTGATCCATGCGCCGGATAAAACCAAAATATCCAATCAGATTGACGATAACCCCGCCACCCATAACAAAGGCCAGTGACGGGTCCCATTCGCCAAATACATCAAGAAAGCCCACAACTTTTGCCGGATCAAGCATGCCGCCCATGGCAAGACCAATACCGAAAAGAACGCCAGAAATTAAAGCGATGAAAACAGGCATGATAATCTCCTATGAACCGGAATGAACGATAAGGACAGTGACAACGGCACTAACCATGAACGTCATAACAGCAATGAATGAGCGCGGGGAAAGTCGCGCCAATCCGCAAATCCCATGACCGGAAGTACAGCCAGCCCCAATCATTGAGCCAAGCCCGACAATGAACCCGCCAACATAAAGCAAGGCACCTTCGCTAACCGGACGCATCAATAAACCGTCTTCACGAAACCCAAGATAGATCAGAGGGCCAATCACCGTTCCCGCTAAAAAGAACCAGCGCCATAAACCACTAAAAGGATGGTTAGTTAAAGCTGAAGAAAAGATGCCGCTAATTCCCATCACACGGCCATTAAATGCCAGCAAAATAAATGCGGCTAGACCAATTAATACACCGCCAAAAAGCGAGGCATAGGGTGTAAAATGAGCAAAATTAATTATCATAGGATCATATCCAGTTCATGAGATGAGACACGGTTAAATATTATAAAAGAATAAAGCAAAAGTCTATGTCATGATCCATAAAGGAAGCGGCTATTTTGCCACAGGTGCTTCTGTGCTTTGTTTGACTCTAGCTTCACGCCAGAAGGCAAAAAGCCCTGATGCAACAATAATAACCGCGCCGAAAAACACATGCCATTCCACGACTTCTTTGAACAGGATCAATCCGATCAGCGTGCTATAAACAATCTGTAATAAAGCAAATGGTTGCAGTGTTGTTGTTTCGGCCGCATCAAGTGCCATGATCATGAGCAAATGTGCCAGCATTGCCGTGATGCACAGCATGATCATCATGCCCCAGTCCTGTATCAGAATGGGTGTCCAGAAAAAAGGCCCAATGAGCGAGATAACAATACAGCCAGCGATACCTGTCCAGAAAAAACTGGTGACTGGATCATCACGTTTTGCCACATAACGGGTGAGAACATTATAAGCGGCGAAACCAAGTGTTGCGGCAACCGCAATGAGAGCTTCGGGTTTGAATACCGTTGTTCCCGGCTGGATAATAATCAAAATCCCGACACATCCCATTAAAATAGCGGTAATGCGTTGCCAGCCAACACGTTCACCAAGGAAAATAATGGATAGCGCGACCACCAGCAAGGGATAACAGGCAAAAATAGCATGCGTTTGCGCCAAACCAAGAATAACAAATGATGATACCGCCACGCATATTTGCAAAGCCAGTAATCCGCCACGCACAAATTGAACAATCGGGTGATGCGATCTGGCCGCCGCTCTGATCCCGCCAGATTTAATCACGCTCCAGATAATAACAAACAGCGCGAAAAACCACATGCGGATCATGACAACCGAAATAATATGATAGCGTTCCCCCATATATTTGGACATGCCATCCATAGCCGCAAAGCCAAGAACGGCAATCATCATCAAGATAATACCACGTTTGGGATTAAGCGTTTTCTGTGGATGGGGTGCTGGTGATATCTGATCAGGATGGGCTGTCATGACCATCTTTCAAATCCGGAGATTCCTGGCCCGTTCCTTTATGCCCGCATAATGGGCAATGCCATGACCGGTTTTCCGGTGTTTCCTTGACGTTCATCGTTGGGTAAGTCCAGTAAAATCCACATGACCGGCAGGTAATATGCCAGATGGTTTCGCGGCTATATGTAAATCCTTCACTCATGCTGTTATGGCCTTTCGTGCGACAAGCTGAATAGTTGCGGCCTCACCCTGATGCCGGTTGCCCTCGCTAAGTGTACGTCTGGTATCCTGAAGCAGGGTAATATGTAATGCCTGAAAGTCATCAGCCAGTTTTTGCCGTGTGTAGAGCATATCTTCGGATTTTGGGCCACCGGATTGAAGCGGCAATTGATCCAGTGAATAACCTTCTATCGCTAATAGCCCGCCGGGTTTAAGGGCGGCAATAAGATGATCAACAAACCGCTTATGATCATCAGGGCGGAAATGCATGAATGACACAATCACCACATCAAATTCTGCTGGCGGTGCGCCCATGATATCACCGACAGTTGCATTAATTTCAACACCTTTATCGGCGGCTAGTAATCTGGCTTTTTCAACCGCTTTTTCCGCGATATCAACGCTTGTGACATCATATCCGATCTGTGCCAGATAAACGCCGTTTCTGCCTTCGCCATCGGCTGGCGCATAGGCGGTCTGGCCAGATTGGGCAGGCGGTATCACCGCCGTCAGAAACGTATTCGGAGTTTTGCCAAATATATATTCCCGTGTATCAAACTTGGGGTTCCAGAAATCAGCAGGTGTTGTTACAGGGTTGGTCATGATGGATATCTTTTGTTCTAATATGGCATGGGATGCGCTTTATGGGCGCTATCAATGGCAGTTAAAACCTGTTGATCTAAAATCATATCAGCAGCTTTTAATGACTGCTTCAACTGATCCAGTGATGTGGCGCCAAAAATGGTGCTGGTCATAAATGATCTTTGCATACACCACGCCAGTGACATGGCGGTCAGGTCAAGTTCAAATCGATCAGCGATATCCTGATAGGCCGCAACAGCTGGCCAGACCCGCTGAGTTGTCCGGCCACCCAGATCAGACGTGATCGATGCACGGGAGCCGGCCGGTGGCTGGCCGTTTTCTGAATATTTACCGGTTAATAATCCGGTAGCAAGTGGCGAGAATGACAACAGACCAACCTGCTCATGATGAGTCATTTCTGCCATATCCAGATCATATAGACGGCAGAGCAGGCTATATTCGTTCTGGATACTGGCCATGCGCGGCAAATTATGTTTTTCCGCCATATGAAGCCAGCGCATCGTGCCCCAACAGCTCTCATTCGATAGCCCGATAGAACGAATTTTCCCTTCACGGATCATATCATTAAGATAGGTGAGGGTTTCAAGCATATGATCTTCGGTTTCTGTTGTGTTTTGACTGGTGGGATCAAAACGCCAATTCTGACGAAACATGTATGATCCACGATTAGGCCAGTGCAATTGATACAGATCAATATAATCCGTCTGCAATGACGTGAGGGATTGATCAAGTGCCTGCTTAATCGTTGCCGGTGATATGGGGGCGCCATCACGGACATATTTAAGCCCTTCACCGCTTACTTTTGTTGCTAGGAC
>JAHEII010000173.1 GCA_024639485.1 Alphaproteobacteria bacterium
AGCAACGGAGGAGTTCATCACATTTGGGAATGTATATCCTCTGGATATGCACGGCATGACGCCAAGACTAGCAGAACAGTTACAGAAAAACGCCCAATATAGTATCGCTAATTTGCTTGCCGCCGCCAGCTTGGTCAAGGAAACAGGTATTCCGGCCATAGTAGATCCTTTTTCGGCGCATATGATGGCGGAAAAAGGCGGGGTTGTTATCAGGCCGCTTTTGCAGAGTTTGAATTATCATATTGCGATCATTACACGCGGATTGGATACCATGACGCGGGAGACCAGAATGTTGACAGACCTGCTTATCGATGGCTTTCAAAACGATCCTATCATAAAGTCGCATCGCTAATTCTTGACCGATATTCAACTGCAATACCGATCGCATGCAATCAAATGTGCTGTCAAGAGAGGCCAGCAAAACCAATATCATGACCAGCTTTGAGAGGCTGGATATTAACCCCCTGCGCTGCTTGGCTGATAACATAGGCATTGCTTCCATCATCGCGGGCAATGTCAACAGCTTTGACAACACCATCAACAATCCAAACGGCCACCCCATCGTCAATAGCAATGCCTGAAGATAAGCTGCCATCAGCAATATGATGGTGATAAGCGTTTTTCCTTGGCTCTTCGTTGCTATAATGTGGGCAAGCACTGCCAGCCAGCAAACCTAGCCCTGGGTGTAATTCATAGCCATCTGAACTATTCCTCAATAACAGATCAGAGAACCAGCAAATCGCGCCAGCGCTTACCCCTGCCATGATGACGCCCTTCCGAATAGCGTCCATCAATAAAGGCGTGATGCCTGAACGCTGCCAATGCGCTAGCATGGTGGCGGTTTCGCCGCCGCCTATATAAACGATATCAAGATGCTTGAAAAATGCGGTCGCTTCGCTTGCATCGGCGCTTATGGGCAGATGACGGGTTTCCGCGCAATCATCAAAGCGCTTGTGAAAATTGGCAATTCTGTGGGGATTATCAGCGCTGGCATGACCGATGTAGCCAATATGAGTTGACTGTGCTGCCCCGGCAAGATCAAGCAGACGGTCTTCTAACAACGGATCACCATTCAATCTATTATAAGACCAGCTATTATCAAGCCGGCCATTATCAGCATGGGTAAATCCGCCACCGCCAACAGCATATATCTGTATCGCCATGCGTTCTTCTCGCCTCCCAAAAGATCAGCCTGACCTGAATTCAGAAAATAAGCAATTCGAATATAAAAATCTTATTCATACAAAATACGTATGAATATATTTGTAAATTATATTTGTTATAATATTTCTTAAATCTCATAGTCATTAATAACAAATGAACACAGAGGATAACTTTGCCTGTCACACCTATAAATGGAAATGATCAAAGGACGAATTAAACCTTTGTTAGTTATCAATAATGATGGAGGAAATCAGATGAAAAAATCGTTAATCGCATCAGCATTAATCATAATGCTTTGTGGTGCAAATGCGATCGCGTCCCCTAGTGGAACGTTCAGACAAGCACATGAATATGGTTTTGGTGACAAATCCAATCTTGATCCCGCTTCGCGTGGCCGGGTCATGCAGATCACTGAAAAATTAATGAGCCGGCTGATCAGGCCAGATTTGAAAGGCTCGCCTAGCCCAGACCTTGCCACATCATGGAGCGCAAACGCCGAAGCAACCGAATGGACGCTCAACTTGCGAGAAGGCGTCAGCTTCCATGATGGCTCCAGCTTTGATGCTGGCGATGTCATTTATACATTTGAGCGCGTTCTCGACCCCGAAAATAAGTCTCCGGCACGGTCAGCTATTAAAATGATCGAGAGCATGGAAGCCGTAGACAGCATGACGGTCAAGTTTTCCCTATCCACCCCATTTGCTGATATGCCGCTCCAGCTGATGGATTATCGGTTGCGGATTATCCCGGAAGATTCAGGTGACAGCATCGCAACCTCAGGCATCGGAACAGGGCCATTTAAGCTGGTTTCCTTTGATGCTGCAGGGGTCACAAAGCTAGAAGCCAATATGGATTACTGGGAAGGCCCTCCAGGTGTCGCAAATATGGAAATCATCGGTATCGGTGATGGTCAGGCACGCATGCAAGCCTTGCTTGGTGGTCAAATTGACTTT
>JAHEII010000015.1:0-5983 GCA_024639485.1 Alphaproteobacteria bacterium
CCCATGACAATGCCGGCCGGCATGGACAGCGCGCCTCTACGCCGGGTTGCAAATTTAAGCAATTCACCGGCCAGCCCAAGCCCGCGTGTTTTGCTATTGAGTGAGGGCAGGTCACGCAGTTTCCATGAAATGCGGGAAATGTAATGATCCTGCATATGTTTGCCAACCGCTGGTAAGGCGTGGATTGTTTGGATGCCATGCCGGGATAAAATATCAGAATCGCCAATGCCCGATAATTCCAGCAATTGCGGTGACTGGAACGCACCAGCCGCTAATATAACCTCAGCATTGGCGGTCAGCGTTTCTGTCTTGCCAGCACGGGACACGGTAACACCGGTAACGGTTTTACCATCCATCACCAGACCTGTTGCTGTCGTATGGCGCATAACATAGAGATTACGCCGTTTACGGACAGGATTCAGATAGCCTTTTTTAGCAGACCAGCGCAACCCATTACGCATCGTTGTCTGGGCATAGGCAAATCCCTCTTGATCGTCGCCATTGTAATCCGGATTGGTTGGCCAGCCTTCTGCTCTGGCGCTTTCCAGTATTTTATCCATGGCTTGGTATTCTTCGCGGACAAATTGAACATGTAACGGGCCATCACCGCCGCGTAATTCCGGATCAGCCATATTTTTAGTGATGCCTTCAAAACACTCTGTTTTTTTGAAATAAGGCAGAACATCCTGATAGCTCCATCCTTTGTTACCGCTTTGCGCCCAGCTATCATAATCATGGCTCTGGCCACGGACATAAAGCATGCCGTTGATGGATGATGATCCACCCAGAACCTTGCCGCGTGGCATATCAATAGCCCGATTATGTGTTCCGGCTTCGGGTTCTGATTTAAACATCCAGTTTACGGCCGGATTAACCATGGTTTTGACATAGCCGACCGGTAGGTGAATATAAGGATGGCGGTCTTCGCCGCCTGCTTCAATCAGGATAGCGGTTGTTTTGCCGTCAGCGGTTAACCGGTTGGCCAGAACACATCCGGCAGACCCTGCGCCTATTATGATAAAATCTGCTTGTTTCATGTTTATTCCAATGGATTTATGTTATTAACCTATATGATTTTAAACGTAACTAATTTGCGTGCTTGCCACATGTTGAATACGTTTATACTATTCTTAACATGATCTAAATAAACAATACAGTATGCCATACAGTGTGCAATACAGAATGTAACGCTATGACAAAACAGAATGACGAAAAAAAAACCCTTGTTTTGACCGGTGCTAGCAGAGGCATAGGCCATGCTACGGTTAAACGGTTTTCCGAAGAAGGCTGGCGTGTTATCACCTGTTCCCGGCATGCTTTCCCTAAGGATTGCCCTTGGCCAGCTGGTGAAGAAGATCATCTGCAAATCAATCTGTCAGATCAGAACAGCATTTCTTCGGGCATAGCAGAATTGCTTGAACGGCTTGATGGTCAGCCCTTACACGCCTTGGTCAATAATGCCGCCATTTCGCCAAAAACCCCATCAGGGGGGAGAATGGATAGCAAAGCCACCCCGATAGAAGACTGGCATGAGGTATTTCAGGTCAATTTCTTTGCGCCCATTATGCTGGCACGCGGATTGGCTGATGCGCTAAAACAGGGGCGTGGCACTATTGTTAATGTCACGTCAATCGCGGGCAGCAAAGTCCATAATTTTGCTGGCACCGCTTATGCCACATCGAAAGCCGCATTAAGTGCGCTGACGCGTGAAATGGCAAATGATTTTGGCTCAATGGGGGTGCGCGTTAATGCCATAGCCCCCGGCGAAATAAAAACCGATATGATTTCTGCTGATACAGAAAAAGTCGTGTTGCCGGATATTCCCATGCATCGACTTGGAACAACAAAAGAAGTTGCAGATAGCATTTATTTTCTTTGCTCGAACGAAGCAAGCTATGTAAATGGTGCTGAATTACATATTAATGGCGGACAACATGTTTGATCGGATGAAAGATATATCTGTTCAGGCTAATCATAAAAACGACTAGTTCTAAGGAAGGAAAGACAAATGAACAAACCAGAGCGGTTTTCACCCAATTCGCAAGAAGCAAAAGACATTGCCTATCATCTTCATCCTTATACTAATCCGGCACAATTAGCTGAACAGGGGCCAATGATCCTTAATAAAGGCAAGGGTGTATATGTTTATGATAACGAAGGCCGTGACTATATTGAGGGCATGGCCGGTTTATGGTGCGCTTCCTTTGGTTTTAGCGAAAAAGAGCTTGTCAAAGCGGCAACCAAACAGATGGAAGAATTGCCATATTATCACAGCTTTACGGCAAAAACCCATAATCCGGCGATTAATCTGGCTGAAAAGCTGATATCAGTCGCACCAGAAGGACTTGAAAAAGTATTTTTCTGTAATTCCGGATCAGAAGCAAATGATACAGCGATTAAAATGGTCTGGTATTATCACGCGGCGATTGGTAAGCCCGAAAAGCGCAAAATCATTAGCCGCAAGGGTGGTTATCACGGAGTGACATTAGCGGCATCCAGCCTGACTGGTCTGGCCTATGTTCAGCAGGGCTTTAGCTTGCCGCTGGATTTTGCCAAACATACCACATCCCCCAATTACTTTCAGGAAGCGCATGACGGCGAGAGCGAAGCGGATTTTGTTAAGCGTTGCATGAATGATCTCGAAGACATGATTGCCGAAGAAGGTGCAGATACTATTGGTGCTTTCATTGCAGAACCGTTAATGGGTGCTGGCGGTGTAATCATACCACCAGAAGGATATTATGACGCGTTACAGCCCATCCTGAAAAAACACGATATTCTGTTGATTTCCGATGAAGTGATTTGCGGATTCGGCCGGACAGGTAACATGTGGGGATCAACCACTTTTGGACTTAAGCCGGATATCCTGACTTGCGCGAAGGCATTATCCGCGGCTTATCTGCCAATATCCGGTGTGCTAGTCACAGACCAGATTGCTGATGGCATGGCTATTCAGGCGGAAAAGCTGGGGCAGTTTGGTCATGGCTATACCTATTCAGCGCATCCTGTGCCAGCGGCAGTGGCTCTGCGGACGTTGGAATTGATGGAAGAACGCAATATCATTGAACATGTGCGTACGCTTACGCCGCTTTTTGCCGAAAGAGTAGCCCGTTTAGGCGAATATGCGTCTGTTGGCCATTCGCGTTCCATGGGGCTTATTGGTGCGATTGAGTTTGTTGCCAAACCGGATACCCGTATCAAGCTTGACCCCAAGCTTAAAACAGCCGCCCGTGTCATGAAAATGATACAGGATGCCGGGGTGATTGTTCGGGCTTTACCGATTGATGGTATTGCTTTCTGTCCGCCGCTGATTATTACCGCGGATGAGATTAATATCATGTTTGACCGGATAGAAAGCGTCATGCCGGAGGTTGATAAACTGGTGGCATCGCTGGCTTAATTTAGCGCCGGTTATTTGAGTGTTTTATGAGTAGTTGATGGTGACATTAACCGAAGACAGACTAGACATTTTGACCAGGGCATTAACAGCATTATCTCAAGATCAGTGCCTTGGTCTATCTATCCCTTTTTTTTCTGAAGATGAGATATCTGATCTGAAAAAAGAAACAGCGGCCTTACCCATGCGGCGCGCCCGTGATCGGGTATCGCATAAAGGCGTTGTCGTTTCTCAGGATTTTGACATCTGTTTTCCCGCACCACGTCAGGGCGCTTTGGAAAATCTCTGTCATGTGCTGGAAACCGGATGCAATCAGGCTAATGCAAAAATGTCTGAACCGGTTCTACGGATGCCTTATCATATTAATGATCTGGCTGTTCAGAATTATCCGGCACAATCAAAAGGTATTGGCATTCATCGGGATGGTTTGCGTTATCGCCAGATCGTTTTCATTATCACGCTGGCGGGGCAGTCACGGTTATGTTTGTGTCAGGATCGTGATGGTAATGGTGCCACGGTAATTGATGACCGGCCGGGGCGTCTGGTGTTGTTATCCGCGCCAGATTTTGCCGGACGTGATGGTGATAATGGCCGCCCGCTTCATTTTGTGGATCAGGTAACAGATGGCCGGCTATCTATCGGGTTGCGACAGGAAATCGCCTGATTTGCCCTAATTTAGGCATAAATTCCTAATATCCTTGTTTTCATGATCATTATGTTTGATCATTTTATCATCATGCTTCGGGCATTTATGCCAATTGAAAGCATGATCATAAGCTAAATATCTAAAAAAGGAGAACATCATGCAAATCACAGTATCTGGCAAAAACATGGATTCAGGCGCAGCGTTTCAGGAACACGCCGAAACACAACTTGATGCGGTTGTATCAAAATATTTTCCACGTGCAGTTTCTGGTAAAGTGACACTGGAAAAAGATACCATCGGATTTGCCGTAAAGATATATGTTGTCCTGACAACTGGCATGGATATGGAAGCAAGTGGCAAAGCCGGTGACGCGCATCAGGCGATGGATGTTGCCGCCGGACATATTGAAAAACGCTTGCGGCGATACAAAAGGCGGCTAAAAAATCATCATCAGGATCAAACAGATCAAGATATGATGGCGGCTACCATGACGGTTTTGTCATATGAATCAGTGGCAGATACTGGCGAGGATGAACCGGATACAAATGATGCAAATCCGGATGGCGCACCGGCTATTCTGGCAGAAATGGATTATTCTATTTTAAATCTTTCCCTAGAAGAAGCTATCATGCGGTTTGATATATCTGGCCAGTCAGCCATGATGTTCCGGAATAATGGCCATATGGGATTGAATATGATCTATCGCCGCAATGATGGTAGCATTGGCTGGGTTGATCCACGCGGCAATCGCTAGATATCAGATAGACTTGTTGGGGTGATTGATCAGGCTAATGTATCGACCTAAAATCCACGATTGAGATAATTTAGCTGCCAGCGGCCGCCATTACCGGGTGTAG
Organism: Alphaproteobacteria bacterium; assembly: GCA_024639485.1. Lineage (GTDB taxonomy): Bacteria > Pseudomonadota > Alphaproteobacteria > Puniceispirillales > UBA1172 > UBA12202. The sequence goes on from JAHEII010000015.1 coordinate 4,901, forward strand.
TGACGGCACCTGTTACCATATGGCTTAATCCGGTCATGGATAAAGGCGCGATATCCAGCGCCAACGCCTGATCAGCGGTCATTCCCATTGCAAGCCCGATTAATGCCCGAATAACCATGCCATGTGTCACCAGAACCGTATGTTTGGCGGCATATTCTGGTAATGCCGGCGCAAGCCTTTTCATGACCTGTGCAAAGCTTTCTCCATCTGGCGGAATCCGGTTGGGATGTATGAAATGCCAGTTATGTTTATCGCCATATGATAGCTCATCCTGCCATAATGCGCTGACATTCTGGTCATGCCACTGGCCATAGGATTGCTCTTGCAGTCGGGCATCATCCTGTTTGCTTGCATATGATGCGCCATGCCGGATCAATTGATCTGCCGTATCCTGACACCGCTTAAGCGGACTGATTATCCAGCGATAATCTTTGGGCAGGCATGCCTGCATCGCGGCATAATCATGATGGGCTGTTTCATCTAATGGTGGATTTACCGGCGGCACATAAGACCGGTCATAATCTGTTCGGGCATGCCGTATCAGGATTAATTGATTAATAATCAGCGTTGTCATGCGGCGGCCATAACCATCAGAATAATGCTGGCGCTGATCATTTGCGTTGCGCCCAGCCCATCACCATTAACCCCGCCGATATGCCTGTTCAGCAGATATCCAAATCCATATGTTGCCACGGCCGCGCATCCGGCGGCAATGAATATGGCCAATGATCCGCTTAGCATCAGCGCCAACACAAAGCCGCTACCCATGCTGATCAGCATGACACGCATATCCGGTCTGCCAACCGAATGGGCAAAACCGCTATTATCTGGTGGTGGGAACGCCCATGCCTGCAACGCCATCATTGCCCGCGATAATATAGCACTGGCCAGCCAGCCGCCCATTAATGTTGTCATTCCGTCGGCCAGTAAATCAGCAAGACAGGCGATTTGTATCACCAGAACCAGTATTAATGCGATTACCCCGAACGCACCAATGCGGCTATCCCGCATAATCAGCAAACGCCTAGCCGGATCAGAGCCGCCCAAGCTATCCGCAACATCGGCCAGACCGTCTTCGTGAAG
>JAHEII010000015.1:5993-9187 GCA_024639485.1 Alphaproteobacteria bacterium
CACCGCCAGCAGCACGGCAACAACAGCCAATGCCGGAATATTGGCTAATGACAACGCCATAGCAGGAATAGCCGCGCATGCGGCCACCAGAACCCCGATCAGCGGAAACGCCGCATAGCTATTTGCGATATTCCTGTTTTCAGGATAGTCCGTAGAAACCCCCGGCAGGCGTGTCAATATCATAGCCGCCATCCGGCAATCCTGCTGGAACAGTCGGGCATTTTTTATGATATTGTTGAGGGCTTTATCCATCCGATACACCGGCCTCAGCAAAGGTTGCCATGCCATTATGTGCCGCTAGTGCTGATCTGACAATCTGTAATGCGATGGCCGCGCCACTCGCCTCACCCAGACGGAGATCAAGATCAAGAATGGCGGTTTTGCCAAGCGCGTCAATCACATGGCGATGGCCGGGTTCTTTGGAATAATGGCTGATCTGGCAATGATCCAGCGCCGCGTTATTGCTTGCCCATAGCGGCAAACAAGCCGCCGTTGAAATAAACCCGTCCAGTAAAACAGGTATCCGCAGCAAACGGGCGGCTAGTACACATCCGGCAATGGCCGCTAACTCTCTGCCGCCTAATTCGGAAAGCATAGTCACCGGATCAAGAGTCTGGTTTTTAACCCTGTTTACCGCCTTGGTGATAATGCTGATTTTATGCGCTAATCTGTCATCATCCAGTCCAGTTCCGCGTCCTGTCCATGTGTCGGCTTCTCCGCCAAAAACCAGATGTGATAATGCGGCGGCTGAGCTGGTGTTACCGATGCCCATTTCACCCGGTAAGATCAGATCAGCATCATCAGGGATAGCATCCGCGCCCATTTGCATTGCCGCCAGAGTGTCTTCTACGCTCATGGCAGGCTGTTCAGAGAAATCGGCAGTTGGGGTGTCCAGCGATAGGGGAAACACATTTAAACTGGCACCGGCTGCCTGACAAAGCTGATTAATCGCGGCACCGCCATGTTGAAAATTAAGCACCATCTGTTCGGTGACTTCCGGCGGGAAAGCGGATACGCCGTTTTGTGCAACGCCATGATTGCCAGCAAAAATCAGGCAAGCTGGCGCTTTGATCTGTGGCTTTTCCTGTCCTTGCCAGCCAGCCATCCAGATAGCAATGTCTTCTAGCCGGCCTAATGATCCGGGGGGTTTGGTCAGCTGTTGCTGTCTATCATGTGCCTGATCTGCTGTGGCTGAATCAATAGCAGGTAAATTAGCCATATATGTGTGAATGTGATCAGGATTTTTATATTCAATCTTCATTTTGGTATTATCCTATTTGATATGTGTTTCAATTCCTGCAATGACAAAGGTAACACGATCGGATTCACTAGCAAGTCGCTGATTAATCCGACCAATTTGATCACGAAATTGTCGTGCCATAGCGTTTTCGGGAATAATACCGCCACCGACATCATCAGATACGAAAATGACGTGGTGGCCAGCATGTTTGATCATTTTAAGAAGCTGATCAAGCGGTTCTTGCCAGTCTTTCTCAGCCATCATCAGATTAGTCAGCCAGATGCCAATACTATCAATCAGTATCACGCTGTTATCGCTATCAAGCGATTGAATGATTGTTGCTAAATCAAGGGGTTCTTCGATTGTTTGAAAATGATCTTTGCGCATATCTTTGTGCCGCGCGATCCGTTGTTTCATTTCATCGTCAAAAGCCTGACCAGTTGCCAGATAAAACGGAAGCTGGCCAGACGGTGCCGCTAGCGTCTTAGCGCAATGTTCTGCCGCTGCACTTTTACCGGAACGGGCGCCACCCAAATATAAATGCATGCTAAATTGTGTCATTCCGACACCTCACATAATTAGCATGAAGTCATAAATGATTTTTTATTCAATGGGAATATCTGTTGCAAAATATTTTATTTTCCGTTGAAGATAGTTATGACGTTTTTACAACCACCCATGTGTGATGTGAATATTTATATGGAATAGATAAGGGCATGGAAAAAGATACTGAACAGAATAGCCGCCGGATCCGATCTGGCTCCCGATCTGGCCCCCGATCTGGCTCCCGATCAGGCAGTAGCCAGCGTCTTGCCATTGATCAACTGGACTGGGCTTTGCCGTCCTATTCGGATCATCCGGTTGAGCCTGTATCCGAAGATGATCTGCAACGTATTCATGACACATCCATGCAGGTGCTAGAAGACATAGGTATTGTTTTCCTGAACGAAGAAGCGCTTGATATTCTGGCTAAAGCCGGATGTGACGTTGATTTTGCCAATCAGAATGTCCGTATGGATAGGGCGTTGGTCATGGAAATGGTACATTGCGCGCCAGCGCAATTTACCATAACGCCACGCAATGCTGACCGGATGCTGACCATTGGCGGCAAGAATATGGTTTATTCTTCTGTGGCTTCTGCGCCTAATGTTAGTGATCTGGATCATGGGCGGCGGGTGGGAACACGTCCTGATTTTCAAAACCTGATCAGATTAAACCAGTATTTTAACTGTTTGCATTTTATTGCCGGATATCCGGTTGAACCGGTAGATATTCACGCCTCTATCCGGCATCTGGATTGCCTTTATGATATGCTGACGCTGTCTGATAAAGCGGTGCATGCCTATTCGCTTGGCAGTGGCCGTATCAATGATGGTATGGAAATGACGCGAATTGCCGCCGGCTTGACCGAAGCCGAATTTCAAGCCAAACCGCATATGCTGACGAATATCAATTCCACCTCGCCGCTGAAACATGACTGGCCGATGCTGGATGGGGCGATGCGCTGTGCCAGACGTGGCCAAGCGGTGATTATCAGCCCGTTCACCTTATCCGGTGCGATGGCACCGGCGACCGTGGCTGGTGCAGTTGTTCAACAAAATGCTGAGTTTCTGGCAGGATTGGTGCTGTTACAACTGGTAAAACCACATGCGCCGGTGGTGTATGGCGCGTTCACAAGTAATGTGGATATGAAATCCGGTGCACCGGCATTTGGCACGCCTGAATATATTCGTGCGATGCAGATATCTGGCCAATTGGCGCGGCGTTACGGATTGCCATGGCGTGGTTCTGTTGCCTGTGCCGCTAATTATCCGGATGGTCAGTCTGTATGGGAAAGCATGGCTTCGCTCAATGCGGTATCGGCAGGGCATTGCAATATGGTCTATCATGCCGCTGGCTGGCTGGAAGGCGGGCTATGTGCCAGTTTTGAAAAACTGATCATGGATTGTGAGAT
>JAHEII010000015.1:9197-10271 GCA_024639485.1 Alphaproteobacteria bacterium
AAGCCATTTTTTCGGGGCGGAACATACCCAGCGGCGGTTTAAAGATGCGTTTTATGCGCCTTTCCTTTCTGATTGGCGCAATTACGAAGCATGGGAAGAAGCTGGAAGCGTGACCACTGAAAAGCGGGCTAATGCTATTATGAAAGATATTCTGGCAGAGTTTACGCCACCGCCAATGGATGCCGGTATTCATGATGAATTGCTGGATTTTGTTAATAGACGCAAGGCTGAGGGCGGTGTTCCTACGGATTTTTAACACTTACCCAATGCCATTCTAATTTATGTTTCTTAATAAGACAGCGCATAGCTGGTCATTGATTTTCTGGAAAAAAGCAGTATAAGCAAAGCATACATTATTGCAGCGCAGAATGCTGCCGGAAGGCAATCACCTATGGCTGTTAAACCGGATCATGATAATATAGAGTTTAAAACCAGCACATCATATGAGCTGGCAAATCTGTATGGTTTAACCCCCAAAGTAGTAGCGGCGGTGATTGCATGTATTGCTGATGGTAACAAAGATCGTCTGGTATCTCTGGTTGCCCCGCTTCACCCCGCTGATCAGGCGGATATGATTGAACGGCTGAATTCCGCCCAGCTAAAACGTTTTACATTGATGATGCGGGAAAACCTTGATCCCACCGTGCTGACCTATTTGCCGGATTCGGTGCTTGAGGATGTGGTATCCAGTTATGGCGTGAATGAACTGGCGCAAGCGTTACCAGAACTGGATAGCGATGATGCAGTTGATATTCTCGAAGACCTTGAAGAAGAAGAAGTCGCCGATATTCTGGCCGCTTTACCTGTTGGTGAACGTCTGATTGTTGAGGAAGCGTTATCATATCCTGAACATTGCGCTGGCCGGTTGATGCAACGCGAAGTGGTGGTTTGCCCGTCGCATTGGACGGTGGGGCAGTCGATTGATCATTTACGGGCAGAAGATGCCGATCAGCTCCCTGATGAGTTTTATGTCATTATTATCATTGATCCGGCTCGGCGGGTGCTGGGGCAGGTGCGGCTGGCTAAATTATTATCCTCAGACCGGCCGGTGCGGTTGTCTGATATCATGGAAAC